>NZ_JAAQWK010000015.1:0-176416 GCF_012985445.1 Pseudomonas sp. WS 5532
ACACCTGAGATCTGCTTTTCTGTGGGAACTGGCTTGCCTGCGATGCAGGCACCTCGCTGTGTTGGGTACGCCGAGGTGCCTGCATCGCAGGCAAGCCAGCTCCCACCTTTGACCGAGTATGGCTTCGCTGTTGCTGTTGCTCCGGCCCTTACCCAGCCTGCGACCCCATGCCACTTGCGCAAAAAAATAAAAATTCGCACATCCGCCGACATAAAATTCTTTTTGTCATTTTCAGTGCTGTATCCTGCCAAGGCTTTTTGAGAGCGCGGAATCACCTGCGATTGATAAAACAGATCTTGCGAGGAGCGACGACGATGCACGAGATACCTAATCTCCCCTTCCCAAGCCTGCACCCAACTGAGCAGCCAACACCGCAGCAGGCCAGTGACAAACAGCCTGAAGCCAAAGAAGCAAAACCAGTCGACAGCAAACGCCAGGACTGACGCCGTACCAGACCGTGTGGAAAGCGCACTTCAAGCGCTTTCCACACTGCCTGAATCATCGAGACCCCCGCCATGACCGACACCCTCCCCGACACCCCCGACGCCGCAGTACTGGACGCTGCCTTGCAGATGATCGAAGTCTGGAACCGCCTCAGCGCCGACAAACAAACCCTGCTGCTCAAGCGTTTTGGCACCCAGGAAAACGCCTTGGCCGCCCTGGTGACCACGCAAATGCTGGCCCCGCCTCAAGCCTGATGTCTTTTTGAGCTGACGTTTTGCTTTTTACCGCCCTGCACAAGCCAAAGCATCGGTATCATTAGCAGCCTATCTTTACCTGCTGCGACGGTGGACCTCCCCCATGCCAGATACCCAGCGCCCCATGGCGGTCACGCTGCAAGTCGTTTCCATCGTGCTGTTTACCTTTATCGGCTACCTCAACATCGGTATTCCCCTGGCCGTATTGCCGGGCTATGTGCACAGCCAACTGGGCTACGGCGCAGTTATCGCGGGCTTGGTAATCAGCGTGCAATACCTGGCCACCCTGCTGAGCCGTCCGTATGCAGGCAAAATCATCGATAACCTGGGCAGCAAGCGCGCGGTGCTGATCGGCTTGGTCGGTTGCGGCCTGAGCGGCGTGTTCATGTTGCTGGCAGCGTGGTTTTCCAGCCTGCCGGGCATCAGCCTGATCAGCCTGCTGATTGGCCGACTGGTGCTGGGCAGCGCGGAAAGCCTGGTGGGCTCTGGTGCCATCGGCTGGGGCATCGGCCGAGTCGGCGCCGCCAACACGGCCAAGGTCATCTCGTGGAATGGCATCGCCAGCTACGGCGCGCTGGCCATCGGTGCGCCGCTGGGTGTGCTGCTGGTCAGCCACTTGGGGCTGTGGAGCATGGGCGTCAGCATCATCCTGCTGGCGGTGCTCGGCGTGCTGTTGGCCTGGAACAAGGAAGCCGCGCCAATTGTGGCCGGCGTGCGCCTGCCCTTCATGAATGTGCTGGGCCGCGTACTGCCACACGGCTGTGCCCTGGCGTTGGGTTCGATTGGTTTTGGCACCATCGCCACCTTTATCACCCTGTATTACACCACCCAGCATTGGGACAACGCGGTGTGGGCATTGAGCCTGTTCGGCGCCAGTTTTATCGGCGCGCGCCTGTTGTTCGGCAATTTGATCAACCGGATCGGCGGCTTTCGTGTGGCGATTGCCTGCCTGTCGGTAGAAGCCCTTGGCCTGTTGTTGCTATGGCTGGCACCCGACGCGCAATGGGCGCTGGCCGGTGCGGCGTTGAGCGGGTTTGGCTTTTCGCTGGTGTTTCCAGCACTGGGCGTAGAAGCCGTCAACCTGGTGCCGGCCTCCAGCCGTGGCGCGGCGGTGGGGGCTTATTCGCTGTTTATCGACTTGTCATTGGGTATCACCGGCCCACTGGCCGGGGCGGTGGCGGCAGGCTTCGGCTTTGCGTCGATATTCCTGTTTGCCGCCCTCGCGTCGGTCGGTGGTCTGCTGCTGAGTGTTTACCTGTACCGGCAAGCCCCCAAGGCCCGCGAGGCGAGAGGCGCCTAGAAGTCGACCTTGCCGCGCCCGGCCTTGATGCTGCCGCGCTTGGTCTTGGATTCCAGGCGACGCTTTTTCGAACCCAGGGTGGGTTTGGTCGGGCGGCGCTTTTTTTCGACCTTGGTGGCGCTGAGGATCAACTCCACCAGGCGCTCCAGCGCATCGGCACGGTTCTGTTCCTGAGTGCGGTATTGCTGAGCCTTGAGCACCAACACACCTTCACTGGTGATACGACTGTCACGCAGCGCCAGCAAACGCTCCTTATAGAACGCCGGCAACGATGAAGCCGGGATATCAAACCGCAGGTGCACCGCGCTCGACACCTTGTTGACGTTCTGCCCACCGGCGCCCTGGGCGCGAATGGCGGTCAACTCGATCTCGGCATCGGGCAAGTGCACGTTGTTGGAAATTACCAGCATCAATCAAAAACCTTAGGCAACGGGCCACAACAACATAAACAACAAGGACGCAGCAATATGAAAAGGCTATTCATCACTGTGCTCGGCACTTTATCACTCATTCAAACGCCACTGTCCGTCGCGGACACTGCCAACGGCAAAAACCTGTATTCACAGCGATGCGCCATGTGCCACGGCCCGGACCTCAAGGCCTCCGGGCCATTGGCCAGGAAAAGCAGCCCGCCCACGCCGGACCTCACAACGCCTGCTTTCAAAAAACGGCTGGCGGATTATCCGGGCGTTATTGTGTCTTCGGTGATCCTTCGCCCCAATGGCAACCTGATCCCAAAAACCCTGCAAGACAATGGCGTGAAGATTGCGCCGCATGCCTGGAGCGTCAAGGATTTTCGCGACTTGAACGCCTACATGAGTGGCGTTATTGCAAACAGCCGATGAATCTCATCGCAAAAAAATACCCCTCAATAGAGGGGTATTAATCGCCGATGGAGCGTCGCTTACTTCAGCGCTGCATTTGCCGTGGTCAATGCGGCTTCAGCACTGCGCTTGTTCTTGATCCAGTAACACACCGCCATGAACGCTACCCACACCGGGATTGCGTATACCGACACCTGAATCCCCGGAATCATCAGCATGATCACCAGGATAAACACCACGAACGCCAGGCAGATGTAATTGCCATACGGATACCACAGCGCCTTGAACAGCGGCACCTGGCCGGTGCGGTTCATGTGTTGGCGGAACTTGAAGTGCGAAAAGCTGATCATCGCCCAGTTGATTACCAGGGTGGCAACCACCAGCGACATCAACAACTCCAGCGCGTGTTGCGGGATGAAGTAGTTCATCAACACCGCCACCAGAGTGACCGCTGCCGAGGCGAGGATCGAGCGCACCGGCACGCCGCGCTTGTCGATTTTGGCCAATGCCTTGGGCGCATCACCCTGCTCAGCCATGCCCAGCAGCATGCGGCTGTTGCAGTAGGTGCCACTGTTGTACACCGACAATGCCGCCGTCAGCACCACGAAGTTGAGGATGTGCGCGGCGGTGTTGCTGCCCAGCATCGAGAACACCTGCACGAATGGGCTGCCGCTGTAGGCATCGCCGGACGCGTTAAGGGTCGCCAGCAGGCTGTCCCACGGCGTCAGCGACAACAGCACCACCAGGGCGCCGATGTAGAAAATCAGGATGCGGTAGATCACCTGATTGATCGCCTTGGGGATCACCGTACGTGGCTGATCGGCCTCGGCGGCGGTAAAACCGAGCATTTCCAGACCACCGAACGAGAACATGATGATCGCCATGGCCATCACCAAACCGCCGACGCCATGGGGGAAGAACCCACCGTGGTCCCACAGGTTGCTCACCGACGCTTGCGGACCGCCGCTGCCGCTGACCAGCAAATAGCTGCCCAGGGCAATCATGCCGACGATAGCCACGACTTTGATGATGGCGAACCAGAATTCGGCCTCACCGAAGACTTTGACGTTGGCCAGGTTGATCAGGTTGATCAATACGAAGAACGCCGCCGCCGAGACCCAGGTCGGGATCTCTGGCCACCAGTAGTGCACATACTTGCCGACCGCAGTCAGCTCCGACATGCCTACCAGGATGTACAAAATCCAGCAGTTCCAGCCCGACAGGAAGCCGGCGAAACCGCCCCAGTACTTATGGGCAAAGTGGCTGAAGGAACCGGCGACCGGCTCTTCGACGATCATTTCGCCGAGCTGGCGCATGATCATGAAGGCGATGAAGCCGCAGATGGCATAACCCAGGATCATCGAAGGGCCGGCGGATTTGAGCACGCCGGCCGAGCCCAGGAACAGGCCGGTGCCGATGGCGCCACCGAGGGCGATCAACTGGATATGCCGATTTTTCAGGCCGCGTTTCAGCTCGCCTGAAGAAGATTGGGGTCCACTCATGAAAAGGGTCTCACGCAAGGTTTGAGAATGTCGAATGCAGGTTGCTGCCTTGAATTACCGACTCAAGCAGCGCCGCTCAAACCCCAGCGCAGGCACCAGGAGTACAGCGTCTTTCTAACGGTCATGCGTCACCTGTTTGTTTTTATCTGTGACGAAATCGAACCCGTCCGACTCGTGGCCGCACGGAGTGATCAGGGTGGGTAAACCCTGAGGTCTTGGCCTTTTGCGTGGATACGCAAGGGGGTCACAGTAAAACGCGGCGCATTGTACACCGCTCGACAGCTTCAGCACGCCCCAACAGAGTGCACACACCAAACTGTAAGCTAATCCTTACAGCTGGACGGCACTCAGTAACACCCGGACAAACTCGTAAATTAAACGTTACACCCCGGAAAATCAGCGTTACAGGCAGACTTTTTCGTCAGCTAACGGAAAACTGTCAGTGGGAAGTTTTTGAAAAATCGGTTCAGCCAATTTGCTGTTTTTTCTGGATAAAAAAACACACTGAAAAAACAGAAGAAAAAATTCAAATGAGACCGTGTCAATAAATATTTTGCATTTCCAAACACTCTCTCCTAGGTTCTTTCACTTGCCAGCGAAGCCCGTTGGCAAGCCGTTCTCAAACAACGTCCTCTAGGAGAAATACCATGCAAGCACTGGAAAACGACCTGGAAACCGAACTGCAACTCGACGATTGGTTTGAAGCGCCGACCCATGAGGCCGCCGTTGAAATGATGCAAGCCGATGCCGTTGTGCCCTTTGGCACTGCGATGTGGCCTTTCTAACACCCGGCAGGCATCCGGCAGGTGCTGTGCACGGCACCTGCCCCCTTACCCAAGGCACAGAAGGATACCCGTCATGGACAAGGCCCGCGCCGTCGAACACTTCCTCTACTACCTCGCACACCACCCGGCACTCAACGGCCTGAGCCGCCCGACGGTGTTGCTGGGCCATACCGAGCGCTACGACGCCATCGCCGAAGCAATCACCCACAGCAGCGCCGCACGCTTCAACTTCCAATGCCAGCGCCTGGACCTCACGCCCAGCGACACCCTGGCCCACGCCATCGAAGCCTGCGACCTGTACCTGTTTCTGTATGACTCTTCGACCCTGCCCAACCCACGTGCCGAAGGCCCGGATTTTATTCGCGCCCTGCAAGGCGTGATGGCCGAACACTGGAAGAAATCCCTGCTGTTCAAGGATTATGGCGACTATTTCTACGACACCTTCAGCGTCGAGCCGCAGCGCATCGCCGACCTCAACGCTACGCTGATCCGGCGCATGTCCCAGGCCAACGTGCTGAGCTTTACCGACAAACACGGCTCCCGCCTTGAGGCGCCGCTGAGCAGCATCAAGAAGTGGACCAATATCAACGGGGTCGGCAACCACGACCTGGCACCAGGCGAAATCGCCACCCACAGCGAAGCCATCAATGGCCAGGTGCGGTTTGTTGGCACCTTCCTCAGCACCATCCCGTTTGCGCGTAAGTACTGCGTGCTGCAATCACCGCTGGAGCTGTGGATCGAGAACTCGACGGTTTGCAGCGTGGCCAGCGAGGTGCCAGGGCTGGCGGACGACTTCAATAAATACCTGAATGCCAACCCGTCCAACCGCCGTGTGGAGGAATTGGGGATTGGCACCAACGAGGGCGTGAAAGACTTGTATGCACGCAATGCCGGCTTCGAGGAGCGCCATTGCGGGTTACACCTGGGCTTGGGCGGCGGGCAAAAAGGCAGCCATCACTTGGATTTGATCTTTGCCAGCGGGGTGTTGGCGCTGGATGACAAGCCGGTGTTTGATGGCAGATTTGCGTTCTAAACACACCTCGTTGAAACAAAGCGGATCCCTGTGGGAGCTGGCTTGCCTGCGATAGCATCACTGCGGTTTGCCTGGTAAACCGAGGTGCCCGCATCGCAGGCAAGCCAGCTCCCACACTTGATTGGGTTACCAACTTTCAGAGCAAAAAAAAACGCCAACCCTAAGGTTGGCGTTTTTTTATACAGCGGTTAAATCACTGCGGCTTCTTGCGACCAAAACCCGGACGCTGACCGGAACCGGCCGGCGCGCCACGGCGCTTGCCCGACGGCTCGTCGGCGACCAGTTTCGGACCAGGGCGCTTGTTCGCCGCGGGCTTGGCTGGGCGCTTGGTGCTGGCGTTGTCCGCTGGGCGGTCCGCTTCACCACGGTTGCTACGGCCGCCGCTTGGCGCTTCACCACGGGCAGGACGCGGGGTGCGTGGCGCACGCTCGCCTTCCTGACGCGATGGCGCGGTTGGGCGACGCTCGCCTTCGATGTGCGGCTCACGGGAGATACGCCCACCGGTCGCCGGTGCATTCAGCGCAGGGCGCAAGGTGCGTGCAACACGCTCGGTACGCGCAACAGGGCGCGAAGATTTACGCTGCATACGCTCAAGCTTGTCTTTGCTCTTGGCGTTCATCTGCGGCATGGCCACCGGCGTCAGGCCGACTTCGGCACTGAGGATGTCGACTTCGTACTGGCTCATTTCGCGCCAGCGGCCCATCGGCAGGTCGGAGTTGAGGAACACCGGGCCGAAACGCACGCGCTTCAGGCGGCTGACCACCAGGCCCTGGGATTCCCACAGGCGACGTACTTCACGGTTACGGCCTTCCATCACCACGCAGTGGTACCAGTGGTTGAAACCTTCGCCACCGGGCGCCTGCTTGATGTCGGTGAACTTGGCCGGGCCGTCTTCCAGCACCACGCCAGCCTTCAGGCGTTCGATCATCTCGTCATCGACTTCGCCGCGTACACGTACAGCGTACTCACGGTCCATCTCGTAGGACGGGTGCATCAAGCGGTTGGCCAGCTCACCGTCGGTGGTGAACATCAGCAAGCCAGTGGTGTTGATGTCCAGGCGGCCGATGTTGATCCAGCGGCCTTCTTTGGGCTTGGGCATCTTGTCGAACACGGTCGGACGGCCTTCCGGGTCGTCACGGGTGCAGATCTCGCCGTCGGGCTTGTTGTACATGATCACGCGGCGCACCGATTCGGCGGCCTCTTCACGCTTGATGACTTTGCCATCAATGGTGATTGCATCGTGCAGGTCGACGCGCTGGCCGAGGGTAGCCTCGACGCCATTGACCTTGATGCGCTTCTGGGTGATCCAGGCTTCGACGTCGCGGCGTGAGCCCACGCCGATACGCGCCAGCACCTTTTGCAGTTTTTCGCCTGCTGGGCCGATTTCCTGGCTGTCGTTCTGGTCTTGGTCGTTCATCTTAAGCACCTCCCGGTGGGTCGATTCAGGCGTGGCCTGAAGAGTATTGAAAGCGGGGCTTTGGCCGAATAGATCGGCAAAGGGTCGCGAATCATACGCGCATGGCGCGGGTTTCGCATCACAGACTAGTCGATAAGGCCCAAGTCATTTGCTTTTCCGCCGACCGGTGGCGCCCAGGGCCAGCAGGCGCAGCTCGGCTTCGGCCAGAACGGTGCGTTTGTCGGTTTTGTCGAGCTTCTTCCAGGCGCGGATTTCGCGCTTGCTGCGGCCACAGCCGACGCAGATGTCATCGGCGAATTTGCAGATGCTGATGCAAGGGTCTTTGGTGGAACTCATTTGAATCCTCCCTGGAAGCTGGCTTTTCTGTGGGAGCTGGCTTGCCTGCGATGGCATCACCTCGGTACAACCGACAGACCGGGGCGCCCGCATCGCAGGCAAGCCAGCTCCCACAGGGTTTCCATGTGTCTGGCAGACCGGGTCAGTCCTCAAACTGGCGCCGTTCGGCTTCGATGGCTTCAGCCAGCGCCCGGGCTTCGTCTTCTTCATCGCTCAAAGGCGGCTGTTCAAGGGCGGCAACAGCGGCCAGGAGCTTTTCACGGGCTTCGGCCACGCCGAGGATGTCTTCTTCGGGTTCAGGCTCAGGTTCCGGTTCGACTTGCGGCTCACCCTCAACGTTCACCTGGGTTTCAGGCTCAGCCGCGCCATCACGCAGCAAGTCATCAAAGTCAGTCTTGATGCCCTGCTCCATATCATCCAGTTCAAGCAGCAAGGTATGGAAACTGGTTTCGTCCTTCGGCTCTTCCGGCTCGGCGGTGGCGTCGGCCAGCTCCTGCAAGCTGGCCGGCACCGGCGCGTCGTCGAAGTCGAGCACCGGCTCGGCTTCCATCTCGCGCAGTTCGGCAAGCGGCGGCAGGTCGTCGAGGTTTTTCAGGTTGAAGTGGTCGAGAAACACCTTGGTGGTGGCAAACATCGCCGGTTTGCCGGGCACGTCGCGGTAGCCGACGATGCGGATCCACTCGCGCTCCAGCAGTGTCTTGACGATATGGCTGTTGACCGCCACACCCCGCACATCCTCAATCTCGCCCCGCGTGATGGGCTGGCGGTAGGCAATCAGTGCCATGGTCTCCAGCATCGCGCGGGAATAACGCTGCGGGCGCTCTTCCCACAAGCGGCCGACCCACGGGGAAAATTTCTCACGGATCTGCAAGCGATAACCTGACGCCACTTCGCGCAGTTCAAAGGCGCGGCCGTCGCAGGACTTGCGCAGAATCTCCAGCGCCTTCTTGAACACCGGTGGTTCAGGGCGCTCGGCCTCTTCAAACAACTCGAACAAGCGTTCCAGGGATTGCGGTTTACCCGAGGCCAGGAGAAAGGCTTCCAGCAAGGGCGCCAGTTCGCGGGGTTCAGTCAGATTCATCGATTCAGCTCTTTATTCGGCTCGCGCCCGCACGTGGATAGCCGCAAAAGGCTCATTCTGGACCAGCTCGACCAAGGATTCCTTGACCAGTTCGAGGATGGCCATAAAGGTCACCACCACCCCCAGGCGCCCTTCCTCTTTGGTAAACAGCTCGACAAACGGCACAAAGCCGCCGCCCTTGAGGCGCTCCAGCACATCGCTCATTCGCTCGCGGGTCGACAGCGCTTCGCGGCTGACCTGGTGGCTTTCAAACATGTCACCCCGGCGCAGCACCTCGGCCATGGACATCAGCAATTCTTCCAGGCTCACATCCGGCAACAGCTTGCGCGCCCGGGCTTCCGGGGCATCGAGCTTGGGCACCACCACATCACGGCCCACGCGGCTCAAGCCGTCGATGCCTTCGGCGGCGGCCTTGAAGCGTTCATATTCTTGCAGACGGCGGATCAGCTCGGCCCGCGGGTCGTCTTCTTCGGCCTCAATGGTCTCGGAACGCGGCAACAGCATGCGCGACTTGATCTCGGCGAGCATGGCGGCCATCACCAGGTACTCGGCGGCCAATTCCAGGCGTACCGACTGCATCAACTCGACATACCCCATGTACTGGCGAGTGATTTCTGCCACCGGGATGTCGAGGATATTGATGTTCTGCTTGCGAATCAGGTACAGCAGCAAATCCAGCGGGCCTTCGAAGGCCTCAAGAAAGACCTCCAGCGCATCCGGCGGAATATACAGGTCCAGCGGCATTTCCATGACCGCCTGGCCATACACCATGGCAAATGGCAGTTCCTGCTGGGCGCCCGCCTGGGGATCAGCGGTTTCCACGGCCGACATTCAGGCCTCGACCATAAACGGCGTCGGGTCGCCGCAGCCCACGCGCACCACTTCCGGCTCGCCATCGGCCAGGTTGATCACAGTGGACGCCTTGTTGCCGCCGTAACCGCCGTCAATGATCAGATCGACGTGTTTTTCCAGCAGGCGGCGCATCTCGTAAGGGTCGTACAGCGGCTCTTCTTCACCGGGCAAAATCAGCGACACGCTCATCAACGGCTCACCCAGTTCTGCCAGCAACGCCAGGGCAATCGGGTGCTCGGGCACACGCAGGCCGATGGTGCGCTTTTTGGGGTGCAGCAACAGGCGCGGCACTTCGCGGGTGGCATTCAGAATAAAGGTGTACGGCCCCGGCGTGTGCGCCTTGAGCAGGCGGAAGGTGCCGGTGTCGACTTTGGCGAACAGCCCCAGTTGCGACAAGTCGCTGCAGATCAGCGCAAAGTTGTGGTTTTTGTCCAGGTCACGCAGGCGTCTGACCCGTTCAACTGCGCTCTTGTCGCCGATCTGGCAACCAATGGCGTAGGACGAATCCGTTGGGTAGATCACCACGCCACCGGCGCGAATGATCTCCACGGCCTGTTTAATCAGGCGCGCTTGAGGGTTTTCCGGATGAATCTGGAAGAATTGACTCACGTGTTCTACCTGTTCAGACGGTGGCAATAATGGGGTCATGCTTGAATCGCCCCCACAACAGCGGCAAGTCTTCCGGGACCTGGCGGTACTCGCCAATCTCGGACCAGCCGCCTGGGCCATGAAAATCACTGCCGGCGCTGACCAGCAGACCAAATTCGCGAGCAAGAATCGCCAGGCTGCCCACCTGCTCAGCGGGTTGATGCCCGTTGACCACTTCGATTGCGTGGCCGCCCGCTCCAATATAGTCGGCAATCAGCTTGCGGCGCTTGCTGCGGGTGAAATCGTAATGCCAGGGATGCGCCAGGCTCACCCAGGCTCCGGAGGCACGCAATGTGCCGACTGTATCTTCCAGCGTCGGCCAGTGTTGCTTCACATCACCCAACTTGCCGGCGCCCAGCCATTTGCGAAACGCTTCGGCGCGGTCCTTGACGAAACCTTCACGCACCATCCAGTCGGCAAAGTGCGGGCGGGCCGGTGCGTTGCCGCTGTCGCCCAGCTCTTGCTGGATGGCGCGGGCGCCGTCGAGCGCATTGGGCATGCCTTTAAGGCTGAGCTTGCGGCTTATTTCTTCGGACCTCAGCCAACGGCCATCGTGCAATTGGGCGATGGCCGCCACCAAAGGCGCGGCGTTTTGATCGAAGCCGTAGCCGAGCACATGAATGGTGGCGCCGCCCCAGGTACAGGACAATTCCACGCCGTTGACCAGTTGCATGCCCAAGGCATGCGCCGCCGTGCGGGCCTCGTCGAGGCCTTCGAGGGTGTCGTGGTCGGTCAACGACAAGACTCGCACGCCTTTTTCAAACGCACGCGCAACCAGTACCGCGGGCGCCAGGGCGCCATCGGAGGCCGTGCTGTGGCAGTGCAAATCAACATTCACGGGAGTGTGTAACCTCAAGTCAGCTGGCGCTTTCGCTACCAAGGATGTTTGTTATTATGCCGCCACATCCAGCTTCTGGCTCTTACTGTGAAACAATTCATCGACTTCATCCCGCTGTTGCTGTTTTTCATCGTTACCAAACTCGACCCCAGGGTCATCGATATCGCCGGTCATCCGCTCTCGTTCGGGGGCATCTACAGCGCCACCGCCGTACTGATCGTCAGTTCTATCGTAGTCTACGGCGCCATTTTCATTTCCCAGCGCAAACTGGAAAAAAGCCAATGGCTCACCCTGGTTGCCTGCCTGGTGTTCGGCGGCCTGACCCTGGCCTTTCACAGCGAAACCTTCCTTAAATGGAAAGCCCCGGTAGTGAACTGGCTGTTCGCGCTGGTGTTTATCGGCAGCCACTTCATTGGTGACCGCTTGTTGATCAAGCGCATCATGGGCCACGCGCTGACCCTGCCGGAGCCGGTATGGACGCGTTTGAACGTGGCCTGGATCGTGTTTTTCCTGTTCTGCGGCGCCGCCAACCTGTTCGTGGCCTTTACCTTCCAGGATTACTGGGTCGACTTCAAAGTCTTCGGTAGCCTGGGCATGACCGTATTGTTCCTGATCGGCCAAGGTATCTACCTGTCGCGCCATCTGCATGACACCGCCCCTACCACGCCGAAAACCGAGGACTGACATGCTCTACGCCATCATTGCCACCGACGTTGCCGATTCGCTGGAAAAACGCCTGAGCGTGCGCCCGGCGCACGTTGAGCGCCTGAAAACCCTGCAAGCCGAAGGTCGCCTGGTGATCGCAGGCCCGCACCCGGCCGTCGACAGCAATGACCCAGGCGCCGCCGGCTTCACCGGCAGCCTGATCATTGCCGAGTTCGCCTCGCTGGCCGACGCCCAGGCCTGGGCCAAAGCCGATCCCTACATTGCTGCGGGCGTCTACGCTGATGTGGTGGTCAAGCCGTTCAAGCAAGTCCTGCCTTAAAGCCCGGCTGCGCTGAACCTGATAGGTTCGGCGCGCTCTTAATTGCTCATTATTCTCGGTAACCTGCCGACAACGTTCTGAATATTCGTGTGGAATCAGGAGTTCCGATGCGCTTACGTCCGTTGTGTCTGTTGGCAGTGTTAATGATCGGGGCGAGCGCCCATGCGGAAGAAACCTCAAACACCGGCAGCTCCACGCCCTTGTCCCTGAGTGTCGGCAGCCAGATCACCGAGTTGCAGCAACGCTTGAAAGAAAGCGAACGGCTGCGTGAAGAACTGAGCAAACAACTGCAAAGTGCAGATACTGCTCGCGAAAGCGCCCAACTGAGTCGCTTGCGCCAGGAGAACCAACGCCTGGTCCAGCAACTCAAAGAGACACAAGGCGGCGCCTTGACCCGCTGGCTGACCGAGCAACAACAGTGGTTTGTCACGGGCGCGGCCGTCGCACTGATCGCCCTGCTGTGCGGGATCTTCGCCAGTGGTGGGCACCGTCGCCGTCGACAATGGCTAAATTGAGTGAGTCATGAGCGAGCTGTTACTGATAGATGATGACCAGGAGCTGTGTGAGCTGCTGACCAGTTGGTTGAGCCAGGAGGGTTTCCAGGTGCGCGCCTGCCACGATGGCGTGAGCGCGCGCAAAGCCCTGGCCGAAGCCGCTCCCGCCGCCGTCGTGCTTGACGTGATGCTGCCGGATGGCAGCGGCCTGGAGTTGCTCAAGCAATTGCGCAATGACCACCCGGAATTGCCGGTGGTGATGCTCTCGGCCCGTGGCGAACCGCTGGACCGTATCCTCGGCCTGGAACTGGGTGCCGACGATTACCTGGCCAAGCCCTGTGACCCGCGCGAGCTGACTGCGCGCCTGCGCGCCGTGCTGCGCCGCAGCCACCCGGCCGCCGTGTCGACGCAGATGGAACTGGGCGATTTGTGCTTCAGCCCGGTGCGCGGTGTGGTCAGCATCGACGAGCAGGAATTCACCCTCACCGTGTCCGAAAGCCGCCTGCTCGAAGCCTTGCTGCGCCAGCCCGGCGAGCCGCTGGACAAGCAGGAACTGGCGCAGATCGCCCTGGGCCGCAAGCTCACTCTGTACGACCGCAGCCTGGACATGCACGTGAGCAACCTGCGCAAAAAGATCGGCCCACACCCGGATGGTCGGCCACGGATCGTGGCGCTGCGCAGCCGCGGCTACTACTACAGCCTTTAAAGATCGTTTAAAGATCGTTCCCACGCTCCGCGTGGTAATGCCGCCGGGGACGCTCTGCGTCCCGCTGTGTACGCCGGTGACGCAGAGCGTCACGGTATGCATTCCCACGCAGAGCGTGGGAACGATCAATTGCCCAGTGGGAGCTGGCTTGCCTGCGATAGCGCAGGGTCAGCTTGCATCTATGTAGCTGACCCGCCGCATTCGCAGGCAAGCCAGCTCCCACACTTGATCGCATCAATCCGACAGTTTTGTCAGTTCACATCAAAACCCTCTTTACCCAAGCTTTACCCTCCCCTGACCGCCGCTGACCTTGCGCTGCGTAACCTACTCACATCCGGACTCACCGGAATAGAGACAGGAGAAACACCATGCGCAAGACCCTTATCGCTCTGATGTTCGCCGCTGCCCTGCCGACCGTTGCCATGGCCGCAATGCCAGAAGGCCCAGGCCCGATGGGCGGCCCAGAAGGCCACATGATGGGTGGCCCGGGCCACGGCGGTGAACACGGTCCGCGTGGCAAAGGCGGCCCCTTCAGCCAGCTGGACCTGACCAAGGAACAGCGCCAGCAAATCGGCAAATTGATGGGTGACCAATGGCACGCCCGCAAAGACCTGGTCAAAAAGTACCTGGACAAGCTGCCGGCTGCTGACCAGAAAGCCATGCAGGATGAAATCGCCGCCGGCAAACAGAAAACCCAGGCTGACATCCGTGCCGTGCTAAAACCCGATCAACAGAAGAAATTCGACGAGATCGTCAAGAAGCAAGCCGAGCGCCGCGCCGAGTGGAAGGAATTCCAGGCCTGGAAAGCGCAACAGCCGCAAAAAGCGCAATAATGCTCTAGCGTTACCTCCCCAGCCCAGTGGCTCACGCCGCTGGGCTTTTCCTGCTTGAGGGTTTCCTGTGCGTTCATTGTTCTGGCGCATCCTGGCCAGTTTCTGGCTGGCCATCGCCTTGGTTGCCGGGCTGTCGATCCTGCTTGGGCACATGCTCAACCAGGACGCCTGGATTCTCAGCCGCCATCCCGGCCTCAACAACCTGGCGCAAGAGTGGACGCAACTCTATGAAGCCCAGGGTGAGGACGCCGCCCAGGATTTGCTGCAACAACGCAAACGCCAGTACCACATCGACGTGCAGGTACTCAACGAAAGCGGCGACCCGGTGGTACGCGGCACGTTCCCACGTCGCGCCGCCGCCTTCGAAGCCCGCCAGAATGACAACCAGGACAGCCACTTGCCCTGGCGCCGCCTGACCGCCGAGTACACCAGTGAAAAAACCGGGGACACGTACCTGCTGATCTACCGCATCCCCAACCCGGAACTGGACGCCTGGCACCGCAGCAGCCTGCTGTGGCCGTTTAGCGCGCTGGCGATTGCCCTGGTGGTACTGACGTTGTTCAGCCTGCTGGTGACCTTGTCCATCACCCGCCCACTCAGCCGCCTGCGCGGTGCGGTGCATGACCTGGGCCAGACCACCTATCAGCAAAACAGCCTGGCGCAACTGGCCAACCGCCGCGATGAGTTCGGCGTGCTCGCCACCGACTTCAACCGCATGGGCGCGCGCCTGCAAAGCCTGATCGGCAGCCAGCGCCAGTTGCTGCGCGATGTGTCCCACGAACTGCGCTCACCGCTGGCCCGCCTGCGTATTGCCCTGGCCCTGGCCGAACGCGCCAGCCCGGAAGAACGCGAACGGCTGTGGCCGCGCCTGACCCGCGAGTGCGACCGCCTGGAAGCGCTGATCAGCGAGATTCTGGTGCTGGCCCGCGTGGATGCCGACAACGCCAGCGCCGAAGACGTCGACCTCACCCCACTGCTCAGGACCTTGCAAAAGGATGCCCAACTCAGTGCGCCGGAACAGATGGTGCAACTGAGCGCCGAGCCCGAGCTGCACCTCAAGGGCTGGCCGACCATGATCGAGCGCGCCGTGGACAACCTGCTGCGTAACGCCCAGCGCTTTAACCCCGTGGGCCAGCCGATCGAGCTAAGCGCCCGGCACCAGGGCGAGCGCATCCTGATCAGCGTGCGCGACCACGGCCCCGGCGTTGAAGCCGAACACCTGAGCCAGTTGGGCGAGCCGTTTTATCGCGCGCCCGGCCAGGCCGCACAAGGCCACGGGCTGGGCCTGGCGATTGCCCGTCGCGCCGCCGAACGCCATGGCGGCAGCCTGATCCTGGGCAATCACCCGGACGGCGGTTTTATCGCCAGCATCGACTTGCCGTTGGAGCCGGGAGTGGTCACAGCCGTGTGAGGATCTTCTATAGTGGCCCTTCTCTAACGGAGGGCCTTTGATGACTGACCTGCTGACATCCATCCAAGCCGCACTCGATCTACCGCAAACCCCGCTGACGTTTACCGAGGCCGGCGCCCTGCCCTCGACCTTTGCCGTAACCGAACTGGCCAGCGCCAGCCTCGGCGCTGCCGGCCAGGCGGTTGCTCAACTTATCCAGCAACAGACCGGACGCTTGCCCAGCGTAAGCGTGGACCGGCGCCTCGCTTCCTTCTGGTTCTCCTCCTCGATTCGCCCGGTGGGCTGGCAAGTACCGCCGCTGTGGGACCCGGTAGCCGGCGACTACGCCAGCGCCGACGGCTGGATCCGTTTGCATACCAATGCGCCCCACCACCGTGCCGCTGCCGAGCGCGTGCTGGGCAAGGTCAAGGACCGCGCCGAGATGGCCAGTAAAGTCGCGACCTGGAACGCCGCCGAACTGGAACAGGCGATCGTCGATGCCGGCGGTTGCGCGGCGCAGATGCGTACATGGCAGGCCTGGCAAACCCATCCGCAAGGGTTGGCGGTGAACGCCGAGGCATTGGTGCAGCGCCAGGCCTTCGACACCCCCTGCGACAAACCTTGGCTCGGCTCGGTGGCACGCCCACTGGCCGGCATCAAGGTGCTGGATTTGACCCGCGTGTTGGCCGGCCCCGTGGCCAGCCGTTTTCTCGCAGGTTTGGGCGCAGATGTACTGCGCATAGACTCGCCGACCTGGAACGAGCCCGGCGTAGTACCGGAAATGACCCTGGGCAAACGCTGCGCACGCCTGGACCTTAAAAGTGCTGAAGACCGCCAGGTGTTCGAAAGCTTGCTCAAGGACGCCGACATCCTGTTCCACGGCTACCGCGCCGACGCACTGGAGCAGTTGGGCTACACCGCCACTGAACTGCAAAACCTCGCCCCCGGCCTGATCGACGTGAGCCTCAACGCCTACGGCTGGAGCGGCCCGTGGCGTAACCGTCGCGGCTTCGACAGTTTGGTACAGATGAGCAGCGGGATTGCCGACGCTGGCATGGCGTGGAAACAGGCAGATAAACCGGTGCCGCTGCCGTTGCAGGCGCTGGATCATGCGACCGGGTATTTGATGGCGGCCAGTGCGATTCAAGCGTTGAGTGAGCGGCTGAAAACCGGGCGCGGTGGTTCGGCGCGGTTGTCATTGGCGCGCACGGCGAAGTTGCTGGTGGAGGCCGGGCACGTGCCGGAGCAGCCGGCGTTGCGGGCTGAAGAACCGGGCGATCAGGGCTTGGTGGTGGAGCAGACGGCGTGGGGCCAGGCGCATCGTTTGCTGGCGCCGGTGAGCATCAGTGGCACGCCGTTGCAGTGGGATTTGCCCGCCGGCGAATTGGGCTCACATCGGGCTCAGTGGTGACTTGAGATCGCTATCGCAGGCAAGCCAGCTCCCACATTGGATGTGTGAACACAGTCAAATGTGGGAGCTGGCTCTCACACATTGAACGTGTGGCCACAGTCAAATGTGGGAGCTGGCTCTCACACATTGAAAGTGTGGCCACAGTCAAATGTGGGAGCTGGCTTGCCTGCGATGAGGCCCTGACAGCCACCCTCAATCCACCCGACTCAACGACGTCCACAAATGCTGCGCCGCATACGCCCTTAAAGGCCGCCACGCCTCGGCACGCGCCAACAACTGCCGCGCCGACACCGGCCCGCCTTCCAGCGCCGCCAGCGCATTGATCAAACCAATATCCCCCGACGCAAACGCATCCGGCTCACGCAACTGACGCATGGCGATGTACTGCGCGGTCCAGTCGCCGATTCCCGGCAAGGCCACCAGCCGCGCCACGCCGTCCTTGAGGTTGGCCTTGGGTGCAAATAACTGCGGATCTTCCAGCAACGCCTGAGCCACACCTGACAAAGTACGGCCCCGCGCCTTGGGCATGCCCAAGGTCGCGAGGTCCGCCGCCGCCAAGACTTCGGCAACAGGAAACACATGGGTAATACCGGCATAGGGCGTTTGCAGCGGCTGGCCATACTGCGCCACCAATTTACCCGCCAGGCGAATGGCCGCGACCACCGTGATCTGCTGGCCCAGCACCGCACGAATCGCCAGTTCCAAACCGTCCCACGTCCCCGGTACACGCAGGCCAGGGCGCGCAGCCACCAGTTGTGCCATCAACGGGTCGGCGGCCAGCTGCGCATTGATCAACCCAGGCCGGGCGTCCAGATCGAACATGGCCCGCAGGCGCCGCTCGATCTCGGGCAGCGCCGCCGCGTCGGGGAACTCAACACCCACTTCCAGCCAATCGCCCGCACCCGGTGCCACGCTGATGCAGCCGTGCTGCCCGTTCACGCTGATGCTGCGCCGATACACGCCGGCCTCAACGGTCTCCAGCCCGGTGATCGCCCGCGCCGATAAAAAACCCAGCATTGCCGCCCAGTCATAGGGCGGCTGATACGCCAATCTCACAACGACAACACCCCGCTATACAGCCCATAAGCCGCCAGCCCCGCGCCCGCGATCACGCAGCTGAAAATGCCCTTTTCCATGTGCGTAAACAAGGGCTGGCCCTGCTCGCGCTTGGCCAGGGCAAACAGGATCACGCCGGGCGCATACAACAGCGCCGAGAGCAGCAGGTACTTCAAGCCGCCGGCGTACAGCAGCCAGACGGCATAGCCAAGAGCGATCAGGCCGACCAGCAAATCCTTATAGCGCTGGCGCTGGGCACCGGCATAGGTTTCACCGCGCCCGCTCAACAGCACCGCGTAGGCCGCCGACCACAGGTAGGGCACCAGGATCATCGACGAGGCCAGGTAAATCAGGGTGGTGTAAGTGCTGTGGGAAAACAGCGTGATCACCAGGAACACCTGGATCATCAGGTTGGTCAGCCACAGCGCGTTGACCGGCACCCGGTTGGGGTTTTCCTTTTTCAGGAAGGCCGGCATGGTCTTGTCATGGGCAGTGGCGTAGAGGATTTCCGCACACAGCAGCGCCCATGAGAGCAAGGCGCCGAGCAGTGACACGGCCAACCCGATGCTGATCGCCATCGCGCCCCACGGCCCGACGATATGTTCCAGCACACCCGCCAGTGAAGGGTTTTGCAATTGCGCCAGCTCCGGCTGGCTCATGATGCCCAGGGACAGCACATTCACCAGCACCAGCAGTGCCAGCACGCCGAGAAAGCCGATCACGGTGGCGCGGCCCACGTCCGAGCGCTTCTCGGCGCGCGCCGAATACACGCTGGCGCCCTCGATGCCGATAAACACGAACACGGTGACCAGCATCATGCTGCGCACCTGATCGACCACGCTGCCAAATTGCGGGTTGCCCAGGCCCCAGATATCACGGGTGAAAATATCCGCCTTGAACGCCACTGCGGCGATCACGATAAACATCAGCAACGGCACGATCTTCGCCACGGTGGTGATCTGGTTGATGAACGCCGCCTCCTTGATGCCGCGCAGCACCAGAAAATGCACGGCCCACAGCAGCAGTGAGGCGCAGCCGATGGCGACCGGCGTATTGCCCTGGCCGAACACCGGAAAAAAGTAGCCGAGGGTGCTGAACAGCAACACGAAATAACCGACGTTGCCCATCCACGCACTGATCCAATAACCCCAGGCCGACGAAAACCCCATGTAGTCACCGAACCCGGCCTTGGCATAGGCGTACACGCCGGAATCCAGTTCGGGTTTGCGATTGGCCAGGGTCTGGAACACAAACGCCAGGGTGAGCATGCCGACGGCGGTGATGGCCCAGCCGATCAGCACGGCGCCCACTTCGGCGCGTGCGGCCATGTTCTGCGGCAAAGAGAAAATCCCGCCGCCGATCATCGACCCCACCACCAGGGCAATCAACGCGCTGAGACGTAGTTTCTCGGCCGGTTGGGACATGCAAACTCCTGAAATAAAATAGTTTGAGAGAACAAACGCGCACTCAACTAATTAAATCAGCGAGTGCAGCGTTTATTAAAGACAGCGATAAAACCGTCACGCTCATAACGCAACGGCATGACAGTTTATAAAGTTTAAGCTTATTTAGATTTTAAATAGAGCAGGCACTTGGCCAGTTTTTGCAGACTTAACCCGTTAATTGAGAAAAGTTTGCACATTCGACAAAGCGGGCTAGGGTCAAACGTCCACACCTCGGACTAAATGCTTGATCAAAACGCAGGAGCCGCTCTGGAAAGCGCCTTTGCGGGGCAAACTATTGCCCCGGGATCTTACCCCTAAGTCATTAATTCACAATGGAATGTGCCAATGACGTGATCTAAGTCAGCTGTTTGATCAGCGCACAGAATTATTCTGTGCTCTCTCTTCTCCTGCATTGGAGTCATGCAATGTCTGACACTCCCGGAAAACTTCGACTCGGCGCCCTGGTTGCGCTGGTCGTGGGCTCAATGATTGGCGGCGGGATCTTCTCACTGCCGCAAAACATGGCCGCCAGCGCCGATGTCGGCGCGGTGTTGATCGGCTGGGTCATTACCGCCATCGGCATGCTCACCCTGGCTTTCGTGTTCCAGACCCTGGCCAACCGCAAACCTGACCTCGACGGCGGCGTGTACGCCTACGCCAAGGCCGGCTTCGGCGACTACATGGGCTTCTCATCGGCGTGGGGTTACTGGATCAGCGCCTGGCTGGGTAACGTCGGTTACTTCGTGTTGCTGTTCAGCACCCTCGGTTACTTCTTCCCGATCTTTGGCGAAGGCAACACACCCGCTGCGGTGATTGGCGCCTCGGTGCTGCTGTGGGCCGTGCACTTTCTGGTACTGCGCGGCATCAAGGAAGCGGCGTTCATCAACCTGGTGACCACCGTCGCCAAAGTGGTGCCGCTGGTGCTGTTCGTGTTGATCGCTGTGTTCGCGTTCAAGCTGGACATTTTCACCGCCGACATCTGGGGCGTGAAAAACCCCGACCTGGGCAGCGTGATGAACCAGGTGCGCAACATGATGCTGGTCACCGTGTGGGTGTTTATCGGCATCGAAGGCGCGAGCATCTTCTCGTCCCGTGCGGAAAAACGCAGCGACGTCGGCAAGGCCACCGTAATCGGTTTTATCACCGTGCTGCTGTTTTTGATGCTGGTGAACGTGCTGTCCCTGGGCATCATGACCCAACCGGAACTGGCCAAACTGCAGAACCCTTCGATGGCTGCCGTGCTGGAGCATGTGGTGGGCCACTGGGGCGCGGTGTTGATCAGCGTCGGCTTGATCATCTCGCTGTTGGGTGCGCTGCTGTCGTGGGTGCTGCTGTGTGCGGAGATCATGTTCGCCGCCGCCAAGGACCACACCATGCCGGAGTTCCTGCGTAAGGAAAACGCCAACCACGTGCCGGTCAATGCCCTGTGGCTGACCAATGCGATGGTCCAGGTTTTCCTGGTCATCACGCTGTTTTCGGCCAGCACTTACCTGTCGCTGATCTACCTCGCCACCTCGATGATCCTGGTGCCTTACCTGTGGTCGGCGGCCTATGCACTGCTGCTGGCGGTGCGCGGCGAGACCTACGAAAACGCCCTGCGCGAGCGCAAGAAAGACCTGTTCATCGGCGCCATCGCGTTGATCTACGCGGTGTGGCTGCTCTACGCCGGTGGCACCAAGTACCTGCTGCTCTCCGCCCTGCTGTATGCCCCCGGCGTGATCCTGTTCGCCAAGGCCAAGCATGAACTGGGCAAACCGATTTTCACCAACGTCGAGAAGCTGATTTTCGCCGCGGTAGTCATTGGCGCCCTGGTGGCTGCTTATGGCCTCTACGCCGGCTTCCTGACTCTGTAACTTTTGTTCACTGGAGGATCTGTAATGACCACGGAAAAAGTGAAGTACGGCGTACATTCCGAAGCCGGCAAACTGCGTAAAGTCATGGTGTGCTCCCCAGGTTTGGCCCACCAGCGGCTGACCCCCAACAACTGCGATGAACTGCTGTTCGATGACGTGTTGTGGGTGGCCCAGGCCAAGCGCGACCACTTCGACTTCGTAACCAAGATGCGCGAGCGGGACATTGATGTGCTGGAAATGCACAACCTGCTGACCGATATCGTCGCCATCCCCGAAGCGTTGGACTGGATTCTGGAGCGCAAGATCACCGCCAATACGGTGGGCCTGGGCCTGGTCGATGAAGTCGGCTCATGGCTGCGCAGCCTGGAGCCGCGCAAAATCAGCGAGTTCCTGATTGGCGGCGTGTCGGCCGATGACCTGCCGAGCAGCTTCGGCGGCCGGACCATCGAGATGTTCCGCGACTTCCTCGGCCACTCAAGCTTCATCCTGCCGCCGCTGCCCAACACTCAGTTCACCCGCGACACCACCTGCTGGATCTACGGCGGTGTGACGCTCAACCCGATGTACTGGCCGGCGCGACGTCAGGAAACCCTGCTGGCCAGCGCCATCTATAAATTCCACCCCGAGTTCACCAACGCCGACTTCCAGATCTGGTACGGCGACCCCGACCAGGAACACGGGGCCGCCACACTGGAAGGCGGCGACGTGATGCCGATTGGCAATGGCGTGGTGTTGATCGGCATGGGCGAGCGTTCTTCGCACCAGGCGATTGGCCAACTGGCGCGCAACCTGTTCAAAAACAAAGCCGTGGAACGCGTGATCGTTGCCGGCCTGCCGAAGTCCCGCGCGGCGATGCACCTGGATACGGTGTTCAGCTTCTGCGACCGCGACCTGGTGACGATCTTCCCCGAAGTGGTCAACCAGATCGTGCCCTTCACCCTGCGCCCGGATGAAAGCAAACCACACGGCATCGACATCCAGCGGGAGAAAACCAACTTCCTCGAAACCGTGGCTGCAGCCCTCAACCTCAAGACGCTGCGAGTGGTCGAGACCGGCGGCAACAGCTTCGCCGCCGAACGCGAGCAATGGGATGACGGCAACAACGTGGTGGCCGTGGAGCCCGGCGTGGTGATCGGCTACGACCGCAACACCTACACCAACACCTTGCTACGCAAGGCCGGTGTGGAAGTCATCACCATCAGCGCCGGTGAACTCGGCCGAGGCCGTGGCGGCGGCCACTGCATGACCTGCCCGATCATCCGCGACCCCATCGACTATTGATTTTTTGGCCCTGGCCGCTGCTTATCCAGGAGCGGCCAGGGGGATAACCGAAACCTAAGGAGATCCATCATGGCTTTTAATATGCGCAACCGCAGCCTGCTCTCGCTGATGCACCACACTACCCGCGAGCTGAACTACCTGCTGGACCTGTCCCGCGACCTCAAACGCGCCAAGTACACCGGCACCGAGCGTCCGCACCTGCAAGGCAAAAACATCGCGCTGATCTTCGAAAAAACCTCGACTCGCACCCGTTGCGCGTTCGAAGTGGCGGCCCATGACCAGGGCGCCCACGTCACCTACATTGACCCGGTGTCGTCGCAGATCGGCCACAAAGAAAGCATGAAAGACACCGCCCGCGTCCTGGGCCGCATGTTCGATGCCATCGAGTACCGTGGCTTTGAACAGGAAATCGTCGAAGAGCTGGCCAAGTTCGCCGGTGTGCCGGTATTCAACGGCCTCACCGCCGAATTCCACCCGACCCAAATGATCGCCGACACCCTGACCATGCGCGAGCACAGCGACAAGCCGCTGCATGACATCAGCTACGCGTACCTGGGCGACGCGCGCTACAACATGGGCAATTCGTTGCTGATGATCGGCGCCAAACTGGGCATGGACGTGCGCATCGGCGCGCCGAAAGCCCTGTGGCCACACGAAGATTTCATCAAGCAGTGCCAGGTGTTTGCCGAGGAAAGCGGCGCACGCATCACCATCACCGAAGACCCGAAAGAAGCCGTCAAAGGCGTCGACTTCATCCACACCGATATCTGGGTGTCGATGGGTGAGCCGGTGGAAGCGTGGGACGAGCGTATCGAGCAACTGCTGCCGTACCAGGTCAACGCCAAGATGATGAAAGCCTCGGGCAACCCACGCGTGAAGTTCATGCACTGCCTGCCGGCGTTCCATAACAGTGAGACCAAGGTGGGCAAGGACATCGCCGCGCGCTATCCGAACCTGGCCAATGGTGTGGAAGTGACTGAGGAAGTGTTCGAGTCGCCAGCCAACATCGCGTTTGAGCAGGCGGAAAACCGCATGCATACCATCAAGGCAATTCTGGTGTCGGCGCTGGCGGATATCTAACCCCACTCTGATCGTTCCCACGCTCTGCGTGGGAATGCAGCCAGTGACGCTCTGCGTCACAAGAGCGGACGCAGAGCGTCCAGTGAGGCATTCCCACGCAGAGCGTGGGAACGATCCTTCTAAAAGGAATGCATTATGCGCATCGTCGTAGCCCTGGGCGGTAACGCCCTGCTCCGCCGTGGTGAACCCATGACGGCGGACAACCAACGCGCCAATATCCGTATCGCCACCGAACAGATCGCCAAAATCCACCCCGGCAACGAATTGGTGATCGCCCACGGCAATGGCCCGCAAGTCGGCCTGCTGTCGTTGCAGGCAGTGGCTTACACCCAGGTTTCGCCGTACCCACTGGACGTGCTCGGCGCCGAGACCGAAGGCATGATCGGCTACATCATCGAACAGGAGTTGGGCAACCTGCTGGACTTCGAGGTGCCGTTCGCCACCTTGCTCACCCAAGTGGAAGTCGACGCCAAAGACCCGGCCTTCCAGAACCCGACCAAGCCCATCGGCCCGGTGTACTCCAAGGCCGAAGCCGAGAAACTTGCCGCCGAAAAAGGCTGGGCCATCGCGCCCGATGGCGATAAATACCGTCGTGTGGTGGCCAGCCCACGCCCGAAACGCATCTTTGAAATCCGCCCGATCAAGTGGCTGCTGGAAAAAAGCGCAATTGTGATTTGCGCCGGTGGCGGCGGCATCCCGACCATGTATGGCGAAGACGGCACGCTGCGCGGCATTGAAGCGGTGATCGACAAAGACCTGTGCTCATCCTTGCTGGCATCACAACTGGACGCGGATTTGCTGGTGATTGCCACCGACGTCAATTCGGCTTTTATCGACTTCGGCAAGCCGACCCAAAAGGCCATCGGCCAGGCCCATCCCGACGACATGGAGAAGCTCGGCTTCGCCGCCGGCTCCATGGGGCCGAAGGTACAAGCGGCCTGCGAGTTCGCCCGCCAGACTGGCAAAACTGCCGTCATCGGTTCACTCTCGGATATCGAAGCCATCGTCCAGGGCAGCGCCGGCACGCGTATCAGCACGGCAAAACCTGGCATCACCTACCTGTGAAGTAGAGGAGAAACGCCTATGGCCACCTTTGAACCCGGTCACCTGCACATCGAACGTCACGCGCTCAACAAGGATGACTACAGCTACAACCTGTGCATCGACTACGAGGTCAGCCAGGATCCAAAGGAAGGCAAGGGAATGCTCTTCAAGCTGCACGGCTCGGTGCAGGGCAAGGACCTCAAGGAGGAATTCTTTTTACCCAAGGATCAGGCCTTCGACTTTGCCCGGCATGCGATGAACATCGCGCAGAAATATGGAATGCCGAAGGTTGCGACGCTTAACGGCTCGATGCACAAGCAGTACGACTTGATGTTTGAAGATGTAAGGCATCAGTTGGATGTGAAATCCGGCGATCCGGTCAAACCGGAACACCTGGAGTAACAACACCGTAAGTCCAATGTGGGAGCTGGCTTGTGTGGGAGCTGGCTTGCCTGCGATGCGGTCACCTCGGTGTATCAGGTAGACCAAGGTGATGCTATCGCAGGCAAGCCAGCTCCCACATTTTGATCTCCCTGCGCTCCAAGGCATACTTGCCGCCTCCAGTTCCCCAGAATTGCCAGCCCCATGCGTATCCACGTCAGCTTCATCGACCGCGTCGGCATTACCCAGGAAGTCCTGGCCCTGCTCGGTGGGCGCAATCTCAACCTGGATGCGGTGGAGATGGTGCCGCCCAACGTGTACATCGACGCGCCGACGCTGAGCGCCGAGGTGCTCGAAGAGCTGCGCGACGCGCTGTTCAGCGTGCACGGCGTACAGGCGGTCACCGTGGTGGATATCCTCCCCGGCCAACGTCGCCACCTGCAACTCGACGCGTTGCTCGCGGCCATGACCGACCCGGTGCTGGCCCTGGACAGCGCGGGCAAGATCCTGCTGGCCAACCCGGCGCTGATCGCGCTGTATGGCCGCGAACCGGCGGGTGAAAGTATCAGCGCGTTGTTCAATGACCCGGCGTTGCTGGAAACCTTGCTCGAACAGGGCTTTCGTTTGCCGTTGCGCGAAATCAGCGTCAACGGCCAGACCTTTTTGCTCGACGCCACGCCGATCACTGACGCCGGCGCCCTGCTCACTCTGTACCAACCCAACCGCATCGGCGAACAGCTGTCGGCGCTGCACCATGACCATGCCGAAGGTTTTGATGCGCTGCTGGGCGAGTCGCCGGTGATCCGCACGCTCAAGGCGCGGGCGCAACGGGTGGCGGCGCTGGATGCGCCGCTGTTGATCCAGGGCGAAACCGGCACCGGCAAAGAGCTGGTCGCGCGTGCCTGCCATGCCATCAGCGCGCGGCACAGTGCACCGTTTTTGGCCTTGAACTGTGCGGCGTTGCCGGAGAACCTGGCCGAAAGTGAATTGTTCGGTTATGCCCCTGGCGCCTTTACCGGCGCGCAGCGTGGCGGCAAGCCGGGGCTGATGGAGTTGGCCAATCAGGGCACGGTGTTCCTTGATGAGATCGGTGAGATGTCGCCATATTTGCAGGCCAAGCTGCTGCGGTTTCTCAACGACGGCAGCTTTCGCCGGGTGGGCGGCGACCGTGAAGTGAAGGTCAATGTGCGCATCCTCAGCGCCACCCATCGCGACCTGGAAAAAATGGTCAGCGAGGGCACCTTCCGCGAAGACCTGTTTTACCGCCTTAATGTGCTCAACGTCGAAGTGCCGCCGCTGCGCGAGCGCGGCCAGGACATTCTGCTGCTGGCCCGCTACTTCATGCAGCAGGCCTGTGCGCAGATCCAGCGCCCGGTGTGTCGCTTGGCGCCCGGCACTTACCCGGCGCTGCTCGGCAACCGCTGGCCGGGTAATGTGCGCCAACTGCAAAACGTGATCTTCCGCGCCGCCGCCATCTGCGAAAGCAGCCTGGTGGACATCGGCGACCTCGACATCGCCGGCACCTCGGTGGCGCGCCAGAGCGACGGCGAAGTCGACAGCCTGGAACAAGCGGTGGAAGACTTCGAGCGCAACCTGCTGGAAACGCTCTACACCAGTTATCCCTCGACCCGCCAACTGGCCAGCCGCTTGCAAACATCGCACACGGCAATTGCCCATCGCTTGCGCAAGTACGGCATTCCCAATAAGCCCTGAAAATGTAGAGATCAAAATGTGGGGCTTGTGTGGGAGCCAGCTCCCACACAAGCCCCCTCCCCCATGGAGGGCATCCAAGTTTTGGTCTGAGAACGACATCCGCTGTACTGAAAGCGCTACAGCGTAACGATATCGCTACAACCCTGTTTTTTACGCGCCATGCAAGGCTTTGATCCGCATAGGCTTTTTTTGGCGTGCCCGAGTGTAGCGAAATCGCTACAGCTGAAAATCATATCGTCATAACCAAAATCGTTAAGTAGATGATTTATAACGACTTAATAACATTGGCCGCAATATTGCTAAGCAACTCCCCATTATTCCAATCCCGTCCACCAGACGAATCTGGCCCTGAGGAGTTTCCATGAGCGAGTTGCGTTTCACTGAAGATCACGAATGGCTGCGCGCCGAAGCCGATGGCAGCGTCACCGTGGGTATCACCGCTTTCGCGCAGAATGCGCTGGGTGATGTGGTTTTCGTGCAACTGCCGGAGTTGCAGGCTTACGACAAGGGCGCCGAAGCCTCCACCGTGGAATCGGTCAAGGCAGCCAGCGGCGTGTACATGCCGCTGACCGGTGAAGTGCTCGAAGTGAACGAAGCACTCAGCGACAGCCCGGAACTGGTCAACGAAGACCCGATGGGCGAAGGTTGGTTCTTCCGCTTTAAACCGGCCGACGCCGAGGCGGTAGCTAAACTGCTGGATCAGGATGCGTACGACCGCCTGATCAAAGCCAACGCTGAAGCCTGAGGAGCGCGCCATGACCATCAATCTCAGCACCGCCAACGAATTCATCGCCCGCCACATCGGCCCGCGCCAGGAAGATGAGCAGCACATGCTCGCAAGCCTGGGCTTTGACTCCCTCGAAGCCCTCAGCGCCAGCGTGATCCCGGAAAGCATCAAGGGCACCAGCGTGCTCGGCCTGGAAGACGGCCTGAGCGAAGCCCAGGCCCTGGCCAAGATCAAGGCCATCGCCGGCAAGAACCAACTGTTCAAGACCTACATCGGCCAGGGCTATTACAACTGCCACACGCCGTCGCCGATCCTGCGCAACCTGCTGGAAAACCCGGCCTGGTACACCGCCTACACGCCCTATCAACCCGAGATTTCCCAAGGCCGCCTGGAAGCGCTGCTCAACTTCCAGACCCTGATCAGCGACCTTACCGGCCTGCCGATCGCCAACGCCTCCTTGCTCGACGAAGCCACCGCCGCCGCAGAAGCCATGACCTTCTGCAAGCGCCTGAGCAAGAACAAGGGCAGCAATGCCTTCTTCGCCTCGGTCCACAGCCACCCGCAAACCCTCGACGTGCTGCGCACCCGTGCCGAGCCGCTGGGCATCGACGTGGTGGTGGGCGATGAACGCGAGCTGAGCGACGTCAGCGCATTCTTCGGCGCCCTGCTGCAATACCCGGCCAGCAACGGTGACGTGTTCGACTACCGCGAACTGACCGAGCGCTTCCACGCCGCCAACGCACTGGTGGCCGTGGCCGCAGACCTGCTGGCCCTGACCCTGCTGACCCCGCCGGGTGAGTTCGGCGCCGACGTGGCCATCGGCAGCGCGCAACGCTTCGGCGTACCGCTGGGTTTTGGTGGCCCGCACGCGGCGTACTTCTCCACCAAGGATGCGTTCAAGCGCGACATGCCCGGCCGTCTGGTCGGTGTGTCGGTCGACCGTTTCGGCAAGCCGGCCCTGCGCCTGGCCATGCAGACCCGCGAGCAACATATCCGTCGCGAGAAAGCCACCAGCAACATCTGCACCGCGCAAGTGCTACTGGCTAACATCGCCAGCATGTACGCCGTGTACCACGGCCCTAAAGGCCTGACCCAGATCGCCCAGCGCATTCATCAGCTGACCGCGATCCTGGCCAAAGGCTTGACCGCCCTGGGCCTTAAGGTTGAGCAGGCAAACTTCTTCGACACGATCACCCTCAACACGGGCGCCAACACCGCCGCCCTGCACGACAAGGCTTGCGCCCAGCGCATCAACCTGCGTGTGGTCGATGCTGAACGCGTTGGCCTGTCGGTCGACGAAACCACCACCCAGGCCGATATCGAAGCCCTGTGGGCGATCTTCGCCGACGGCAAGGCACTGCCCGCCTTTGCTGCGACTGAAAGCACCTTGCCCGCCGCGCTGTTGCGCCAGTCGCCGATCCTCAGCCACCCGGTGTTCAACCGTTACCACTCCGAAACCGAGCTGATGCGCTACCTGCGCAAGCTGGCCGACAAGGACCTGGCGCTGGACCGCACCATGATCCCGCTGGGTTCGTGCACCATGAAACTCAACGCCGCCAGCGAAATGATCCCGGTGACCTGGGCCGAATTCGGTGCCCTGCACCCCTTCGCCCCGGCCGCACAAAGCGCCGGCTACCTGGAGCTGACTTCCGACCTGGAAGCCATGCTCTGCGCGGCCACCGGCTACGACGCGATCTCCCTGCAGCCGAACGCCGGTTCCCAAGGTGAATACGCAGGCCTGCTGGCCATTCGTGCTTACCACCAGAGCCGTGGCGAAGAACGCCGCGACATCTGCCTGATCCCGTCTTCGGCCCACGGCACCAACCCTGCGACCGCCAACATGGCCGGTATGCGCGTGGTGGTGACCGCCTGCGACGCACGCGGCAACGTCGACATCGAAGACCTGCGCGCCAAAGCCATCGAGCACCGCGAGCACCTCGCTGCGCTGATGATCACCTACCCGTCCACCCACGGCGTGTTCGAAGAAGGCATCCGCGAAATCTGCGGGATCATTCATGACAACGGCGGCCAGGTGTACATCGACGGCGCCAACATGAACGCAATGGTCGGCCTGTGCGCACCGGGCAAGTTCGGAGGCGACGTGTCCCACCTGAACCTGCACAAAACCTTCTGCATTCCGCACGGCGGTGGCGGCCCGGGCGTTGGCCCGATTGGGGTTAAATCCCACCTCACGCCATTCCTGCCAGGCCACGCGGCCATGGAGCGCAAGGAAGGCGCGGTGTGCGCGGCGCCATTTGGCAGCGCGAGCATTTTGCCGATCACCTGGATGTACATCAGCATGATGGGCGGCGCGGGCCTCAAGCGCGCTTCGCAGCTGGCGATCCTGAACGCCAACTACATTTCCCGTCGCCTCGAAGAGCATTACCCCGTGCTCTACACCGGCAGCAATGGCCTGGTGGCGCACGAATGCATCCTCGACCTGCGCCCCTTGAAAGACAGCAGCGGCATCAGCGTGGATGACGTGGCCAAGCGCCTGATCGACTTTGGCTTCCATGCGCCGACCATGTCGTTCCCGGTAGCGGGCACCTTGATGATCGAGCCGACCGAAAGCGAATCCAGGGAAGAACTGGACCGTTTCTGTGACGCCATGATCGCCATCCGCGAGGAAATTCGCGCAGTCGAAAACGGCACCTTGGACAAGGACGACAACCCACTGAAAAACGCCCCGCACACGGCGGCTGAAATCGTCGGTGAATGGAGCCACCCGTACAGCCGTGAACAGGCGGTGTACCCGGTGGCATCGTTGATCGAAGGCAAATACTGGCCGCCGGTTGGCCGGGTCGACAACGTGTTTGGCGACCGTAACCTGGTGTGTGCGTGCCCGTCGATCGAGAGCTACGCGTGATCTGACTGAACTCGGTCAATGTGGGAGCTGGCTTTTGTGGGAGCTGGCTTGCCTGCGATGCAGGCACCTCGGTCTATCAGGTAGACCAGGGTGATGCTATCGCAGGCAAGCCAGCTCCCACACAAGCCCGGTTTCTGCACTGAGCGAGCAAGTCTTCCAAAATAATAAGAAACCGGAGAACAACCATGTCCCTTAGCGTGTTCGACCTGTTCAAGATTGGCATCGGCCCCTCCAGCTCCCATACCGTCGGCCCGATGCGCGCCGCCGCTCGATTCGTCGAAGGCCTCAAGCGCGACAACCTGCTGAGCGCCACCAGCGGCATCAAGGTGGAGCTCTATGGCTCGCTGGGCGCCACCGGCAAAGGTCACGGCAGCGACAAGGCCGTGTTGCTGGGCCTGGAAGGCGAACACCCAGACACCGTGAATACTGAAACCGTCGCCGCACGCCTTGCGCAAATGCGCAGTGACGGTCGCTTGAACCTGCTCGGAGAACACAGCATTGCGTTCAACGAGAAAGAACACCTGGCGATGATTCGCAAGCCTCTCGCCTACCACCCCAATGGCATGATTTTTCGCGCCTTCGACACCGCCGGGATCCAGATCCGCAGCCGCGAGTATTACTCGGTCGGCGGTGGGTTTGTGGTGGATGAAGACGCTGCCGGCGCTGACCGGATTGTCGAAGACACCACGCCGCTGACCTTCCCTTTCAAGCACGCCAAGGACTTGCTTGGCCATTGCGCCACCTACGGGCTGTCCATCAGCCAGGTGATGCTCACCAATGAAAGTGCCTGGCGCCCGGAGGCGGAGACTCGCGCCGGCTTGCTGAACATCTGGCAGGTGATGCAGGACTGCGTGGATGCCGGGTGTCGCAACGAAGGCATCTTGCCCGGTGGTTTGAAGGTCAAGCGCCGTGCGGCGGCGCTGCATCGGCAGCTGTGCAAGAACCCCGAATCGGCATTGCGCGACCCGTTGTCGGTGCTGGATTGGGTCAACCTGTATGCGCTGGCGGTCAACGAAGAAAACGCCAACGGCGGGCGCGTGGTCACCGCGCCCACCAACGGTGCGGCCGGGATTGTGCCGGCGGTGTTGCATTACTACATGCGCTTTATCCCCGGCGCGAACGAGGACGGCGTGGTGCGCTTTCTGCTCACCGCCGCCGCCATCGGTATTTTGTACAAGGAAAACGCCTCGATTTCCGGCGCCGAAGTCGGCTGCCAGGGCGAAGTCGGCGTGGCCTGTTCCATGGCCGCAGGCGCTTTGTGCGAAGTGTTGGGCGGCAGCGTGTCCCAAGTGGAAAACGCTGCCGAGATCGGCATGGAACACAACCTCGGCCTGACCTGCGACCCGATTGGCGGGCTGGTGCAGGTACCGTGCATCGAGCGCAACGCCATGGGCTCGGTCAAGGCGATCAATGCCGTGCGCATGGCCTTGCGTGGTGACGGGCAGCACTTTGTCTCACTCGACAAGGTCATCCGCACCATGCGCCAGACTGGCGCCGACATGAAAAGCAAATACAAGGAAACCGCCCGTGGCGGTTTGGCCGTCAACATTATCGAGTGCTGACGCCCACCAGCGCGTCCGCACGTTTTTCAGGAGCTGAACATGTCCACCGAAACCCTGTTGAAAACCCCATTGCACGCGCTGCACATCGAGTTGGGCGCGCGCATGGTGCCCTTCGCCGGCTACGACATGCCGGTGCAATACCCGCTGGGCGTGATGAAGGAACACCTGCACACCCGTGATCAAGCCGGGTTGTTCGACGTGTCCCACATGGGCCAGATCCGCCTGACCGGCGCCAACGCCGCCAAGGCCCTGGAAACCCTGGTGCCGGTCGACATCATCGACCTGCCAGTCGGCTTGCAGCGCTACGCCATGTTCACCAACGACCAGGGCGGCATCCTTGATGACCTGATGGTGGCCAACCTGGGCAACGACGAGCTGTTCCTGGTGGTCAACGCAGCCTGCAAGGACCAGGACCTGGCCCACCTGCGCAAACACATTGGCGAGCAGTGCAGCATCGAACCGCTGTTCGAAGAGCGCGCCCTGCTGGCCTTGCAAGGCCCGGAGGCAGTGAAAGTGCTGGCGCGCCTGGCGCCGGAAGTGACCAAGATGACTTTCATGCAGTTCGCCACCCTGCGCCTGCTGGGCGTGGAGTGCTACGTGAGCCGCTCGGGTTACACCGGCGAAGACGGTTTTGAGATCTCCGTACCGGCGGCCAATGCCGAGAGCCTGGCGCGCAGCCTGCTCGCCGAAACCGAAGTTCAAGCCATCGGCCTGGGCGCCCGCGATTCCCTGCGCCTGGAAGCCGGCCTGTGCCTGTATGGCCATGACATGAACACCGAAACCACGCCGATCGAAGCCAGCCTGCTCTGGGCGATCTCCAAGGCCCGTCGTGCCGATGGCGCGCGTGCTGGCGGCTTCCCGGGCGCTGACCGCATCTTCACCCAGCAACAAGCCGGCGTAAGCCGCAAGCGCGTGGGCCTGCTGCCACAGGAACGGACCCCGGTGCGTGAAGGCGCAGAAATCGTCGACGAACACGGCACGGTGATCGGCAGCGTGTGCAGCGGCGGTTTTGGCCCGACACTGGGCGGCCCATTGGCCATGGGTTACCTGGACAGCGCATTTGTCGCACTGGACACCGAAGTGTCTGCGTTGGTACGTGGGAAAAAGGTGCCACTACGTGTAAGTAAAATGCCATTTGTACCGCAACGTTACTACCGTGGCTGATTGACTGTTCCTATAAGTAACGCGGTTGCGTTAACGCGCACTAATTTGTAACGCAACCGCCATAAAAGAGTGCATTGACGATAGTCATTTTAATAGGCGCAAACCTATAACAAGTGAGCAACGCTATCGAATATGTGGGATCCACTTTTAGTCAGCGAAGTGTCATATGGCCGAGCAAAACCTGGGGATTCTCCGGGGCTTGTTTTTTCCATATTAGTTGACGTAGAGTTTAGCCACTGTGTTTGCATGGGTCGCTTTGAACCTGGACCTGGGCAGTAGCCATAAGTTTGCTACAACCCGTTCGACGTCTCTTACTTTCCTGCAACCCAGCCCAGTACTCTTTCATGTGAAAGGGGCTGTCATTAATTTTTAGCGTCAAAGGAAATAAGAAATGTCGAATCGTCAGAGCGGTACCGTCAAGTGGTTTAACGACGAGAAAGGGTTTGGTTTTATCACTCCAGAAAGCGGTCCGGATCTGTTCGTGCATTTCCGCGCTATTCAGGGCAATGGCTTCAAGAGCCTGAAAGAAGGCCAGAAAGTGTCTTTCATCGCCGTGCAAGGCCAGAAAGGCATGCAGGCTGACGAAGTACAAGCAGAAGGCTGATCCTTACTGCGACAAAAAGCCCCTGATGGTGACATCAGGGGCTTTTTTATGTGCGTTTGCTCGTAAAATGGCTTTTTTCTCAAGAGAGACGGCCATGCCCAAACCTTTGTTGAGCCCCCAAGGCGAATTCCCCGCCGTTGGCCTGGGCCGTCGTCTGGCAGCGATGTTCTATGACTTCCTGTTGTGCACCGCCCTGCTGATCGTCACCGCGTTTATCTACAAGCTGGTGTGGATGGCGTTTATCGGCGAAGCCAGGATGCGCACGCTCACCGAGTCCGGCGCGCTGGACGGCGACCCGCTGCTGTCGACGATCCTGTTTTTTGTGCTGTTTGGTTTCTTCGCCAAGTTCTGGACCCATTCGGGGCAGACATTGGGCATGCAGGTGTGGGGCGTGCGCGTGCAGAACGCAGACGGCTCGCGCATCAGCCTATGGCAGGCGCTGCTGCGCTTTGTGGTGGCGATTGCATCGTGGTTGTGCGTGGGGTTGGGGTTTGTCTGGTCGGTGTTTGATAAGCGCAAGCGCAGCTGGCATGACATCTACTCGGATACGCAGCTGGTGCACATTCCAAAGCAGAAAAAGTAACCCAAGAACACTAGAGATCAAGTGTGGGAGCTGGCTTGCCTGCGATGGCGATCGTTCAGTCACAGCAGCATTGACTGATAAACCGCTATCGCAGGCAAGCCAGCTCCCACATTTTGTTTATGTGTTCAACTTCAGGTCAGGCGTTGCCAGCCAGCTTGAGGCGCGCAGCCTGGGTAAAGTCCAACATGCGTTTGAGCGGGCGCACGGCGTGCGGGATCACCGATGGCTCGACGAAGATCTCATTACTGCCCTCACGCAAACACTGCAGCGTGCGCTCCAGCGTATTCATCGCCATCCACGGGCAGTGCGCGCAACTGCGGCAGGCCGCGCCGTTGCCAGCGGTCGGTGCCTCAACGAAGACTTTGTCCGGGCACAACTGCTGCATCTTGTAGAAGATGCCGCGGTCGGTGGCGACGATAAAGGTCTTGTTCGGCAAGCGCTGGGCTGCGGCAATCAGTTGGCTGGTGGAACCCACCGCGTCAGCCAATTCAATCACCGCCGTCGGCGACTCCGGGTGCACCAGGATCGCAGCATCCGGGTACAGCGCCTTCATGTCTTCAAGCTGCTTGGACTTGAACTCTTCATGGACGATGCACGCGCCGTCCCAGAGCAACATGTCTGCGCCAGTCTGGCGCTGAATGTAAGTACCCAGGTGCTTGTCCGGGCCCCAGATAATCGTCTCGCCGTTGTCCATCAGGCTTTCGACGATTTCCAGCGCGCAGCTGGAGGTAACAACCCAGTCGGCACGGGCTTTGACCGCCGCCGAAGTGTTGGCGTAAACCACCACCGTGCGCTCGGGGTGCTGGTCGCAGAACGCTGAAAACTCCTCCACCGGGCAGCCCAGGTCCAGGGAGCAGGTGGCTTCCAGGGTGGGCATGAGGATGCGTTTTTCGGGGGTGAGGATTTTGGCGGTCTCGCCCATGAAACGTACACCGGCCACCAACACAGTCTTGGCCGGGTGGGCAGCGCCAAAGCGGGCCATTTCCAGGGAGTCGGACACGCAGCCACCGGTTTCTTCGGCCAGGGCCTGAATCACCGGGTCGCAATAGAAGTGGGCAACCAGCACCGCGTCCTGAGCCTTGAGCTCGGCGGCGATGGCGCTGCGCAGGCTCGCCTCTTCATCGGCGCTCAGGGCCTTGGGCTGCTTGGCGTCGAGGTGGGCTTGAACCAGTAGGCGTTCGGAAATTTGCGTCATGTTCGCAAGACCTGCAAGCGCGGTAAGCGCGAAAGTCGAGTGTACCACCGGCTCTGGAGCCCTTCGGGCGCCGCCGGACGAAGTGATTGTGTTCATCAAGCACGGGTAAAGCTGCGCAAGGCTACAGAATATCGAATCGATTCAAAAGCCTAATATGGGATTGCGCGGTACGCTGAGCGGGCAAAAAAAAACGGGAAGGCTCATCACTGAGCCTTCCCGTTTTGATCACGTCGAGCATCAGCGCATCAACACATCCGGGTCGTCCTGCAACATGACCGCGTCATGCATCGTCGCCAGGGCATTTTTCAACGTCGACTGCTCCAGCGCATCCTTGGACTTTTTGCTTTCCTTGGCCGCGTGCTCAAGCAGCGCCAGGTAATCACGCTTGGATGAACCTTCCTTGAGCACCACGGTGTCTTCCACCAGGTTAGCCATCACCTACTTCTGCGTGTGGGTGTTCTGGGAGGCCGACTGCGTGACCGAGGCATGGGTCAACTGGCCGTCCTTATAGGCAAAGCTGGCGGTGCTGCTGGCCTTGTCCAGGACTTGCACATACAGGTAATTCTGCGATTCGCGGCTGCCGTCAAAGATCGGCGGTTTGCCGTACTGCCCAGGTCAGAAGCGATAAGTGACCGAACCACCGAACCCATTGGCGCTGTTTTCATATTTGGCGTCGTAGGTGAGCGCCAGCTGTGGGTTGTTGTCGCGCACCTTGATCGGCTCTTCCTTGAGGTAGGAATAGGCCACGTCAAAGGTCAGGTTATCCACAGGCGTCCAGCCGGCACCGAGGCTGAAGACGGTGCGGTCGCCCGTCGGAATACGCACCGAACGGTCGGTGTTGTTGGTTGGCGTCTGGTCCACCGAGAAGCCGGTACGCAGCACCAACTGCTTGTTGAGCTGGTACGACAGGCCTATCGCGTGGGACCAGGTGTCGTGCCAATGCTGCTCTTCGGTGATGGAGCCCAGGCCGGCCAGCTCAGCGGTAATGTCCGACACGCCGGCGTTGTTGACCGTGATCTTCTTCAACTGGCTCCAGCGCGTGTAGGTGCTACCCACGTAGAGGGTCAAGGCGTCGGTCAGTTGGTGCGTGACCGAGAAGTCCACGGACGACGGCGTGGTGACATTCAGCTTGGCGTCATACTTTTGCGCCCCGCCGTCCAGCACATCGGAGAGCACGCCGGAGGCGTTGGTATGGCCGCTCAGGTGATAGACCACTTGCGAGTGGTAGGTGACGCCGACGCGGGTGCTGTCCAGAGCCTGCACCAGGATACCGGCGTTGAAGCCCATCGCGGTGTCGTCACCCTTGATCTTGGCCGTCTCGGTGCCCAAGCCAAACGCCGGGACTTTGGAGTCCAGCTCGCCGCTGATTTTGTTGAAGGTCGGGCCGAAACCTACCGAGACCTTGTCGTTGAACGCATAGCTGACCGTCGGCTGCACGGTGATGACCTGAATCTTGCTTTTGTTACCAAAGCCATTGCCCTGGAACCCGTGTTCATAGTCGGTCACCAGACCGAACGGCGCGTAGACCCCCAGGCCAAAGGCCCAGTGTTCATCGATCGGCGTCACCAGGTAACCCATCGGCACGGCAATGCCGGGGACCATATCGCCTTTGTTGGTGCCAGGATTGTCGACACCGCCTTGAGAGGAACTGGCGTCCTTGATGTTGGATTTGGCATCGAGGTAGGTGGCGCCGATGCTGACTTCATTGTGCTTGATGCGCGACATGCCGGCCGGGTTACCGAACACCGTGCTGGCGTCATCCGCCGAGGAAGAACGCCCGGCGTAGCCTGTACCCATTGAGCTGACACTTTGCTCATTGAGGGCAAAACCACCGGCGAACAGGTGTGTGGAGGCGAGCGAAATGGAGAGCGCCAAGGCGCTTTTAAGAGTTTTGTTATTCATTATTAGGACTCGAATTATTGGGCAGCGCTGGGGAAACTACCAACGTTCGAGCGGGGCGTTTATGAAGAGTTTTTCATGCTTTTGATTGTCGGACAATCTCAGGATTTTCAAAGACTTCGCCTGATTTTCCGTGTCTTTTTATGACTTTTTAACCGGATCGTGACTGCCTGGTTTCATCGTCGTAAAGCTGTCAATTTGAACGCAAATACCCCTCGATAGCCACGTTGACGACATGGGATGCGTGCATCTCTATAAACACGCCGATTAAGTCATCTTGCTGCAACAATCAAAACCCTCCCACATCGCCTGATCCACATACCCACCCCGTAAATTCAGGGACCTGATAGCCCCCACCAGTCAATTTGCACTGATTTTGTGCATTTATTTGCTGAATAACGCGGCATTCCTCACGTTTTATGTAATAAATCCTACAGACGATGTAACAATCCGTTTAATCATGACTCAAGAGCGGCAAGCCCCCCGAGCTCACGGTTTGGCTCCGGGGCATGAATCGTGTGTATTTCTACGTTAAGGATGTCGAGTGCCGAACCTGCCCTCACTCAAACGCTTGTGCCATCTCCACCCATTGGGTATCGCCCTGCTCTGCGTGTGCGCGCTGCCCGCGTCCGCCGCCGACGGCCCGCAGCCAGGCCAGGAAGCCCTGCGTTTGCAGCAACAACAGCAGCGCGACCTGCAGCAATTACAGCTGGAGCAACGCCAGCGCCAGCTCCAGAAAGGCAGCTTCGGCACACCGACGGCCGCCCCCACTGTGCCAGCAGACAATGTCAAAGATGAACGCTGCTGGCCGCTGAGCGGCACACGCCTGGCCGGTGTCACGCTGTTCAGCAGGGCCGAGATGAATAAACACATCGAGCCCTATGTCGCCCCGTGCATGGGCGTCACCCAGATCAACCGCCTGCTGGCCGAGATCACTCGCCTGTACGTCGAGGCCGGTTATATCGCCAGCCGCCCGTACCTGATCAGCACCCCGGCTGCCGGGCAACCGCTGGATATCCATGTCGAAGAAGGCTACCTGGAAGCCATCGAACTGGCCGACCAAAGCTTGCCCGTGTCCCTGGCCGGCGCCTTCCCCGGGCTGCTCGGCAAGCCACTGAACCTGCGCGACCTGGAGCAAGGCCTGGACCAGCTCAACCGCCTGCGCTCGGTGGACCTCACCGCGGATATCGCCCCTGGCCGTGAACCTGGTGCCTCGCGCATCATCCTGCGTTCGCGCAGTAGCGCCTCACGTTGGGGGTTGGGCCTGGGAGTGGATAACCTTGGCAGCGCCGGCACCGGGCGTGATCGCAACGCCATCAGCCTGAGCCTGGACAGCCCGCTGCAGCTCAACGATTCACTCAACCTGAGCTTCAGCGACACGCTCAACCACGGCCCGCGTTACAGCCGCAGCAACAGCCTGTTTTATTCGATCCCCTACGGCTACTGGACCTACAGCCTGTTCGCCAGCCATGCCGAATACCGCTCACCGCTCAAGGTCAGCAACACCACGCTGTACAACAGCGGCCGTACCGATCAGATCAGCCTGCGCACCGACCGCGTGTTGTGGCGCGACCAGGGCCATCAACTCAGCGCCAACCTGCAACTGGCCTACAAGGACGTCGACAGCTACCTGCAAAAGGTCCGCTTGGGCATCCAGAGCCCAACGCTGAGCGTGGCCGAGGCCGGTTTGAACCTGTTCTGGCTCAACAGCGCGGTGTGGAACCTGGACGTCAATTACGCCCAGGGCCTGACCTGGTTCGGCGCTGATCGCGACGCTGACCAAGTGCAGAAAAACCTGCCCCAGGCGCAGTTTCACAAATACCGCGCCAACCTCACTCAATGGCGCAACGGCCAATGGCGCACGCAACCCTGGCAGTGGCAGAGCCAGCTGTCTGCGCAATACAGCCCGGACCGTTTGCCTGCCATTGAGCAACTGCTGGGCACCGACGATTCGGCTGTGCGTGGCTACCGCGAAAACAGTGCCTCGGGCGCCATCGGTGCGGTGTGGCGCAACACCTTGCGCCTGCCGCTCAACAGCGACCTTCCGGTAAAAATCACCCCGCGCCTGGGCCTGGACAACGGTTGGGTCAAGCGCGAACACGGCGCCCCGGGCCAACGCCTGAGCGGCGCGAGTGCCGGGCTCAACCTGAGCTGGAAGAACGTGCAGCTCGACGTCGATTACCAACGCAATTTGCACACGCCAACAGGCTTTGGCCAGGAGCCGGAGGTCTGGCTGACGCGCCTTAGCTTGCAGATATGAGTGTGCAGATATGAGCGTGCAGATATGAGCGTGCAGATTTAAACCAACACCCGATTAGCCTGAAACAACCGCCGTACCTGACCACCCCAGTAGCGTTGCAACGAACAACGCACGAGGCGGCTCAGCCAACATAGAGCGAACTTACTTATGCCGACTGACACCCACACGTTTCACCTTTCACCCCAGGGCAAACTGCGCTGGGCCATCGCCAGCCTGTTCCTGCTGCCGCAACTGGTACTGGCCGCCGGCATCACCGTGGTCGAAGGGCCTGGCGGGATACCGCAACTGCAAAACCAGCAGGGCGTGCCCATCGTCAATATCGTCGCACCGAATGCCGGCGGCCTGTCCCATAACCAGTTCCTGGACTACAACGTCGACCGTCAAGGCGTGGTGCTGAACAACGCCCTGCAGGCCGGCCAGTCGCAACTCGCCGGGCAACTGGCGGCGAACCCGCAGTTCCAGGGCCAGGCGGCGAGCGTGATCCTCAACGAAGTGATCAGCCGCAACGCCTCGACCTTAAACGGCGCCCAAGAGATTTTCGGTAAGGCGGCCGATTATGTGTTGGCCAACCCCAACGGTATTTCGGTGAATGGCGGGAGCTTCATCAACACCCCGAACGCCAACCTGGTGGTGGGCCGCCCCGAACTCAATGACGGCAAGCTGCAAGCCTTGAACACCCGCGACGCAAGCGGCCAACTGACGGTGCACGGCCAAGGCCTGCAAAACCGCGCGGGCTCGATCAACCTGATCGCGCCGCGCATCGACAGCGACGGGCGCTTGAGTGCCCGCGATCAACTGAACCTCACCGCAGGCCGCAACCAGGTCGACTTCGCCAGTGGCCAAGTGCGCCAGGTCGACCCGGCCAGCAAGACCCAGGACCAGCGCATCGACGCCAGCCTGTTTGGGGCGATGCAGGCCGGACGCATCAACATCATCAGCACGGCCGAAGGTGCTGGCGTGCGCGTAGGCGCGGTGCAGGTAGAAGGTCGTGACGGGGTCAACGTCAGCTCGGCCGGCGACCTCGACATCGGCGGCCAGGTCCACGCCAACAGCCTGGACGCCACCCGTGCCGGTGTGCGAAGCCAGCATGGCGATGTGGACTTGCACAGCGCCAAGGATTTGAACCTGGCCGCCACCGACGTCAGTGGGCGCAACGTCAAGCTCGACGCCGGTCGCAACCTGACCCTCAGTAGCCTGGAAAGCCGCAAACTCCAGGAAAAACGTGAACAGTGGGACAACAGCAACTTCCTGTTCACCTACGAAACCTACGACCGCACCACCACTGATAAAGACTCGCGCCAGCACGGTAACAAGGTCGTAGCGCAGCAGGATGCAACGCTGTCTTCCGGCGCCAAGGCCGAGATCAAGGCCAGCCAAGTCGAAGCGGGCAATGCCTTACGTGTCAACAGCGGCGCCGACCTGCTGGTGAACGCCGCGACTGAAACCCATGAAACCCGGGATCAGGGCAACCATCGCAAACATCTGTGGAAAGCCAACTGGGATAAATCTTCCAGCGAGCAACGCAGCGTCACCAGCAGCCTCAAGGCCGGCAAAACGCTGGAGCTGACCAGCCAGCAGAAACTGCAATTGCAAGGCGCCGAACTGAAAACACCCGGCGATATTCAATTGGCCGGCCGCCAAGTGGAGATCAGCAGCGCCAGCCGCACCCAGGTAAGCCGCGACAACGCTTACTCCGGCGACCTGACCGGCGGCAGCTTCTTTGGCAAGAGCGGCGACGGCGACAAGGGCAAAACCTTGAACACCGGCAGCAAGGTCAACGCCGACGGCAAACTGCTCGTCAAGGCCGACGACGTGCGCATCAGCGGCAGCCAGGCGCGTGGCGGCAAGCAGGCCAGCGTGATCAGCGACAAAGGCTCGCTGGTGATCGACGGCGTAAAAGACACCTCCCACGACAATAGCTACAGCAACGACAGCAAGTTCTTCGGCATTTCCAAGGATGAAAGCCGCAAGCAACTCAAGGACAGCACTGTCGTGGCCAGCAACCTGCGCTCGGACAGCAACCTCAAGCTGCAAAGCGCCAAGGACATTCAAGTCAGTGGCTCTCAGGTGTCGGCCGCCGGTAAATTACAGGCGGACGCCAAGGGCGATATCAAGATCGCTTCGGCTGACAACACCACACACGACACCACCACCACTCACACCCGTGGTTTCGATGGCTACGCCAAGGAAAACGCCGAAGGCACCCGCCAGTACCGCGCTGGCGTGAGCTTTGAGGACCAGCAGCAAACCAGCAAGACCGACACCACAAAACAACAAGCTTCCAGCCTCAGCGGCGCCAGCGTGGCGGTCACCGCCGATGGCAATGTGAGCATCAAGGGTTCCGGCGTCCAAGCCACCCAGGGCGATGCAATTTTGAGCGGCAAAAACGTCGAGTTGCTGGCGACCGATAACAGCACGCGCAACACCACCGACAAAACCACCACCGGCGGTGGCGTGTACTACACCGGCGGTCTGGACAAGGCTGGCAACGGCGCACAGTTCAGCCATCAAAGCAGCCACGACAACAGCAGCAACACCACCGCGCAAACCAGCAACGTGGCAGCGGCTGGCAAGTTGACCATCAACGCCGGCAACACCCTCACCAGCCAGGGCGCGCAGGTCAAAGCAGGCTCCGAATTGCAGGTCAACGCCGGCACCGTCGATAACCAGGCGGCGCACAACAGCCAGACCAGTACCCACAAGGAAAACGGTTGGAGCGCCGATGTCGGCGTCAATGTTGAATACAAAGGCATCACCCGACCCATCGAAAAAGCCGTCGAAGGTGTGGCCCAGGCCAAATTCCATCAACCCGGTTTGCTCGATGCTTTCGAGCAGCCGAATGTCGGGCTGGACGTGGAAGTCGGTCACACCAACAAGACCCGCACCCAGCAGGACAGCACGGCGGTGGTCAGCCAGTTCAGTGGCGCCACGGTGCAGGTGGATGTCGCCGGTAAGTTGCAGGATGAAGGCACTCAGTACCGCGCCACCGATGGCGGGCTGAAGATCGATGCCGGCGAGCATATCGCCAGCGCCGCAGCCAACACCCACAGCAGCAGCGAACAAAGCGTGGACGCCAAGGCAGGCGTGCGGGTCTACACCACCACCGGTGAAGACGTGAACGTGCGCGGCAGCGGCGCAGGCGGCAGCAGCGATGTGCGCGAAGCCAGCAGCACGGCGGTGGTCGGCAGCTACGCGGGCACTCAGGGCGTGAACATCACGGCCAAGGGCGATGCGCATTACGCGGGTAGCCAGTTCAACGGTGGCCAGGCGGGTGTCAACCTCAAGGCCGGTGGCGAGTTGGCGCTTGATCAGGCCAGCGACACGCAAAGCACAACCAGCAACAGCCTGCGCGGTAATGGTTCATTGACCGTGGGCACCGCACCGGGCACCAACGGTACCAACGTCAACCTCGGTGCTGGTGTGCAACTGGATAACAAGCAGCTGGCCACCCAAGACAGCCAGGCGCGAGTGGCGACGCTTCAAGGCAGCGGGCCGATCAAGCTCAGCAGCGGCGCCGACATGACCCTGCAAGGCACGCAGATCGCCAGCAACGGTGATATCAGCCTGAATGCCGGCGGCAAGCTGGACCTGCAAGCGGCCACCAATACGCATGTCAGCAATGGCAGCAACCTCGGCGGCGGCCTGAGCGTCGGTGCCGGAAAAACCAGTGGCGCCGACAGCAGCGCCAAGACTGGCAGCCTGAGTGCCAACTTCAATATCGGCAAGGTGGCGGAAAACGATCAGGGCGTGGTTGTCGGGCAGTTGCACAGCAAGGGCAACGTGAGCCTCTCCAGCGCCGATGATCTCCATCTGCAAGGTACGCAGATTGCCGCCAAAACGGTCACCCTCGATGCGCAAAACGGCGGCATCCTGCAAGAGTCGGCGCAATCCACCCAGGCTCACAACAGCTGGGGCGTGACCCTCGGCGCGGGTGGCAGCGGCGGTAAAACAACACGGGTCGACGCCGGTGAACACGACACACCCAAGACCCAGCTGGGCATCAATGCCCGCGCCAAGGTCGATGTGGACCACGTGCAAGGCACCACCCAGCACGACAGCCTGATCAAGGCCGATAGCGTAGCCATCAACAGTGCCGGTGATACCCATCTGGCGGGTGCGCGGATAGAGGCGGATCAGGTCAGCGGCAACGTCGGCGGGGATCTTGTGGTCGAGAGCCGCAAAGATCACGTCAGCAGCACTAAGGTCAACGTCGACGCCAAGCTTGATGTCGAAAAAAACCAACCCGGCGTGGTCAACAAGCTCGCCAAGACCACCGGCCCGCTCAAGGACAAGGTGCAAGCCAAGGCCGAGGGCGCGTTCGACAAGCATCGGGAGAAGTTGGAAAACGCCGTCGACAAAGGCACCGAGCACCTCGCTTCGGCCAAGGACAGCGTGATCAACGCCAAGGAGCGCCTGGGCGAAAAGCTCAGCCGCAGTGGCAGCTACGAGGTGAATCCTGAACCCCGTGGCGCCTTTGGCACCCGCGTGGACCAGGCCAAGACCTACCTCGCGGACAAGAAAGATGCACTGGGCACGCGCCTGTCCAGCTTCAAGGACAAAGTCTGGCCAAAAACCAGCGACAGCTACACCGTCAGCGGCAAGGACACCGCCGGCAGCAAGGTGGCCGATACCGCGCAAAACGTACTGTTCGGTGACAAGAGCGGCAACACCAGCTACACGCCGACGCTGAACCTGGACGTCAGCCACGTGGTGAAAGACAGCGTTAATCAGGCCTCGGGCATTCGCGGTGCTCAGGGCGTAAACCTTGAAGTGGCTGGCGACACACGGCTGACTGGCGCGCGGATCAGCGCCGAAAGCGGCAAGGTTGAGTTGGGCGGTTCCAAAGTGACGGCGACGACGTTGGCAGGCAGCGACTATCGCGCCGATGTCGGGCTGAACCTGTCGAAATCGCCGGTCAACCTGGCGCTGGGCGCCAAGGACGAACTGACCCAGAAACAGGACGACGCCACACGCAAGGATCAGGCTTTCAACCTTGGGCCGCTGCGGGTCGGCGGGCACAGTGACCAGCAGGAATTACAGGCGGGGATTGACCAGAAAGGCAGCTAAGTAGCATCGCCTGGGTGACAGCAGCCATGCTCGCTGCCACCCAGGCAAACATTTCTAAATGTTTCTTCATAAAGCCAAACCGTCATTAAACAGCAACATATCAGGAATTAAATCGTCACGTCTTAGACAGGTGGGCCTACCCACTTACCCCTTACCTTGAGGTGTTGTCGTGATGTTGCCGACTAAAAAAAGTCTGTCTGTATTGTTGAGCGCCCTGTGCCTGAGCGGCATGGCCCACGCCACCGACGTTACCGGTGCCGGCTCCAGCTTCGTCTACCCGGTGCTGTCCAAGTGGTCGCAGGACTACAGCAAGAACTCCAGCAACCGCATCAACTATCAGTCGATCGGCTCCGGCGGTGGCATCGCCCAGATCAAGGCAGCCACCGTTGACTTCGGCGCCTCTGACGCACCACTGTCGGCCGACGATCTCAAAGCCGGCGGCCTGGGTCAGTTTCCCAGCGTGATCGGCGGCATCGTGCCGGTGATGAACGTCGAAGGCGTGGCCGCAGGCCAGCTGAAACTCGACGGCGACACCCTGGCAAAGATCTTCCTCGGTGACATCAAGGCCTGGAACGACCCTGCCATCGCCGCGCTCAACCCTGGTGTGAAGTTGCCAAGCGCAAACATCACCGTGGTGCACCGTTCGGACGGCTCCGGCACCTCGTATAACTTCACCAACTACCTGGCCAAAGTCAGCGACAGCTGGAAAACCAAGATTGGTTTCGGCACCACCGTACCGTGGCCGGTCGGTGTGGGCGGCAAGGGCAACGAAGGCGTTTCGGCCTACGTGAAGCAGATCAAGAACTCGATCGGCTTTGTGGAATACGCCTACGCCCTGCAGAACAAAATGACCTTTGCCTCACTGAAGAACGCGTCCGGCAAGTTCGTCGAGCCTAACGCCAAGGCGTTCCAGGCCGCCGCCGACACCGCCGACTGGGCCAGTGCCAAAGACTTCAACCTGATCATGACCAACGCCCCAGGTGAAGGCGCATGGCCGATCACGGCCACCACCTGGATCATCATGTACAAGCAGCCCAAGAATGCCGAGCAAAGCCAGGCGGCGTTCAACTTCTTCAAGTGGTCGCTGGAAAAAGGCCAGGAACAGGCTGCGGCCCTGGACTACGTCGCATTGCCGGGCTCCCTGGTGTCGCGAATCGAAGATTACTGGAAGTCTGACTTCGCCCACTGATTCGCCCTACGACCGCCTTCCTCGATAACTGAGGAAGGCGCTGAGCACCTCTGATATGAACGACACGGTCCACACCCTGGTTATGACTACTCACGCGAGCGACACCGGGGGCGACCGCCGCGCCGCCCGCGATCAACGCCACGACCTGTGGTTCAAACGCTCGATGTTCGGTGCCGCCATGCTGGTACTGGCGCTGCTGGGCGCCATTGCCGCCTCGACCCTGTGGGGCGGCGGGCTGGCGTTCAAGACGTTTGGTTTCGGTTTCATCACCAGCACCGAGTGGGATGCCGTCAATAACCACTTTGGTGCCGTGGTGCCGATTTACGGCACCTTGGTCACCTCCTTTCTCGCCTTGCTGATTGCCGTTCCGGTGAGTTTCGGCATCGCGATTTTTCTGACTGAAGTTGCACCGCCCTGGCTGAAAATGCCGGTGGCCTCGGCGATTGAGCTGCTGGCCGGTATCCCGTCGATCATCTATGGCATGTGGGGTTTGTTTGTGTTCGGGCCTTTCATGGCCGAACACCTGTCGCCGTTGATCAATGACTACCTGGGCGCCCTGCCCTTTGTTGGCTCGCTGTTCCAGGGGCCGCCACTGGGAATCGGCATGCTCACCGCCGGCATTGTGCTGGCGGTGATGATCATGCCGTTTATCACCTCGGTGATGCATGAGGTGTTTCGCAGCGTGCCCACGCAGTTGAAAGAATCCGCCTACGCCTTGGGCAGCACGACGTGGGAAGTGGTGTGGGACATTGTTCTGCCTTACACCCGCTCGGCGGTGGTCGGCGGTATCTTCCTCGGCCTGGGCCGCGCCCTTGGCGAGACCATGGCGGTGACCTTCGTATTGGGTAACGCACAACAGTTTTCCGCCTCGTTGCTGATGCCCAGCAGTTCCATCGCCTCGGTCATCGCCAACGAATTCAGCGAGGCCTACACCGACCTGCATCGCTCTGCGCTGATTGCCTTGGGTTTCCTGCTGTTTATCGTGACCTTCGTCGTGCTCGCGCTCGCGCGACTGCTGCTGATGCGCCTGTCGCGCAAGGAAGGGTTATGAACGCCAACGAACGCCTGTATCGCAAACGCGCATTTAAAAATGGCGTGGCCATGTTCCTCAGTTGCGGCGCCACCGCCTTTGGCTTGCTGTGGCTGACGTGGATTCTGCTGACCACCATTATCAACGGCTTCCAGGCCCTGAACCTGCGCCTGTTTACCCAGATGACCCCACCGCCCGGCACCGAGGGCGGCCTGGCCAATGCGTTTTATGGCAGCGCGTTGATGTCGGCTATCGCGTTGGTGATCGGTACGCCCATCGGGCTGATGGCCGGCATCTGGCTGGCAGAGTTCGCACGCCACTCGCGCCTGGGGACTACGGTGCGTTTCATCAATGACATCCTGCTGTCCGCCCCCTCGATTGTGCTGGGTTTATTCATCTACACCGGGGTTATCCTGCCGCTGAACCTGCTGACCAATCATCAGGTCGGCTTCTCTGCCATCGCCGGTGCGCTGGCGCTGGCGCTGCTGGTGATTCCGGTGGTGGTGCGCACCACCGATGAAATGCTCCAGTTGCAACCCTCCACCATGCGCGAGGCGGCCCTGGCACTCGGTGTACCGCAGTGGAAGCTGACGCTGCAAATCGTGCTGCGGGCGGCCAAGGCCGGCGTAGTCACCGGCATCCTGCTTGCCCTGGCGCGCATCACCGGGGAAACCGCGCCACTGCTGTTCACCGCCTTTGGCAATCAGTTCTGGAGCAGCAACCTGCTCAAGCCGATCGCCAGCGTGCCCGTGGTTATTTTTCAGTACGCCATGAGCCCGTTCGACGACTGGCATGCACTTGCCTGGGCCGGCGCATTGGTCCTGACGTTGTTCGTGCTGGTACTCAGCCTGGCATCCCGCCTGATTCTTTTACGCAATAGGTCTCACTGATGGACGCCACCGGCATTGCTCCCGACAAAACCAAAATCCAGGTGCGTGGGTTGGAGTTCTTCTACAACAACCAACGCTCGCTCAAATCCATCAACATGGATATTCCGGAAAAGCGCATTACCGCCATCATCGGGCCTTCGGGCTGCGGCAAATCCACCATGCTGCGGGTGTTCAACCGCATCTACTCGATGTACCCCAAGCAGGAAGCGCGCGGCGAAGTGCTGCTCAATGGCGAAAACATCCTCGCCCCCGGCTACTCGATGAACCGCCTGCGCAGCCACGTAGGCATGGTGTTCCAGAAGCCGGTACCGTTTCCGATGTCGATCTACGACAACATCGCCTACGCGGTGCGTCACCACGAAAAACTCTCGCGCCGCGAAATGAACGACCGCGTCGAACAGGCCCTGCGCGGCGGTGCGCTGTGGGATGAAGTCAAAGACAAACTCAACCAGAGCGCCCAGAGCCTCTCCGGCGGCCAGCAACAACGGCTGTGCATCGCCCGCACCATCGCGCTGCGCCCGCAGGTGCTGCTACTGGACGAACCAACCTCCGCCCTCGACCCGATTTCCACCGGGCGTATCGAACAGTTGATTACGGAATTGAAGGCGCAGTACACGGTGATCATCGTGACCCACAACATGCAGCAGGCCGCGCGGGTGTCGGACAGCACCGCGTTTATGTTCATGGGGGAATTGATTGAGCATGGCAAGACCGATCAGATCTTTACCACGCCGAAGATGAAGCAGACGGAGGACTATATTACGGGGCGGTTTGGCTAAGGCCGGGCAACGAGCCGTCTCTTGGAGGCGGTTTTTTACCAGCGCCAAATTGCAGGCAAAAAAAAACCCGGAAATCCTCACTTGCGTGGGCCTTCCGGATTTTCTAAACCGCCAAAAATGGTGGGTCGTGTGGGATTCGAACCTACGACCAATTGGTTAAAAGCCAACTGCTCTACCAACTGAGCTAACGACCCGCTGTGTGGTGGCGCGTATAATACTGATTTCTAAGGATTATTCAACACCTTATTTTAAATAAATCAGAAATAACGCGTTGGGTCCGCAATTGCGGCGTTTTTGAAGCCTTCTGCTCTCAGTCTGCAAGCGTCACATTTCCCACAGGCACGACCGGAATCGTCTGCCTGGTAGCAGGAAACTGTCAGCGCGTAATCGACGCCCAGTCCTACGCCAGCCTTCACGATGTCTGCCTTGCTCATGTTCTGCAGCGGCGCCTGAATGCGGAATCCCTGCCCTTCCACTCCGGCCTTGGTCGCCAGGTTGGCCATGCGTTCGAATGCCTCGACGTATTCCGGACGGCAGTCCGGGTAGCCGTTGTAGTCGAGGGCATTAACGCCAATGAAGATGTCGCGGGCTTTCAATACTTCGGCCCAGCCAAGCGCGAGGGACAGGAATACGGTGTTGCGCGCCGGCACGTAGGTCAACGGAATGCCTTCGCTGGGCGCTTCAGGCACATTGATGCTGCTGTCCGTCAGGGCCGAGCCGCCGATGCCGTTGAGGTTGAGGCCGATCACCTTGTGCTCGACCACGCCCAGCTCACGGGCAACACGCTCGGCGGCGTGCAGCTCGGCGCGGTGGCGTTGGCCGTAGTCGAAACTCAGGGTGTAGCAGCTGTAGCCTTGGGCGCGGACCATGGCCACCAGCGTGGCGGAATCCAGACCGCCAGAGAGCAGGATGACCGCGCGCTTTTGCTCGGTCATGTCAGCGCCCCGGCTCGTCGTTCCACAGGTATTTGTGCAACTGCAATTGCAGGCGCACCGGCAGGTTGTCCGCCACGACCCAATCGGCCAGGTCGCGGGCGTTGAGGTCATGGTGGCTCGGCGAGAACAACACCTCGCCGGCACGGCGGTCGAGGTTGTACTGGATCAGCTTGGAGGCCGCCCAGTCATAGTCATCCCGCGAACAAATCACGAACTTGACCTGATCGTTGGCCGTCAGCAAATCCATGTTGTCGTAGAGGTTGCGGTGCGCTTCCTTGGAGCCCGGGGTCTTGAGGTCGACCACCCGGCTCACGCGCGCGTCAACCGCGGAGATATCCAGGGCGCCGCTGGTTTCCAGTGAAACCTCATAGCCAGCGTCACACAGCCGCTTGAGCAACGGGATGGCATTCGGCTGGGCCAGGGGCTCACCACCGGTCACACAGACGTAGCGCGGCTTGAAGCCGGCAACCTGCTCGATGATGTCGTCGAGGGTGCGCACGGTGCCACCGCTGAAGGCGTAGGCGCTGTCACAGTATTGGCAACGCAACGGGCAGCCGGTCAACCGTACAAATACGGTAGGCAGGCCAGCGGTACGCGTTTCACCCTGTAACGAGTAAAAAACTTCGGTAATACGTAATGTGTCTTGCATAGTCGCCACGGGCGTAACAGCTAAACAGGCTGTCCGCCTCCGTCAGGCACTTCAAGGAACCCCGCCAACGCGTAGGCCCCAAAAAGCGTGTTTCATAAAAGGGCGTGGATTCTAACGAAAAAACCCGCGCCAGGCGCGGGTTTCTTCTAAACGGGTTGTATCGCTTACAAGCGCTGCAGATCCCGCTGGGCCAACTGGGCTGCGGAGGTACCCGGATATTGGGCAACCACCTGTTGCAAAATGCCTTTGACCTTGTCGGTGTGACCCAGGCGGCGTTCTACATCAGCCAGTTTATACAGCGAGTCAGGCACCTTGGCATGCTTTGGGTACAGCTGGCTGACCTTGGCAAATGCCTGGCCTGCCGCTTGCAAATCACCCTTTGCCAGGTTCACCTCACCCAGCCAGTACTGGGCATTGCCCGCGTATTGGCTGTTAGGGTATTTGCGCAGGAATGCGGTAAAGGCCTGGCTGGCCTTATCGAAATCCTTGGCTTTGATCAGGTCAAAAGCTGCGTCGTAATACAGCTTTTCCTTGGCCGGATCACCCGGTTCGCTGCTGGCAGCAGGCGCTTGGCTAGCCGCTGCGCCTGCTGCTGCACCACCGGCGGCAGCGCTTGGCGCGCCACCGGCAGAAGAATTATCAGGAGTTGCGGCAGGTGTTACGCCGGCTCCAATGCGTCGATCAAGATCCTGGTAACGCTCCAGGCCTTCTTGCTTCAGCTGGTTCACTTGGTTCTGCAAGATCTCAATGGTGCCTTGTTGCTGCGACAATTGATCCTGCATACGTTGCAGCTGGTTGAACAGTTCGCCCTGTGCCGAGGGAGCGGCAGTTGCCGGTCCCCCAGCATAGGCGCCGTTCGTGCCATAACCCGCTGGCGGATAACTGCTCCCGCTATTGTTATAGCCAGAGTTGCTATCTTCCACAGGAACCGCAGCCCACACCGCAAGCGGTGCGAGGCTGAGAGCCAATACAGTTAGAGCACGACGGCACGTTCGCATGACGAATTACTTACGCAGTTCGACGCGACGGTTTTGAGCCCACGACTGTTCGTCGTTGCCAGTTGCAACTGGACGCTCTTTACCGTAGGAAACCAGTTCCAGTTGGCCTGGAGCAACACCTTGCAGTACCAGGTAGCGTTGAACGGCTTTCGCACGACGCTCGCCCAGTGCCATGTTGTACTCACGAGTACCACGGGCGTCAGTGTTACCTTCCAGAACAACGCGAGCGCCGTTAGCTTTCAGGTCCTTCGCGTGAACGTCCAGAGCGCGCATGGCTTCTGGCTTCAGGTCAGAACTGTCGTATTCGAAGTAGAAAGTGGTGATAGCGCGCAGAGCAGCTTCTTCGCTCAGGGAGCCGTCAACTGCACCAGTGTTAGCGCCGTAACCAGCGTTTGGATCAACAGCTGCGCCTTCACCGGCATTGTCGCCGCCTTTAGACGAGCAACCAACGGCTACGGACAGAGCCAGAGCCAGAGCAGCAAACTTACCAAACTTCAGCATTTCCATCGTGAAACTCCTAATGAACCCCAGTGTGTTAAGCAATTCTTTTTGTAGCGCCGCGTCAGTTCAGGTAAGGGGACCAGGATGGTTCTCTGACTTCGCCTTGTGCGGTAGGAAGCGGGAGCCTTACGCGTCCATTAATGGACACGAGCATCAAGACTCCCCGGCCCTGCTGGCGGGTGGCGTAGATTACCATGGTGCCGTTGGGCGCAACAGTGGCTGACTCATCAAGGTTGGTATCTGTGAGGATTTTTACCGTTCCACGCTGCAAATCCTGGGCCGCAACCCGGAAATTAGTGAAACCATCCTGACGGTGAATCATCACCAACGTCTTTTCATCGGCCGAAAGCTTAGGGTTGGCATTGTAGTTACCAATAAAGGTCACGCGTTCCGCGCCACCGCCACCTACGCTTGTTTTGTAGATTTGAGGCTTGCCGCCACGGTCGGAGGTGAAGTAGATGGTCGAACCATCCTTACCCCAGAAAGGTTCGGTATTGATGCCCGGGCCACTGGTTACACGGCTGATCTGGCGCGAAGCCATGTTCATCACGTAAATGTCCGGGTTGCCGTCCTTGGACAGTACGAACGCCAGGCGCGAACCATCCGGCGACCACGCAGGGGCACCGTTGAGGCCTTCAAAGTTGGTGATCTGCTCACGACGACCCGTATCGATGTGCTGCACGAAAATGCGCGGGCGGCGCTGTTCGAACGACACATAGGCAATACGCTTGCCGTCCGGCGCGAAGCGCGGCGACAGGATTGGCTCACGCGACTGCAGCAAGGTCACGGCGCGGGCGCCGTCGTAGTCCGAACGCTGCAAGGTGTAACGCGTGTTGTCTACGGAGAAACGCTCAGCCGTTACATAAAGCAGACGTGTCGAGAACGCACCCTTGATACCGGTGAGTTTTTCAAACGACTGGTCCGAGATGTAGTGCGCCATGTCCCGCAGTTGTTCGGCGGTGCCCGATACGCTGCCGGTCAAGACCTGCTGCTCGGTGGCCACGTTGAACAACGTGTACTGGATTTGCAGGCGACCACCGGCCGGCGTAATGCTGCCGACCATCAGGTACTGGGCGCCTACCGCTTTCCAGTCACGGAAAATGACTTCGCTGGCCTGGGTCGGCTGGCTGATCATGTTGCCCTTTGGAATAGGCGCGTAGTAGCCGGAGTTGCGCAGGTCGTCGCTGACGATCTGGGCCATGTCGTCCGGCAGCACGCTGCCGCCCTGCCAACCGAACGGTACTACCGCGATCGGGGTGGCCCGATCGCTACCGCTGGTGACCAGAATGTTCTTTTCATCCGCCGCCGCTATCCCTGCCATACAGCAAATAACGACAAGCATTCCTCGAAGAAGGTTTCTCACAAGGCTAGATCCTCAGGTGTGAATGTCATCTTGAATGAACGATAGGGAGCGAAGTCGCTTGGTTTCATTCCCTGCATCTCGGTCAACCGGCCAATGTTCTTGACCGCGGCAACCGCCGAACTGTCGAACGAACCGTCACCACTGGACTTGGACACGCTGACCGAAGTCACCGTACCGTCCGGCAACATGCCGATCTGCAGCACTACTGTCATGCCTTTACGTGCCGAAGGTGGACGTGTCCAACCCTCCGCTGCCCGTGCCCGAATCAGGTCGTCGAAACTGCCCGCGACTTCATCGCCACGTTCATCGGCCAAGGCTTGCTGACGCTGCGGCGTGTCGGAGAGCAAATCTGCCAAGGCCTGGGCCTTTTTCTCTTCGGCGGATTTACGCGCTGCTTCCTGGGCCTTTTTCTTGCTGGCGTCGGCGGCAGCTTTCTTCTTCGCGTCGTCGGCGACTTTCTTCTTCGCCTCGTCTGCTTCAGCTTTTTTCTTGGCGTCTTCGGCGGCTTTCTTCTTCGCGTCTTCGACTATCTTCTTCTTGGCGTCTTCAGCGGCCTTTTTCTTGGCCTCTTCTTCGGCAGCTTTTTTGGCTTCTTCTTCAGACTTCTTCTTGGCTATATCAGCCAATTGTTTCTCTTCAGCCTTTTTAGCTTCGGCAGCTTTATCGGCTTTTTTGGCTTCATCAGCCTTTTTGGCCTCGTCAGCTTTCTTGGCTTCATCAGCCTTTTTCGATTCCTCGGCCTTTTGAGCAGCCTCTTCTTTCTTTTGTTCCGCAGCAGCCTTCACCGCTTCCTGCTCGACCTTCTTCTGTTCCATCTGCTCGACTTCGGTCTGGCGCGCAGCCGACTTCTGGGCCTCACCCGCAATCTTTTGATTGGTCTGGGTGGTGGCCTGACTTTTCGATTTCAGCTGATACAGGGTCGCCTGCACGATCGGCTTGGCTGGCGGCAGGTCCGGGGTCATGGCAAAGCTGACGAACAGCATGCCAAACACCAGGACGTGCAGGGCAATTGCCCAGACGCTAGGCCAGAAGTAGCTTTCCGAGGCGGACGGCTCTCGCTGTTGCTGCATCAGGGCGCCTCGGTAATCAAGCCAACGTTACCCACGCCGGCCTTCTGCAGCCCGCCCATGGCGCCCATGACGGAACCATAGTCGACCACTTTGTCGCCGCGAATGAACACTTGCGTGTGCTTGCCGCCTTCGTTGCCGGACCGGATGATCTTGGTCACGGCGTCCGTCATCTGCGGCAAGGTCATGGCCTTGTCCTGCTGTTTCTGGGTGTCGACTTCGCTGCCAAGGTTCCAGTAATAGGTCTTGTCAGCCTTGATCGAAATGGTCAGGACCTGGGTGTTGTTGTCTTGCGGCAAGGCTTCGCTGGAAACCTTGGGCAGATCAACCTTCACGCCCTGATTGAGCATCGGCGCGGTCACCATGAAGATAACCAGCAGCACCAGCATCACGTCGATGTAAGGCACTACGTTCATCTCGGCGACCGGCTTGCGCTTTTTGCGAGCTCGAGCGATTAAAGCCATTGGAAATTACCTGCTTATTCTTCGCTGGTGTGCACTTTACGGTGCAGGATCGCCTGGAATTCATCGGCGAAGGTGTAGTAACGGCTGATCAAGGTTTCGCCACGAGCGGCAAAACGGTTGTAAGCAATTACTGCGGGAATAGCGGCGAACAGGCCGATCGCGGTGGCGATCAACGCCTCGGCGATACCCGGGGCCACGGTGGCCAGGGTCGCTTGTTGCGCCTGGGCCAGGCCACGGAAGGAGTTCATGATGCCCCACACGGTACCGAACAGGCCGATGTACGGGCTCACGGAACCGACGGTGGCGAGGAACGGCAAGCTTTGTTCAAGTTTTTCTTCTTCGCGGGAGATGGCAACGCGCATGGCACGGGCCACGCCTTCCATGACCGCTTCCGGGTCAACACCCGGTTGCTGGCGCAGGCGCGAGAATTCCTTGAAACCGGCGCGGAAGATCTGCTCTACGCCCGAATCCGGGTCCGGGTTGCTACCGGCCTGACGGTACAGCTTGGACAGGTCGATACCCGACCAGAAGCGCTCCTCGAAGCTCTCCAGGGCACGTCGACCGGCACGCAGCAGGTTGCTGCGCTGAAAAATCATGACCCAAGAGGTAACCGATGCGGCTACCAGGACCAGCATCACCAGTTGAACCACAACACTGGCATTGCTGACCAGGCTCCACATGGAGGAATGGTCGACGACGGTAGGTTCCACGCTAAATCTCCTGCTTTGATTGTTTACCCGCGCCGCTTACGTCGGCAAAGGCCGCACGTAGAGCTTCGGGAATGGCCCGGGGTTTCAAACTATTGGTGCGCACACAAGCCACCAGGAACTGCCCCTCACAGAGCAGCGTTGCATCCGTTGCCCGCCTGACCTGCTGTTTAAAGCGCAGGCTGACACGGTTCAATTCGATAACTTCAGCGCTGACCAGCAATTCGTCGTCCAGTCGCGCCGGTGCGTGGTAGCGCGCCTCGCTGGAATGCACGACGAATAACAGGTCCTCCCCTGCCAGCTGGGATTGGGCAAAGCCCAGCTCCCGTAGCCGCTCGGTTCGAGCCCGCTCCATGAACTTGAGGTAGTTAACGTAATAAACGATGCCGCCGGCATCGGTGTCCTCGTAATAAACGCGACAGCGATGTGCGAACGACTGATCCCCGTTTTGCGCGCGCATACTCTAGTGCTTACTCCTCAGGTTGCCAATCCGGCTGGGCAACTGTTTTTGCATTCTATTCAGCATTTCTAACGACTGAATGACGACACCAGCCACTAGGACAGCACAAACTTCAGATAAATCGTCTGGCGTGGTGTTTTTAATCGTCCACTGCATCGAGGAATTCGTCTACTACAGGCATCTCGCCCAATCGTGACGGAATGTTTAACCCGAAGTGCAAATAGGCGTGGCGCGTGACCACGCGGCCCCTTGGCGTACGCATGATGTAACCCTGTTGGATCAGGTACGGCTCCAGCACATCCTCAATGGTATGGCGCTCCTCACTGATCGCCGCTGCCAGGCTGTCCACACCGACCGGGCCGCCGTCGAACTTCTCGATCATGGTCAAGAGTAGACGTCGATCCTGGTGGTCGAAGCCGTGCTCGTCCACATCCAGCAGGTTCAAGGCCAAATCCGCCACGGCCTTGGTGATATGCCCCTTGGCCCGCACTTCGGCAAAATCGCGCACACGACGCAGCAAGCGATTGGCGATACGCGGCGTACCACGGGCGCGGCGAGCGATTTCGAACGCGCCTTCCGGGTCCAGTGGCAACCCCAGGATGCCCGCCGAACGGCTGACAATCGTCGCAAGATCGGCAGTGCTATAGAACTCTAGACGTTGAACAATGCCGAAACGGTCTCGCAGCGGATTGGTCAGCATCCCGGCGCGTGTGGTGGCGCCGACCAGCGTGAACGGCGGCAGGTCGAGCTTGATCGAGCGGGCCGCCGGGCCTTCACCGATCATGATGTCGAGCTGGAAGTCTTCCATGGCCGGGTACAGCACTTCCTCGACGATCGGCGACAGCCGGTGAATCTCGTCGATAAACAGCACGTCGTGCGGTTCAAGGTTGGTCAACAGCGCGGCCAGGTCACCCGGACGCTCCAGCACCGGGCCGGAGGTGGACTTGATCGACACGCCCATCTCCTGGGCGATGATCATCGCCAGGGTGGTCTTGCCCAGGCCTGGCGGGCCGAAGATCAACGTGTGATCGAGGGACTCGTTGCGCCCACGCGCAGCCTGGATAAACAGCTCCATCTGCTCGCGCACGGTCGGCTGGCCGATATAGTCGGCAAGGCTGACGGGGCGGATGGCGCGGTCCTGGACTTCTTCACGGTCGCGCGGGCCGGTGGCCGCGATCAGACGATCAGCTTCAATCACTTAAATCATTCCCTTCAGGGCTCGGCGGATCATGTCTTCGCTGCTCAGGTTCTTGTCCTTGATGGCCGATACGGCTTTGCTCGCCTCCTGGGGCTTGTAGCCCAGGGAGATCAGCGCGCTCACGGCATCGCTTTCGGCACTGGCGACCTGGCCGGCCGGCATGTCCGGCTGATTCGGTACCAGCGCGAACATGTTCGGCACCACTTCCCAGGCCTTGAAACGGTCCTTGAGTTCGACCAGCAGGCGCTCGGCGGTTTTCTTGCCGACACCAGGCACCTTGGTTAACGCTGACGTGTCCTGGGCCGAAACTGCGCGTACCAACTCGTCCACTTCCAGGCTCGACATCAACGCCAGCGCCAGCTTTGGTCCCACGCCATTGAGGCGAATCAGCTCACGGAAGAAGTCGCGGTCGCGCTTGCCAATGAAACCATAGAGCAATTGCGCGTCTTCGCGCACCACCAAATGCGTGTGCAATGTTATCGGCTCACCGATCGACGGCAAGCGATACAAGGTGGTCATGGGCACTTCCAGCTCATACCCCAACCCATTTACATCCAGAATCAGGTGCGGCGGCTGTTTCTCAGCCAGGGTGCCGCGCAAGCGTCCAATCACGGTTCAGATCCTTAAAGCTTGGGGTCAGAGCACGGCCTGACCGGAAATAACGATTGCGCTGATGCTATCAGAGACGCAGCCGCCCGCCACGACTGCGTGCGGTGCCCAGGCCATGCGGCAAGAGGCTGGAACGCGTGTGTGCATGGCAAATGGCAATGGCCAGGGCGTCGGAGGCGTCGATTTGCGGCTTTGAGGTGAGCTTGAGCATGTGCATGACCATCATCTGCACCTGCTCTTTATTCGCCGCGCCGGTGCCGACCACGGCCTGTTTGACCTGGGTCGCGGTGTATTCGGCGATTTCCATGCCCTCCTCCGCACCGGCCACAATAGCAGCGCCACGGGCCTGGCCGAGCTTTAAGGCAGAATCGGCGTTTTTGGCCATGAAGACCTTTTCGATGCCCATGGTGACCGGCCCGTAGGTCTGGATCACTTCACGCACGCCGCGGTACACAATCTGCAGACGCTCGGCCAGTTCGCCCGCGCCGGTACGGATGCAGCCCGAAGCGACATAGACGCAGCCACGCGGGGTGTGTTGCACCACGCCAAAACCGGTGATGCGCGAACCGGGGTCGATACCAAGGATTAAAGTCATAACGCCTGCGGGTTGGGAAAAACATGATTCTTGCGGCCAACAACAATCAAATGTGGGAGCTGGCTTGCCTGAGATGCAGACACTTCGGTATTTCCGTCAAACCGAGGTGATGCTATCGCAGGCAAGCCAGCTCCCACAGGCGATTTTCATGGTGCTCAGGTGAGTTGTTCGGCTACGGATTCCGGGATGTCGGCATTCGAGTAGACGTTCTGCACATCATCCAGGTCTTCGAGCATATCCAGCATCTTCAGCACTTTCTGCGCGCCGTCCAGGTCCAGCTCGGCGCTGGTGGTCGGCAACATCACGATTTCTGCGTCGGTGCCTTTGAAACCCGCCGCTTCCAGCGCGTTACGCACGGCGTAGAAGCCGGCAAACGAGGTGAATACGTCGATGGAGCCGTCTTCGTTGGTCACCACATCGTCGGCGTCTGCCTCCATGGCCGCTTCCATCAGGGCGTCTTCATCGGTGCCGGGGGCGAACGTGATCTGCCCCTTGCGCTCGAACAGGTAAGCCACCGAGCCATCAGTACCCAGGTTGCCGCCGCACTTGCTGAAGGCATGGCGCACAGCAGCCGCGGTGCGGTTGCGGTTGTCGGTCATGCACTCAACCATCACCGCCACGCCGCCTGGGCCGTAGCCTTCGTAGCTCAGCTCGACCATGTCGTCGGTATCGGCAGCGCCGGCACCACGGGCCACCGCGCGATCAATGATGTCGCGGCTCATGTTCGCGCCCAAGGCCTTGTCCAGCGCCAGGCGCAGACGCGGGTTGGAACCTGGGTCACCACCGCCTTGACGGGCGGCGACGGTCAGTTCGCGAATCCACTTGGTGAAGATCTTGCCTTTCTTGGCATCCTGACGCTCTTTGCGGTGCTTGATGTTCGCCCACTTGGAATGGCCAGCCATAACACAACTCCGAAATTCTCTAGAAACCTTATCAATCCCGCCCCAGGCAGGAATTCCCTCTTTTAAACGCAAAGGCGCATCCGAAGATGCGCCTTTTTGACTGCGTAAAACCTTATTGCGCTTTCACGCCGCAGCCTTACTCAGCCTTCGGCGCCTCGCGCAGACGGATGTGCAGTTCGCGCAGCGCCTTGGCATCCACCACGCCCGGAGCCTGGGTCATGACGTCCGCAGCACTCTGGGTTTTCGGGAAGGCGATCACTTCGCGGATCGACTGGGCGCCGGTCATCAGCATCACCAGACGGTCCAGGCCAAACGCCAAGCCACCGTGCGGCGGTGCGCCGTACTTCAGGGCGTCGAGCAGGAAGCCGAACTTCTCTTCCTGTTCCGCTTCGTTGATGCCCAACAGGCGGAACACCGCTTGTTGCATCTCTTTGCGGTGGATACGGATCGAACCGCCACCCAGCTCGGTGCCGTTGAGCACCATGTCGTAGGCGCGCGACAGAGCGCCCGCCGGGTTGGCTTCCAGCTCTTCAGGCGAGCACTTCGGCGCGGTGAACGGGTGGTGCAAGGCGCTGAAGCTGCCGTCTTCGTTTTCTTCGAACATCGGGAAGTCGACGACCCACATCGGCGCCCACTTGCAGGTCAGCAGGTCCAGGTCGTGACCGAGCTTGATGCGCAGCGCGCCCAAGGCCTCGCTGACGATCTTGGCCTTGTCGGCACCGAAGAACACGATGTCGCCATCGACTGCACCGACGCGGTCGAGGATCGCGTTCAGGTTGTCCAACGGAATGTTTTTCACGATCGGCGATTGCAGGCCGTCAACGCCATTGGCACGCTCGTTGACCTTGATGTACGCCAGGCCTTTGGCACCGTAGATGCCGACGAACTTGGTGTAGTCGTCGATCTGCTTGCGCGGCATGCTCGCGCCGCCAGGCACGCGCAGGGCGGCGATGCGGCATTTCGGGTCGTTGGCCGGGCCGCTGAACACCTTGAAGTCGACTGCTTTGAGCTGGTCGGCCACGTCCACCAGTTCCAGCGGGTTACGCAGGTCTGGCTTGTCGGAACCGTAGCGGCGCATGGCTTCTTCGAAGGTCATGTGCGGGAACTCGCCGAATTCCAGGTCCAGCACTTCCTTGAACAGGTTGCGGATCATTTGCTCGGTCAGGCCCATGATCTCTTTTTCATCGAGGAAGCTGGTCTCGATGTCGATCTGGGTGAATTCAGGCTGACGGTCAGCGCGCAGGTCTTCGTCGCGGAAGCACTTGGCGATCTGGTAGTAGCGGTCAAAGCCGGCGACCATCAGCAGTTGCTTGAACAGCTGCGGCGATTGCGGCAATGCGAAGAAGGAACCGGCGTGGGTACGGCTCGGCACCAGGTAGTCACGCGCACCTTCCGGGGTGGCCCGGGTCAGGATCGGCGTTTCGACGTCGAGGAAGCCGTTTTCGTCGAGGAAGCGGCGGATGCTGGTGGTCATGCGCGAACGCAGGCGCAGCTTCTCGGCCATTTCCGGACGACGCAGGTCCAGGAAACGGTAGCGCAGGCGGGTTTCTTCGCCCACGTCGGAGTATTCGTTGAGTGGGAACGGCGGGGTTTCCGACTCGTTCAGCACTTCCAGCTCATAGCCCAGCACTTCGATGGCGCCGGAGGCCATGTTGGCGTTTACAGCACCGGCCGGGCGTAGACGCACCTTGCCGGTGATTTTAACGACGTATTCGCTGCGCACGCGGTCGGCGGCGGCGAAGCTCTCGGCGCGGTCCGGGTCGAACACCACTTGGGCCAGACCATCACGATCACGGATATCGAGGAAGATCACCCCGCCGTGGTCGCGGCGACGGTGAACCCATCCGCAAAGGGTGATTTCCTGACCATCCAGGGTCTCGTTCAGTTGGCCGCAATAGTGGCTGCGCATCATGGTAGTGGTTTCACTTCTCGTAATTCGAAATTCGGTGGAGGCTCGCCTTGTCACCGTACAGTTAAGCAGGGGACGGATAATGCAGGAGCCTGCGCGTAGAGTTCAACTCAGTCTGCTTTGTCGCCGCCCGCCAGATTCTTCTTGGCGCCGGTCTTGAAGTCGGTCTCATACCAGCCGCCGCCGCTCAGGCGGAAGCCCGGCATGGACAACATCTTCTTCAGCTCAGGTGCCTGGCAGGCAGGGCAATCGACCAGCGGCGCAGCGCTGATCTTCTGAATGGCTTCCAACTGATGACCACAGGAAGCACATTGATAATCGTACATGGGCATGGAGATGTCTCGGCGATCAGATCGTAACTGCGCCACGCCCACCCTGTGGATAAGCCAGGGGCGCGCAGCAAAGCGCGGGATTATATCTGGTAAATCGACACAGCGCAGCCGGCTTTCTGCCCGAAGCCTGGCCCGCCTTGACGGTGGGCCTGCTTCGCAACCGGCGGTTTAATCCTGGCCCGTGGCGCTGGCACGATCTTTTAATACGTGGACCACGCACACCACCCGTACCAACCCGCTGAAGTTCTTCACTCCCCCGTAACGCAAATGCACTTCCCGATCGACATACGACAGCAACGCGCTGACTGAACAGGCATTGATCCTGGCTATCTCCGTGAGGATATTCCAGTAGATCTGCTCAAGACGCAGGCAGGTGGAAAACCCATTGAGCCTGACCGACCGGGACAATGGCTTGGCCAGTCCCATGTCGAACCCTTTGGCAAAGGGGTCGACCTTTATCTTGTGAAAACCGGCGGTTTCCATCACTCCATTACCCACTCCGCGTGACATACACCTGACACTCCATTGCCAAACAGCAGCCCATGGGTTTCTCCCATTGGGCAGTGGGCCTATAAAACAGCAGGGCGAGAGGGCCAGCCAGAAGACGCGGATTGGAAAGTTGTAGGACAACGCCAGGAAATGCGGAGAAACAAGCGAGCGGCGCCGGGAAGGCGCCGCTCAGCGGGTGTCTTTACTGGTTTTCAAGCAACGAACGCAGCATCCACGCGGTTTTCTCGTGAACCTGCATGCGCTGGGTCAACAGGTCGGCGGTCGGCTCGTCGCTGACCTTGTCGAGCAGTGGGAAAATACCGCGTGCGGTGCGGGTGACGGCTTCCTGGCCGGCCACCAGTTGCTTGATCATCTCTTCGGCGCTGGGCACGCCCTCTTCTTCCTTGATCGAAGACAGCCGGGCATAGATCGAATAGGCACCCGGCGCCGGGAAGCCCAGGGCGCGGATACGCTCGGCAATGGAGTCCACCGCCAGCGCGAGTTCGTTGTACTGCTCCTCGAACATCAAGTGCAGCGTACGAAACATGGGACCCGTGACGTTCCAGTGGAAGTTGTGGGTTTTCAAATACAGTACATAGGTATCGGACAGCAGCCGTGAAAGCCCATCGACGATGGATTTACGATCTTCTTCACTGATACCAATATCGATTGCCATGTTTTTCCCCTTCAATTGACGAACATTCATTGATCAGGTGCAGGACCACTCTAGCAAGAGTGCCGGCAGTGTGCAGCCCGACACAGGCAGACAGCGTGCGACATATCGCCCCTCTCCACGGCGGTGCCTATGAGCGACGGGCCAACCTTTGTGACGAGTCGGAAAACTTTAAAATTACCGCTCGCAAACCCTGCCACTGTCTAGGACAAGGGTTTGACGCAGAAATGCCTTTGCCCTTGCAACGCCCCGAAATGCTTGATTTGAGTAGGCACAGCCTTTGCTGTTAAATAGGCGGCGTGTGGTTACCGTTCATTTCTGCGGTACGCCACATAGGCTGATACCCGCGCACGTGCTCAACGCCTCCCATTGTTCAGAAGCGAACCGTGCCAGTCAGCTCTTCCTTGTGATCCGTCTTAACGTGAGTTAATCAAAATGTTGAAAATCGTCCACCTCCTGACGGGCGTTGCAGCGTTGCTGCTGTCCTTTATTCCGAGTCTGCAGCCTGAAAGCCTGCCGTACCTGGAACAACACGACGCCCTGTACCTGGCCTTGTTCGGCCTTCTTAACCTGACGCTCGCACCGGTAATCCCTTACTGGAACAAAGGCACGCGTCATCAACTGCAAAACCTGGTCAGCGCGCTGTTGGTACTGACCGTTGTCGTGCAAACCCTCACCCTCCTGGCACCTATGCCTGAAGTGGGCGGCCACCCGGCCATCCTGCTCAGCCTGGTGATTGCTGTGGTCGCCATCGTTCTTCACCTGGCCATCAGCTTCTACCGTTCGTCGCCTGCCGCGGCGTCGCAAAACTACGACATGACCAACCGGGATACCGGGACCGTCAAGTGGTTCAACACCTCCAAAGGCTTCGGCTTTATTTCCCGCGATTCGGGCGACGATATCTTCGTCCACTTCCGGGCCATCCGTGGCGAAGGCCATCGCGTCCTGGTCGAAGGCCAGCGCGTGGAGTTCTCCGTCATGAACCGCGACAAAGGCCTGCAAGCCGAAGACGTGATTGCGGCCTTGCCGCGTCGCTGATTCCTACCCGCAGCGCATAAAAAAACCGCGATCCGGCTGAGCTGGATCGCGGTTTTTTATGCGCGGCTGTTTAACGAAGGACCGATTAATAATGTGGCGGCGGTGCTTCTTCTTCGGAGGTCTCGAACTGCCCGCCCATTTCCTCCTGGCGCTTGAGCAGCGCCGTCATCTGCATTTGCAGGCGCTCAACCGCACGCTGCTGAGTGACCAGGATGTCATTGAGGGTTTCGATGGTGTCGTCCTGGAAGGCCAGGCGGCTTTCCAGATCGGTAACGCGGTCTTGCAGATCCATGATTCAGTCCTGGCTAAAGATGAAGTCGGCAGGCAATAGCCCGCGCAATTGGCTGCGAATCGCCGCCACTTGCTCTTCGGTATAAGGCCGGGCCGGGTGTTTGCCCCAGACCGGTGCCGGCCAGGCCGCATCGTCACGTTTGCGCACGATCACATGCACATGCAACTGACTGACGACATTCCCCAGCGCGCCGATGTTCATTTTGTCGGCGGCAAAGCTCGTGTTGAGCTGTTGCGCCAAGACTGTCGTTTCTTGCCACAGTATCTGTTGATCTGCGACATCCAGTTGAAACACTTCGCTGATACCGTTGATGCGCGGCACCAGGATGAACCAGGGGTAATTGGCGTCGTTGGACAGCAGCAGGCGGCAGAGCGGGAAGTCCCCAATGGCCAGTGTGTCTTGTTGCAGGCGTTGGTCTAAGGCGAACACGCGGCACTCCGTTCGGCAGGTCAATTTCAGGTGCCCAGCATACCTTCGAATGCCCGAGGCTTCACGGCGAATGCGGGAGCGTTCAGGCAACCGGGCAAAAAAGCACGCACCCTTTCGAGGCAGGCAAATATTTGAGCTACGCTAAATCGGGCCTCAGCGGGATGCACCAAAATGACCCACCCGTGCCTCAAAGGGATCCGCCAATTACCCACTCAAGGGGTGAACCGGTAACGCTTTGCCCTGGCACAGGATTTTTGTACCTCCCAACAGGTGTTTCAGCGGGGCGTCAAGCCCAAACCAAACGACGTAAAAAGCCCGTGCTTATGCGGTTTTTACACGGCCGTAACGTTTTTCACGAAAAAATGACATTCGGTTACCGCTTTGTGCACGCTTGTTGCATTCACACCCGTATCGTCGGCAACGGCACCCGTATGGATACAGGTGTTACGCGATAAGAAACAGTAGCGTTCAGGTGCCTTTCAAGGATGAGTTCAAACTTCGCAAGGGGTATGAATACTGCACTTTAGTTGTCAGCCTGGTCACACTCGGGCTGTGAATTTGCGACAGGGAAATAGCAATTTACGACAGCCTCGTAAAGAAGCTGAAAGGATAGATGAGTAAGTATCGTCAATAGGGTCTGCGTGATATAACTTTGCGCCGACACAAAAAAGAAAGAGCCGCCCAGATAAAAATACAGGTGGGACGGCAGTACTCTTCCTAAAACCAAAGGAGCAAATCACGATGCGCGTGATGAAGTGGAGCATGATCGCCCTGGCTGTTTCAGCCGGCGTTTCGCAGTACGCAATGGCGTCCGCCCAGGACGATTCCAAAGGCTTTGTTGAAGACAGCACTTTCGGCATCAATACTCGTATGTTGTATTTCAGCCGTGATTTCCGTAATGAGCCGGCTGGCGGCTACAAAATCATCAATGGCAAGGCTCAAAGCCGTGTCGAAGAAACTGGCCTGGGCTTCAACGCACTGTACCAATCGGGTTTCACCCAGGGCACTATCGGTGTCGGCGTTGACGTGATCGGCCTGCTGGGCGTGAAACTGGACAGCGGCAAGGGTCGCTCGGGCACTGGCCTGTTCCCTACCGGTGCCGACGGTCGCTCGCAAGACGACTACTCCAAAGGCGGCGGCGCCGTTAAGTTCCGCATCTCCGACACCGTGCTTAAAGTCGGCGACCAGTACACCACCGCGCCTGTGTTCGCTTCCGACGACAGCCGCTTGCTGCCAGAGCTGCCGCAAGGTATCTCGATCACCAGCAACGAGATCAAGGGCCTGAAACTCGAAGGCGGTCACTTCACCTCGAGCGTGGCACAAGCACAGACATACCGTGACAGCCTGGGTCTGACCAAAACCGACTTTATCGGTGGTGTCTATGCCCTGACGCCGGAAGTCAGCGCCAGCCTCTACTACGCGAAGACCGAAGACTACTGGAAGAAGACCTACGCCAACCTGAACTGGACTCACGCGCTGAGCAACGATCAGTCCCTGGCCGTTGACTTCAACATCTACAGCACCAAAAGCGATGGCGCCGGCCTGCAGCGCGCAGAAAAAGACAACACCACCAAACTGGATAACCGTGCGTACAGCTTGCAAGGCGCGTACACCATCCAGGCTCACACGTTCACCCTGGCCTACCAGAAAGTCAGCGGTGACGGTGACTACGGCTACGGCGTAGACGGCGGCGGCACGATTTTCCTGGCCAACTCCATCGCCCGTTCCGACTTCAACGCTGAAGACGAAAAATCCTGGCAAGCTCGCTACGACCTGAACATGGCCACTTTCGGCGTGCCAGGCCTGAGCTTCATGACTCGTTATGTCAGCGGTAGCGGCGCCAACACTGGCACCACTTCGAACGGCAAAGAGTGGGAACGCGACATCGAAGCCAAGTACGTGGTTCAGAGCGGCCCGGCAAAAGACCTGAGCCTGCGCGTTCGTCAAGCGACCTATCGTTCGTCTGATGGCGTGTACTACGGTTCGGCGTCGATCGACGAACTGCGTCTGATCGCGCAATACCCGCTGAACATCTTGTAATTAGCTGTTTAATTACAATGATGACTTAAGGCGTAAGCCTTAACTAAAAAGCCGCTACCCTGCTTTGCAAGGGAGCGGCTTTTTTATTTCAGTTTTATTACACAAGAAAAATAACTAGCAAGCTAAGTAACTACATTGGCCTTACGCATCAAACTTGACCTATCGGCCAAGTTCGACAACCCGCGCTTAGTTATTTGGCAAGCGGTTCTTGCATCACGCGAATAACTCGCTGTGGAAACGGAATATCAATACCCGCCCCTTTCAAACGATCACGCGCCAGTTCATTGAGCATAAACACCACATCCCAATAATCCGGGGTATTGGTCCAGCAACGCAGGGAGACAGTGATCGAACTGTCTCCCAAGGTCGACACCACTGCCACAGGCGCAGGGTCAGCCAGCACGCGTGGGTCTTTGGCCAGCTCCAACAGCACTTCACGGGCTTTCTGCAAATCGGCTTCGTAGTCGACCCCCACATCAAACACCACCTTGCGGGTCGGCTGACGGTTGGTGTTGGTGATGAGACCGTTGGACAGGCTACCGTTAGGGATGATCACGGTTTTGTTGTCGCCGGTGCGCAACACGGTGTGGAAGATCTGGATGCTGTCGACGGTACCGGAAGTGCCTTGTGCTTCGATCCAGTCACCAATGCGAAACGGACGGAACAACAGGATCAGTACGCCACCGGCGAAGTTCGCCAGGCTGCCTTGCAATGCCAGGCCGATGGCCAGAGTAGCGGCACCAATCGCGGCCACGAACGAGGTCGTGGCCACGCCGATCATCGAGGCCACGTTGACCACCAGCATGACTTTGAGCGCGATGTTGGCAAGGTTAGTGATGAAATGTTGCAGCGCCAGGTCGGCATTACGCAGCGCCAGCAAACGCCCCACGCGGTGGGTCAACACGTTAATCAGCCACCAACCGATGGCCAGGGTGACCACGGCCAGCAAAAACCGGCTGCCGTATTCCATAATCATCGGGAGCCAAGACTCAGAGGTCTTGATCAGGTGATCCATTTCAACGTTTAAATCCATCTATCTTCTCCTGTTGCGCGGATGTGCGGCTTAATTGACTGCCTTAAAACGCAAATGAGCCCCGAAGGGCTCAAGTGTAGGCACTGTTTCTGGGGCGTGGGACGTCAAAAACGCTCACAGGTTCCCCAATGTGCCATCAGTCGCGGAAGTTATTGAACTGCAGCGGCATGTCGAAGGTCTTGGCGCGCAGGGCAGCAATGGCTTCCTGCAGGTCGTCACGCTTCTTGCCGGTGATACGTACCTGCTCGCCCTGGATGGCGGCCTGGACCTTTAGCTTGGCATCTTTGACGTGAGCGACGATCTTCTTCGCCAGCTCCTTGTCGATGCCTTCCTTGAGCACGGCTTCCTGCTTCATCAGCTTGCCGGAGGCGTAGGCGTCCTTGATTTCAAGGCACTGTGCGTCGATCTTGCGCTTGACCAACGACAGCTTGAGGATCTCGATCATCGCTTCCAGCTGGAAATCGGCTTCAGCGGTCAGGTTGACGGTCAATTCCTTTTCCTTGAACTCGAAGCTGCCCTTGCCCTTCAAGTCGTAGCGACGGTCCAGCTCCTTGACGGCGTTTTCGACGGCGTTGGTGACTTCGTGTTTGTCCAGTTCGGATACCACGTCGAACGAAGGCATGTCATTTCTCCAATATAAGGGGCGGGCTCAGTAGAGATGGAGCGCGCCCAAGCTAAAATGCCGAGGCATTATAGCGGTTCTTTCGCACCATTCATCGCAGGCGACCCTACGGAGCACAAACTGATGTCGACCACCTGGCATATTCTCGGCGCCGGCAGCCTGGGCACCCTCTGGGCCACACGATTGTCGCGCGCGGGCCTGCCCGTGCGGCTGATAGTGCGCGATGCAGCACGCCTGACCAGCTATGAGAAGGCGAGCGGCCTGACCCTGGTGGAACACGGCATAGAAAATACTTACCCGGTGATCGGCGAAACACCCGACAGCCCCGAGCCGATTCATCGCCTGCTGGTGGCGTGCAAAGCCTACGACGCCCAAAGCGCCATCGCACAGCTGCAACACCGATTGGCACCCGACGCTGAGCTGATCCTGCTGCAAAACGGCCTTGGCAGCCAGGACGCGGTGGCCGCGCAATTACCCCAGGCCCGCTGTATCTTTGCCTCCAGCACCGAAGGCGCGTTTCGCGACGGCGATTGGCGCGTGGTCTTCGCCGGCCACGGCTACACCTGGCTGGGAGACGCGCGGCACCCCACTCCCGCGCTGTGGCTGGACGACCTGCACGCCGCCAGCATTCCCCATGAGTGGAGCACCGACATCCTGACGCGTTTATGGCGCAAGCTGGCGCTCAATTGCGCCATTAACCCATTGACCGTGCTTTACCAGTGCCGCAACGGCGGCCTGCAAGCCCACCAATGCGAAGTCGCGACCTTGTGCGCCGAACTCAGCGAGTTGCTCGAATGCTGCGGCCAACCCGCCGCCGCCCAGGACCTGCACAGCGAAGTGCAACGGGTGATCCAAGCCACCGCGGCCAATTATTCGTCCATGTATCAGGATGTGGCCTCCAGCCGTCGCACCGAAATCAGCTACCTGCTCGGTTATGCGTGCCAGGCGGCAGAGCGCCATCAATTGGTGCTGCCGCATCTGCAACAGTTGCGGGCGCGCCTGGTCGACTACTTGCACACACGCGGATTGGCCAGCGACTGAGGCACGCGCTACCCTGCCTACCTGTCTATCACCTGGAAAAAACCTGATGCCACTGCGCCAGCGTCTAGAAAATCTACCGGTAGGGCAGAAACTGCTGGCCGCCCTGCTGGTGCTGTTGACCACGGTATTACTGGTGGCCAACCTGACGTTTATCAGTGCCGCCTATTGGATCTCCCAGGAAAGCATGGCGCCCCAGGCGTTGCAGGCCATCGGTCGATTGGTGTCCAACCCGTCGCTGGCCGCCGAAGCCCTTGAATCCCCGGCCAAGGCCGACGCCCTGCTCAATGAGCTGACCAGCTATTCGCCATTACGCGCCGCCGCGCTGTACGACGGCGACGGCACCTTGCTGGCGCAGATGCAGCACGGCAACCGCCTGCACCTGCCGGAAAACTACCGGCATATCGAAGCCTGGCGCCTCACTGAGTTTCGCAGCAACCAGGTCATCACCCTGCCCCGCGCCGGCCAGCCGTCCGGGCATTTGCTGTTGGTGGCCAGCAGTGAGCTGCCTATGGCGTTCTATACCGGCACATTGACCGCCAGCCTCGGCATCCTGATTTTCAGCGTATTGCTGTGGCTGATCATCGCCCGCCAGATCAAACGCCTGATCACCCGCCCGATCCATGAGCTGGAAGAGCTTTCACGCCAGGTGACGCGCGAAGAGAACTACGCCCTGCGCGCCGGGCGCGGCAACCATGATGAAATCGGCAGCCTGGCCGAAGCCTTCAACACCATGTTGTCGCGCATCGAAGCCCGCGAGCAGCAGCTCAAACGTGCGCGAGACGACTCTCAGGCCGCCTACGACCAAGCCCAGGGCCTGGCCGAAGAAACACGCCACACCAACCGCAAGCTCGAACTGGAAGTGCAGGTGCGCAGCAAGATCGAGAAAAAGCTCACCGGCTTCCAGAACTACCTCAACAGCATCATCGACTCGATGCCGTCGGCGCTGATCGCCCTGGATGAGCAGCTTTACGTCACCCAATGGAACCAGGAAGCCACGGCGCTTTCCGGCACGCGCCTGGATGAAGCGCTGAACCAGCCGATCTTCCTCGCCTTCCAGCCGCTCAAACCGTACCTGCCGCAGATAAAAGCCACGGTGGAGCAGCACACGGTGGAGCGCATTGAGCGTGTCACCTGGATCAAGGATGACGAACCCAAGCATTACGCCCTGACCTTCTACCCGTTGATGGGCGGTGCCGGGCGCGGCGTAGTGATCCGTATCGACGACATCACCCAGCGTTTGTCCCTGGAAGAAATGATGGTGCAGTCGGAAAAAATGCTCTCCGTGGGCGGCCTGGCTGCGGGCATGGCCCATGAAATCAACAACCCGCTGGGGGCGATCCTGCATAACGTGCAGAACATCCGCCGGCGCCTGTCCCCCGACCTGCCGAAGAACCTGGAACACGCCGAACAGGCGGGTATCGAGCTGGAGACGGTCAACCACTACCTGCAAAGCCGCGAAGTCCCGCAATTGCTCGATGGCATCCAGCAAGCCGGCGCGCGGGCGGCGAAAATCGTCACCCATATGCTCAGCTTCAGCCGCCGCAGTAACCGCCAGATGGCGCCGTGCGACTTACCGGCACTGATCGACCAGGCCGTGGAAATTGCCGGTAACGACTTCGACCTGACCATCGGCTTCGACTTCAAGGGCCAGGCGATCATCCGCCAGTTCGACCCGCAACTGGGCCCGGTGCCCGGTACCGCCAACGAGCTGGAACAGGTGCTGCTCAATCTGCTGAAAAACGCTGCGCAAGCCATTCACCTGCGTGAAGACGACAGCGAGCCGGGGCGCATCATCTTGCGCACCCGCCTCAACCCGCCGTGGGCGGAGATCCAGGTGGAAGACAATGGCATCGGCATGAGCGAGAACGTGCGCAAACGCACGTTCGAGCCGTTCTTTACCACCAAGGAAATCGGCCAAGGCACCGGGCTTGGGCTGTCGGTGTCGTACTTCATCATCACCAACAACCATAAAGGCCAGATGGAAGTGCATTCCACCCTCGGCCAAGGCACCTGTTTTACCCTGCGCCTGCCGTTGGCCGGCAGCCAGATGCCACCCTATGAACTGACTCAACTGGAGCAATGACCATGGGCTTTCGCCTGTCGAAGATCTACACCCGCACCGGCGACAAGGGCGAGACGGGCCTGGGTGATGGCCGTCGCGTGCCCAAGGACCACCCTCGCGTGGAAGCCATTGGCGAGGTGGATACGCTGAACAGCCAGTTGGGTTTGCTGCTGGCCAACCTTGAAGAACAGAGCGGCCAGCACCCGCAGCTCAACGAGGTGATCGAGGTGCTTACGCCGTGCCAGCACCGCTTGTTCGACTTGGGCGGTGAGTTGGCGATGCCTGTGTACAAAGCGTTGAATGCCGCAGAAGTCGATCGGCTGGAAGCGGCGATTGACCGTTGGAATGAGGAAGTCGGGCCGCTGGAAAACTTCATCTTGCCCGGCGGTTCAGCGCTGATTGCCCAGGCCCATGTGTGCCGCAGCCTGGCGCGCAGTGCGGAGCGGCGGTGTCAGCAGTTGAATGCGATTGAGCCGTTGGAAGGCGTGGGGCTTGCGTATATCAATCGGTTGTCGGATTTGCTGTTTGTGGCGGCGCGGGTGATTGCCAAGCGTCAGGGTGTAGTGGAAGTGTTGTGGCAGGCGGCGGCCAAGCCTCACTAAGTTCGTTCCCACGCTCTGCGTGGGAATGCAGCCCTGGACGCTCCGCGCCCCAAAGCGTGACGCGGAGCGTCACAAGAGGCATTCCCACGCAGAGCGTGGGAACGATCATCATGCCTCAGGCCAGAACGCGCGAATGCCTGCCACACCCTGAGCCCCGGCTTCCCAAGCCTGTTCCCGCTCAGCCGGCCCAAGCCCGCCCAGCAGAAACACCGGTTTACTGAACCCACGGATCAACTCTACCGCCTGCTCCCAACCCAACGGCTGGGCATCGGGATGAGTCTGGGTCGGCTGCACCGGCGACAGCGTGACGAAATCCACGTCCATCATCTCTGCCAGTGCCAGCTCTTCGGCGTTGTGGCAAGAAGCCGCCAACCAGCGATCCTTCGGCAGCGGGCGGCCTTTACTCGCATATTTACGCAACTGCGCCGAGGTCATGTGCCAGCCGGCGGCAGGGAAATCCCCCAGCCATTCGAACGGCCCTTTAAGCATCAGTTGCGCCTTGCCGGCACACAGGCCCACCGCGTCCACCGCCAGGTCACGGTATTTAGGGTCGTAACCGTTGGGCGCGCGCAGTTGAACCAGCTTGATGCCACCGGCAATGGCTTTCTGGACACCACGCAACAAGGTGGGGGCTTCCAGTTCGCCTGGTGTGATCAAGTATTCAGCGGGCAAACGGGCAGCCGCGACAATCGGTGCATTCGCCGCCGGGAACTCATAGTTGAGCAAGTCCCGCGGCGTCACCCATTCCAACGGCTGCCCTTCGGCACCATGGGGCTCGCCGGTAAAGGCCGAGACTTCCCAGACATCCAGCAACACCTGCTTGTCCGGGTAGTCATGCTGCACCTTGATCAGCGGGCGCGCCGTGGTGACCTGGATGCCCAGTTCTTCCTGCAACTCGCGGGACAAAGCGCTTGCGACCGACTCATCAGCCTCCACCTTGCCGCCGGGAAACTCCCAGAGGCCGCCTTGGTGCTGGGTATCGGCACGGCGTGCCAGCAGGATCCTGCCGTCGACGCCACGGATCACCGCTGCTGCTACATGCACTCGTTTCACCACGCTTTCCTCTTGGCTGTCAGGTGCGGTATTCCGCGTTGATCTTTACGTACTCGTGGGACAGGTCGGTGGTCCAGATGGTTTCGCTGCACTCGCCGCGACCCAACTCGATGCGGATAGTGATTTCTTCTTGCTGCATCACCGCCGAGCCCTGGGCTTCGGTGTAGGTTTCAGCGCGAGCGCCACGGCTGGCAATGCACACGTCACCAAGGAATACGTCGATCTTGCTGACGTCCAGGTCCGGCACACCGGCACGGCCGACGGCAGCGAGGATGCGGCCCCAGTTCGGGTCGGAAGCAAACAGTGCAGTCTTGATCAGGGGCGAGTGGGCCACGGTGTAACCGACATCCAGGCATTCCTGGTGGTTAGCGCCGCCGTTCACTTCAACAGTGACGAACTTGGTTGCGCCCTCACCGTCACGCACGATGGCCTGGGCCACGTCCATGCACACTTCGAACACCGCCTGCTTCAATGCGGCGAACAGCGCGCCCTCGGTGGAGGTGATTTCCGGCAGGTTGGCCTGGCCGGTGGCGATCAGCATGCAGCAGTCGTTGGTCGAGGTGTCGCCATCGATGGTGATGCGGTTGAACGACTTGTTGGCGCCGTCGAGCATCAGGCGCTGCAGCACGTCGCGGGAGACTTTGGCGTCGGTGGCAATGTAGCCGAGCATGGTGGCCATGTTCGGGCGGATCATGCCCGCGCCCTTGCTGATGCCGGTCACGGTAACGGTCACGCCATCGTGTACAAACTGGCGGCTAGCGCCTTTGGGCAGGGTGTCGGTGGTCATGATGCCGGTGGCCGCAGCCGTCCAGTTATCCACAGACAGGTCATCCAGTGCGGCTTGCAGCGCGCCTTCGATTTTTTCCACCGGCAGCGGCTCACCGATCACGCCGGTGGAGTACGGCAGCACTTGGCTGGCATCCACGCCGGTCAACTGGGCCAGCTTGGCGCAGGTGCGCGCAGCGGCAACCAGGCCTGGCTCGCCGGTACCGGCGTTGGCATTGCCGGTGTTGGTCAGCAGGTAACGGATCGAACCTGCCACGCGTTGCTTGGCCAGGATGACCGGTGCGGCGCAAAACGCGTTGAGCGTGAACACGCCCGCAACCGTCGAGCCTTCGGCACAGCGCATCACCACTACATCTTTGCGCCCCGGGCGCTTGATGCCGGCCGAAGCGATACCGAGTTCAAAACCGGCGACCGGGTGCAAAGTGGGCAAAGGACCAAGACCAACAGCCATGAATGCGCTCCTTAAAGAATAGGTGATGTCTGTACCGTCGCGATCAACGGTGAAATTAATGGCAAAACGCCGCGACGGCAAAGGCCGGTCGCGGCGCAGGGTGTTGCAGCGTCAGGCAAAAATCTTAGTTGATTTCGCCGTGGCAGTGTTTGAACTTCTTGCCCGAACCGCACCAGCACAGCTCGTTGCGGCCCAGCTTCTGGTCATTGCGGACCGGGGCTTGAGCCAAGGCCACATCGACCTCTTCGCCCAAGGCTTCCGGCGCTTCCAGCCCCGGTGCTTCGTCATGCTGGAACTGCATGCGCGCAGCGAGTGCCTCGGCTTCCTGACGCAGGCGGGCTTCTTCCTCGATCGGGTCTTCGCGACGCACCTGAACGTGGGAGAGCACACGGATCGAATCGCGCTTGATCGAATCCAGCAGCTCGGAGAACAGCGTGAACGACTCGCGCTTGTACTCCTGCTTCGGGTTCTTCTGGGCGTAGCCACGCAGGTGGATACCGTGACGCAGGTGGTCCATGGTCGACAGGTGGTCTTTCCACAGGTCGTCCAGCACGCGCAGTACGATTTGTTTCTCGAAGGTGCGCAGTGCTTCGGCACTCGCCTGCTCTTCTTTCTCGTTGTACGCGGCCAAAAGCTCGGTCATCAGCTTCTCGCGCAGGGTTTCTTCGTACAGGTGGTCGTCTTCGTCCAGCCACTGCTGAACCGGCAAGTCCACACCGAAGTCGCTCTTCAACGCGGCTTCCAGGCCGGCAACATCCCACTGCTCAGGCAGGGACTGTGGCGGGATGTGTGCGCTGACGGTAGCGTTGAGCACGTCCTGACGGAAATCGGCAATCGTCTCGCCAATGTTGTCGGCGGCCAGCAACGTGTTACGCATGTGATAAATCACTTTACGCTGTTCGTTGTTAACGTCATCGAACTCGAGCAGTTGCTTACGAATGTCGAAGTTACGGCCTTCTACCTTGCGTTGGGCCTTCTCGATGGCGTTGGTCACCATGCGGTGCTCGATCGCTTCACCGGACTGCATGCCCAGGGCTTTCATGAAGTTCTTCACCCGATCCGAGGCGAAGATACGCATCAGGCTGTCTTCCAGCGACAGGTAGAAGCGGGTGGAACCGGCGTCACCCTGACGGCCGGCACGACCACGCAGCTGATTGTCGATACGGCGCGATTCATGACGCTCGGAGGCGATTACCTGCAAACCACCGGATTCCAGCACAGCCTGGTGGCGTTTCTGCCAGTCGGCCTTGATCTGGGCGATTTGCTCAGGGCTTGGGTTTTCCAGTGCCGCAACTTCCACTTCCCAGTTGCCGCCCAACAGGATGTCGGTACCACGACCGGCCATGTTGGTAGCGATGGTCAGCGCGCCTGGGCGACCGGCCTGGGCAATGATCTCGGCTTCTTTTTCGTGGAACTTGGCGTTGAGAACCTTGTGCTCGATGCCTTCCTTGTTGAGCAGGTTGGACACGTGCTCGGAAGTCTCGATGGTGGCAGTACCCACCAGGATCGGACGCCCCTGCGCCATGCCGTCCTTGATGTCGTTGATGATTGCCGCGTATTTCTCTTCGGCCGTCAGGAACACCAGGTCGTTGAAGTCTTTACGCGCCAGCGGCTTGTTCGGTGGAATCACCATCACAGCCAGGTTGTAGATCTGATGGAATTCGAACGCTTCGGTGTCAGCTGTACCGGTCATGCCGGACAGTTTGTTGTACAGACGGAAGTAGTTCTGGAAGGTAGTCGACGCCAACGTCTGGCTTTCGGCCTGGATGTTGAGCATTTCCTTGGCTTCGATGGCCTGGTGCAGGCCTTCGGACAGACGGCGACCCGGCATGGTACGGCCGGTGTGTTCGTCAACCAGTACGACCTGGCCGTCCTGGACAATGTATTCGACGTTGCGATGGAACAGCTTGTGGGCGCGCAGGCCGGCGTACACGTGGGTCAACAGGCCCAGGTTGTGCGCCGAGTAGAGGCTTTCGCCCTCGGCCAGCTCGCCGATCTGGGTCAGCATCTCTTCGACAAACTGGTGACCGGCTTCGTTGAGTTCAACCTGGCGGGTCTTCTCGTCGATGGTGAAGTGACCTTCTTTGGTCACCACGCCTTCCACTTCCTCAACGTGCTGCACCAGGCGCGGGATCAACTTGTTGATCTCGGTGTACAGGCGCGAGCTGTCTTCGGCCTGGCCGGAGATGATCAGCGGGGTACGCGCTTCGTCGATGAGGATGGAGTCGACTTCGTCGATCACGGCAAAGTTGAGTTCGCGCTGGAATTTTTCTTCCATGCTGAACGCCATGTTGTCGCGAAGGTAATCGAAACCGAATTCGTTGTTGGTGCCGTAGGTAATGTCACACGCATAGGCGGCGCGCTTTTCTTCCGGCGGCTGGAACGGCGTGACTACGCCGACGGTCAGGCCGAGGTATTCATACAGCGGGCGCATCCAGTTGGCGTCCCGGCGGGCCAGATAGTCGTTCACCGTCACAACGTGCACGCCCTTGCCGGACAGTGCGTTGAGGTAAACGCCCAGGGTTGCCACCAGGGTCTTGCCTTCACCGGTACGCATCTCGGCAATCATGCCTTCATGCAAGGTCATGCCGCCGATCAACTGCACGTCGAAGTGGCGCATGCCCATGACACGCTTACCGGCTTCACGGGCGACCGCAAAGGCTTCAGGCAACAGCTTGTCGAGGGTTTCACCTTTGGCTATGCGGGCCTTGAACTCTTGGGTCTTGGCGCGCAATTGCTCGTCCGACAGGGCAACCATCTGCTCTTCGAAGGCATTGACCAGCTGCACCGTCTTGAGCATGCGTTTGACTTCGCGCTCATTCTTGCTTCCAAAAAGTTTCTTTAACAAAGGCGCAAACATATCGGCAGGTTCTTCCACACATAGGGATGGAGGGCGCACCGTGAGTGGCCCGAGCAGCCCTCACGGCCGCATGCGAACGCGCATTCTACCCGGAATCGTGGGTGAGGAAAGTGGCGTTATTCCCCGATGCTGGCATGGCGCTGTGAGAGGGCCTGTTTAAAATAAGGGCTTTTGCTGGAACTTCAACCCATCAAGCGCAGAAGTTACCTATTGATTTCACTCGCATTGCCCTGCTATCGCTTTGCCTGGGGCCGCACAGGCGCTTTCTGCTAAGATGGCGGCTCTGTTACTTAAGGTGTCTAAACATGGCGTTTCGCCCACTTACAGCCCGCGCGCCCAGCGTGTTGCTCCGCGAAGCCAAACCGTTGAAAGCCATCTTCGGCCACGCGCAACGCTTGGGCCATTTGCAACGCCTTGTAGAAAGCCAACTGCAACCTGCCGCCCGCGAACATTGTCATGTGGCGTCGTGGCGCGAAGGCAATTTACTGTTAATTGTCACCGACGGGCATTGGGCCACCCGCCTGCGCTACCAGCAAAAACGCTTGCAGCGGCAATTAATGGCATTTGAAGAGTTTGCCAGCCTGACCCGCATCCAGTTCAAGGTGCAGCCGCCCACCGTGCAGCAAGGTGCAGTGGGCCACACCATGGACCTGTCGCAGAACGCGGCCGAAACCATTCAAGCCACGGCCGACGGCATCAGCGATCCGGGCCTGCGCGCAGCGTTGGAGCGGTTGGCCGCCCACGCCAGGCCCAAGCCCTGAACCGCTACTTGCGTTTACTGCCGCCCAGCAACGAGCCCAACAACCCGCGCACCAACTGCCGTCCCATTTGATTGGCCGCCTGTTGCATGGCGGATTTGAGCGCCTTACCTGCTGTAGTCCCCAGGAACGCTCCGGCCTTGTCGGTAAAGCTCGGCTCTTCGGCGGCCGGTTTGGCCTCCTCGGTCGGGCCAAGCTCCTTGCGCGCCATCAGCACTTCATAGGCCGACTCACGGTCAATTGGCTTGTCGTAGCGCCCCAATAAAGGCGAACTGGCGATGATCGCAGCGCGCTCGGCTTCGCTGAGCGGCCCGATCCGCGATTGCGGCGGCGCGACCAGCACGCGCTGGACCACTTCCGGCGTGCCCTTTTCCTGCAACGCCCCCACCAATGCCTCACCGGTGCCCAACTCAGTCAGTACCGACAAGGTATCGAACGCCGGGTTGGGGCGAAAACCGTCCGCCACCGCACGCAGTGATTTCTGCTCTTTGGTGGTGAACGCCCGCAAGCCATGCTGGATACGCAAGCCCAGTTGCGCCAATACCGTGTCAGGCAAATCCCCTGGGGATTGAGTGACAAAGTACACACCCACGCCCTTGGAACGGATCAAACGCACCACTTGCTCCAGGCGATCCTGCAATGCCTTGGGCGTATCGGCGAACAATAAATGCGCCTCGTCGAAAAACAGCGCCAGCAACGGTTTATCGGCATCGCCACGCTCCGGCAGTTGTTCGAACAACTCGGCCAACAGCCACAGCAGGAAGGTCGCATAGACCTTGGGCGCCTCGTGCACCAAGCGGCTCGCGTCCAGCAGGTGAATGCGCCCACGACCATCGCCGGCAGGCTGCAAGATATCTTCAAGCTGCAGGGCAGGCTCGCCAAACAAGGCTTCGGCGCCCTGCTGCTCCAGCACCGCCAAACGCCGCAACAGCGCCTGGCTGGAACCGGTGGTCATCAGCGCCGCGTCGTCGCCCAGCAGTTCCGGGTGATAACGCAAGTGGTTGAGCAAGGCCTTGAGGTCTTTGAGGTCCAGCAGCAACAGGCCTTCGCGGTCGGCCACCTTGAAAGTCGCATAGAGCGCCGATTGCTGGCTGTCAGTGAGTTCCAGCAGGCTGCCAAGCAGCAACGGCCCCATTTCGCTGATGGTGGTGCGAAGCGGATGACCGGACTGCCCGTGGATATCCCACAGTGTTACCGGATACGCCTTCGCGCTGTAATTGAGGAAGGGCATGCCCGCAATGCGCTCGGCCACCTTGCCTTGAGGGTTGGCCGCAGCGCCAAGGCCGCACAAGTCACCCTTGATATCAGCGGCAAACACGGCCACACCCGCATCGCTGAAGGCTTCCGCCAAGCGCTGCAACGTGACGGTTTTACCTGTGCCGGTCGCGCCGGCAATCAACCCGTGACGGTTGGCCAAGCGCATGGCCTGGGCGATGGGCTGGCCGTCCAGGCCGGCGCCGATAAGGAGTTGCGAGGAATCAGGCATTTCGTCACCTTTGGTTAATCTTTAGTGCCGTCAGGTCGATACAGACAGAGGTAAGACCCACAAAGTCTAAAAATAGGTCAGATAGTTCTCACAGGGACCACCGGAATTATCACAAGCAGTATCACACCTTTTTTGACGCTGTCATTTTGCGCATCCTACAAGGACGCGCTTCGGATATTAAGACCTTAGCGGACCCTACAAGCCATGAATAAAAACCTGCGCTTCAGCCACAAAATCCTGCTTGCAGCCTCCCTTATCGTCATCGCCGCTTTTGCACTGTTTACCCTCTACAACGACTACCTGCAACGCAACGCGATTCGCGACGACCTCAATAATTACCTGCATGAAATGGGCGATGTCACCGCCAGCAACATTCAAACCTGGCTCACCGGGCGTATTGCCCTGGTCGAAAACGCTGCACAGAACATCGCGATCAACCCTGAACCCGCCGTAGTTGCTGGCCTGCTCGAGCAGAAAACCCTGACATCCTCGTTCATGGCCACCTACGTGGGCGACAGCAAAGGCGCCTTCACCATCCGCCCCGACACCAAGATGCCGGACGGTTTCGACCCACGGGTGCGCCCTTGGTACAAAGGCGCCCAAAGCAGTAACGGCTCAACCCTGACCGAACCTTACATCGACGCAGCGACCGGCCAGTTGATCATTTCCGTCGCTACCCCCAGCGCCAAGGCGGGGCAAAGCATCGGCGTGGTCGGCGGCGACCTGAGCCTGCAAACGCTGGTGGATAACATCGGCGCGCTGAACTTCGGCGGCATGGGCTACGCGTTCCTGGTCAGCGCTGACGGCAAAGTGCTGGTGCACCCGGACAAGAACCTGGTGATGAAGACGCTGGCCGACATGTACCCGAAAAACACCCCGAAGATCAGTGGTGATTTCAGCGAAGTCGAAGCCAATGGCAAAGACAACATCGTGACCTTCACCCCCATCAAAGGCCTGCCGTCGGTGAACTGGTACCTGGGTATTTCGGTGGATAAAGATAAATCCTTCGCCATGCTCAGCAAATTTCGCACCTCGGCCGTTATCGCCACGATCATTGCGGTTGTGATCATCATCGCGCTGCTCGGCATGCTGATCCGAGTGCTGCTGCAACCCCTGCACGTGATGACCCGCGCCATGCAGGACATCGCCGATGGCGAAGGTGACCTGACCCGCCGCCTGAACATCCAGAATCACGACGAGTTCGGCACGCTGGGTAATGCTTTCAATCGCTTCGTGGAGCGCATTCACACCTCGATTCGCGAAGTGTCCTCGGCCACCGAGCAGGTCAATGAAGTGGCCCTGCGAGTGGTCAGCGCTTCCAACTCGTCGATGGTCAACTCTGACGAGCAGGCCAACCGCACCAACAGCGTGGCCGCCGCCATCAACGAACTGGGCGCTGCTGCGCAAGAAATTGCACGTAACGCCGCGCAGGCTTCCCATCAGGCCAGCGATGCCCGGCACTTGGCCGAGGACGGCCAGCAAGTGGTCGAGCGTAATATCAAGGCAATGAACCAACTGTCCGAGATGATCAGCGCCTCCAGCAGCAATATCGAAGCGCTCAACAGCAAGACCGTGAACATCGGGCAGATTCTGGAGGTGATCACCAGCATCTCCCAGCAAACCAACCTGCTGGCGCTGAACGCCGCCATCGAAGCGGCACGTGCAGGTGAAGCTGGTCGCGGGTTTGCGGTGGTGGCCGATGAGGTGCGCAACCTGGCACATCGCACTCAGGAATCGGCGCAACAAGTGCAAAAGATGATTGAAGAGTTGCAGGTCGGCGCCCGGGATTCGGTCAGCACCATGAGTGAAAGCCAACGCCATAGCCTGGAGAGCGTCGAGATCGCCAACCTGGCCGGCGAGCGTCTCAACAGCGTGACCCAACGCATTGGCGAGATCGACGGGATGAACCAGTCCGTGGCCACCGCCACCGAGGAACAGACTTCGGTGGTGGAGTCGATCAACATGGACATCACCGAGATCAACACCCTCAACCAGGAAGGTGTGGAAAACCTGCAATCAACCCTGCGCGCCTGTACCGACCTGGAACAACAGGCCGCACGCTTGAAACAGCTGGTGGGCAGCTTCCGGATCTGATCCCTGCGCCCGCCGAGCGTTAAGGCGGCGGACCGCTAGGCTTGCTCGGGATCGGTTTTAGTGTGTTCCTGCCGCCACAGCTCGGCGGCACCGGGAAACTCGGTGCCGTCCTCCGCGTCCAGGTCATCCGGGTCAAAACGGCTCAAACACCCTTCGCCCAGCGTCGCTGGGGCCTTGGAGGTGGCTTTATCGAGTGGATCGCTCATCGCTTAATCCTTCATGGCGGACAAAAAAAGGGCCTGGGACGATTTAACGCCCAGGCCCTTTTTTCTTCAACTTAAACGCGGCTGTCAGAACACCACAGTCTTGTTGCCGTGTACCAGCACGCGATCTTCCAAGTGGTAACGCAGGCCACGGGCCAGCACCATCTTCTCGACGTCACGGCCGAAACGCACCATGTCTTCAATGCTGTCGCTGTGGCTGACGCGCACTACGTCCTGCTCGATGATCGGGCCGGCGTCGAGCTCCTCGGTGACATAGTGGCACGTTGCGCCAATCAACTTCACACCGCGCAGGGAGGCCTGGTGATACGGCTTGGCACCCACAAACGATGGCAGGAAGCTGTGGTGAATGTTGATCACTCGACCGGCATATTCGCTGCACAGTTCCGGCGGCAGGATTTGCATGTAACGCGCCAGCACGACTACATCGGCTTCGTGCTGCTTGACCAGGCGGGAGACTTCGGCGAATGCCGGTTCCTTGTCCTGTGGGTTGACCGGCACGTGGTAGTACGGGATGCCATGCCATTCGACCATGCTGCGCAGGTCATCATGGTTGGAAATTACACAGGCGATCTCACAGTCCAGCTCATCGCTGTGCCAACGGTGCAGCAAGTCGGCCAGGCAGTGGGATTCACGGCTGGCCATCAGCACGACACGTTTTTTCTGCTCGGTGTCGGTGATATGCCAGGTCATCGAAAACTCTTCAGCGATCGGCGCAAACGCCTCGCGAAATGCTTCGAGGCCGAAGGGCAGCGTGTCGGCACGTATCTCATGACGCATGAAAAACCAACCACTGAGATCGTCCGAGTGATGGCTCGCCTCGGTGATCCAGCCGTTGTGGGAGGCCAGAAAGTTACTGACTTTGGCAACGATACCAACCCGGTCCGGGCAAGCAATCACCAGCCGAAAAGTGCGCATTAGGGGGAAACTCCAGAACTTCGCAAAGGCCGCCATTCTAGCGATTACGCAGAAAAACTGCAGTACTCCTTGCACCTTATTCTGTCGCCCGGTCCTGGCGACACCCCTTAATAGCGTAAGGTTTTACCGCCGCTATATGAACGCCCACCCGAGGCTCAGACAGTTATGCAAAATAAACAGAATTATTTTTACACCTACCACCTATTAATTAACTCGATTGCATAGCATTGCCACAAACATTCAACGTAATTCACATAAATGCCTTCTTAAATGTTTACTTGGGGAAATTGCCTGACTATTATTAGGCCACTCACTGTCAATCAGCGCTCTACATAAGGTAGTCCACATGTCCCTGATCAACGAATACCGCGCCACCGAAGAAGCTATCAAAGAACTGCAAGCCCGTTTGAAGAACCTGTCACAAGACGACAAGCTGCAAACCGAGCTGGAATTCGAAGGCAAACTGCGCACCCTGATGGGTGAGTACTCCAAATCCCTGCGTGACATCATCGCGCTGCTGGATCCGGAATCCAAAGTTAAAGCACCACGTGGCGCTGTGAAAACTACCGGCACCAAGCGTGCTCGCAAGGTCAAGCAGTACAAAAACCCGCACAACGGCGAAGTGATTGAAACCAAAGGTGGCAACCACAAGACTCTGAAAGAGTGGAAAGCCAAGTGGGGCGGCGACGTGGTAGAAGGTTGGGCTACCCTGCTGGGCTAAGCCTGATCGGGCTTCTGCCTGATATGCAACACAATAAAAACGCCAGCTTGCTGGCGTTTTTTATTGTCCGAATATTTTGCAAGTGCCTGACTACAGGCCCAGGCGAGCGGCTAAAGAGTCGGCATACTCTTGCCATTCATCGAGCACCTGGCGCTGAAACGCTGTAGCACTAACAGCCAACTCCTCACGTGCCTGCTTAAATGCCAACAGGGTATTGGGTGCGCCCCACTCCGGGCTCGACAAACGTTGCTGACAGAAAAGTTTCCAGCGTTGTTGCTCATCGTTGTCCAAGGTGTCAGGAAAGTTACGCGCACGGTAACGGAATAATAATTCCGGCAATCGATGATCATCGAAAGGCCACTGCTGACGTGCCAACTGTGACGGTTCAGCCACACGGACTTGTTCGCATAACCGTCGGTCGCGGTCACCGATAAAACCGTCATAGAGCTGCTGCTCCGGGTCTGTGCTCGGTGCAAAGTCTTCCTCGGCATAAATGGCTGCCAACTTGTCGCGCCAAACTTCCTGTGCGTCAGTTAGTCGCAGCGCCCGCGCCTGGCACACGTCCATATCGAAGTTCAGGCGTTCGCGATCCTGTGCGCGCAGCACATTCAATGGCGCGACCACCGGGCAGCGGTTGATATGCAACAACTTGAGCGGCACTGGCAACTCACCTTGCGCCAACTCATCACGGCGCGTGTAAAGCCGCTGGCGTAAGGTTTCGGCGTCCAGGTCGAGCAAACCCTGCGGGTCGAGACCAAGGTCACAGACAATCAACGCATTGCGATTGCGCGGGTGCCAGGCCAGGGGCAGTACCACACCCAGGTAATGACGCTCGGCGGAGAAACGCCCGGAAATATGCACCATGGGCTGCAACAGGCGGATCTGATCCATCACCCGCTGCTTGCTGCGCAGTTGAAACAGCCAGTCATACAACTTTGGCTGCTTGTCGCGGATCAGCCGCGCCAGGGCTATGGTGGCTCGCACGTCCGACAGGGCATCGTGAGCATGGCCATGGTCGATGCCATTGGCTTGGGTCAAACGCTCCAGCTTGAGGGTGACACGCCCGTCCTGCTGCGGCCACTCAATGCCTTCGGGGCGCAGTGCGTAAGCCGTACGAACCACATCGATCAAGTCCCAACGACTATTGCCCCCCTGCCACTCACGGGCATACGGATCAAAAAAGTTGCGGTACAGGCTGTAGCGCGTCATTTCATCGTCAAAGCGCAACGTGTTGTAACCGGCACCACAGGTTCCAGGCGCAGCCAGCTCGGCGTGCACGCGGGTCATGAAGTCGGCTTCGGCCAGGCCTTTTTCCGCCAGAATGCCAGGGGTGATACCGGTTATGGCGCAGGCAGCCGGGTGCGGCAGGATATCGTCGCTTGGCTGGCAATAAAGGTTGACCGGCGGGCCGACCTCGTTGAGCTCGAGGTCGGTACGAATACCGGCAACCTGCAACGGGCGATCGCTGCGGGGGTTGATGCCGGTAGTTTCATAGTCGTACCAGAAAATGGTAGTCACGGGCTGTTCCTGTGCTGAAGATCGACAAAGTCTAGGCGCTGCAAGGCACTCGGGGCCAGCGATAGATTACTGTACAAACATCCAGCAAAACCTTGAAAGGTTGCTTCCACCGTCGACACTGCTAGCATCCGTGTCTTCAAGCCGCCCGCACTGCCAAGGATCGCGATGCCATCAGTTCCATTGGATACCCACTACCCGATCGAGACCCCCGAGGGCATAGACTTGCCCTTGCGCCCGGCCGGCCTGATGCCACGCGCACTGGCTTTTGCTTTCGACCTGGGACTGCGCGGCCTGATCATGGGTATCCTGCTCGTGCCGCTGGCGTTGCTTGGCAATATCGGTATTGGCTTGGGCTCGCTGCTGCTGTTCCTGATCAGTTGGTGGTACATGGTGCTGTTCGAAGTCCTTAACCAGGGCTGCTCTCCGGGCAAGCAGGTCATGGGCTTGCGCGTCATTCAGGACGACGGCACACCCATTGGCTGGCCAGCTTCACTCATCCGCAACCTGCTGCGCTTTGTCGACATGCTGCCTTTGGGCTACTTCCTCGGCGCCATCAGTTGCCTGCAACACCCTCACTTCAAACGGCTCGGCGACCTCGCTGCGGGCACCCTGGTGGTCTACCGCGAACAGCCACTGGCGCGCCCCAAGGTGCCTCAAGCCGCCGCCCTGCGCCTGCCCTTCACGCTGGAGCTGAGCGAACAACGCGCCATACTGGGTTTCGCTGAACGCCAAAGTGAGTTGTCCGCCGATCGGGTGCACGAACTGGCGTCCATCCTGGCAACGCCGTTACACGTATCGCCGGCTCGCGCGGTAGAACAACTCAATGGCGTGGCGCGCGGCTTAGTGGGGCCAGCATGAAGCAGAGCCTGTTCGAGAGCCGCCATCAGCCGCAGTGGCAAGCCTTCACCGCACAACTCATACAGTTGGAGCAAGGCAAGGCCAAGGCCAGCGATATGTCTGACTTCCCCCACCATTATCGACGCCTGTGCCAGCACCTCGCCCTGGCCCAGGAGCGTGGCTACAGCAGCTATCTGATAGATCCCCTGCAACAACTGGCGCTGCGGGGCCACCAGCAGTTGTATCGCCACCGCAGCCAATTGGGCGCGAATGTACTGGGTTTCATCCTGGCGGGCTTCCCGCGCCTGGTGCGCGAACAATGGCGTTTCGTGTTAATCGCCGGCGTGCTGTTCTTCGGCAGCCTGGTGGGCGTTGCGTTGCTGGTCTACCTGTTTCCAGACCTTATCTACAGCATCGTGAGCCCCGCGCAGGTCGCCGAAATGCACAGCATGTATGACCCGGATGCTGGCCACCTGGGGCGTGCCGCCGACCGCGCTTCCAGTGAAGACTGGATGATGTTCGGCTACTACGTGATGCACAACATCGGGATTGCCTTCCAGACCTTTGCCGCCGGTTTGCTATTTGGTTTGGGCAGCGTGTTCTTTCTGATTTTCAACGGCCTGATCATCGGCGCCATCTCCGGCCACCTCACCGAGATCGGCTATGGCCAGACCTTCTGGTCGTTTGTCATCGGCCACGGTGCTTTCGAACTCACGGCCATCGCCCTGGCCGGGGCGGCAGGCTTGCAATTGGGCTGGGCGGTGATTGCTCCCGGGCACCTGACTCGCGGCGAATCCCTGCGGCTGGCGGCACGCACAAGCGTGCGGATGCTTTGCGGCGTCATGCTATTGCTGCTGATCGCGGCGTTTATTGAAGCCTATTGGTCTTCCTCCACCACGATCACGCCCTGGATCAAATACTCAACGGGCGCCGGGCTGTGGCTGCTGGTTGCCGCCTACCTCACGCTTGCCGGACGCACTCACCATGCGCCTGAGTGAGGCCAGCGTGGTAATTCGGCCCCGCACCTCCTGGGAAGCCATGGACCTGGGCGTACTGATGGCCCAGGAACATCGACTGCTGTTAATGAGCAGTTGGGCAATGGTGACGTTGCCGATATTCATTTTGCTGACCGTGCTGCTGTGGCGATACCCGTCCATGGCCATGTTTGTGTTCTGGTGGTTAAAACCGGCCTTTGACCGCTTGCCACTGTACATCCTCTCCAAGGCCTTGTTTGGCGAGACACCCAGCCTCAAGCAGGCTGTGCGCCAGTGGCCGCGCCTGCTCAAAGGCCAACTGCTGGCCAGCCTGACCTGGAGGCGACTGAGCCTGAGCCGCAGCTTTGTGATGCCGGTGAGCCAGCTTGAAGGCCTGGATGGCAATGCCCGTCAAATACGCCTGGGGGTGCTGCTGCAACGCAACGCCGGCGCCGCACGCTGGCTGACCACCATTGGCGTGCATATGGAAATCGGCCTGTGGTTCGGTTGCATGGCACTGTTTTACCTGTTCATCCCGCAGCAACTGGAACTCGATTGGGACTGGCAACGGCTGGCACTGGCAAGCGGCTCGGAAGGGTTGTGGCTGGAGCATTTGAGTAACGCCTTCTACGCACTGATTCTGGTGTTCTGGGAGCCCATTTATGTCGCTTGCGGCTTCAGCCTGTACCTCAACCGCCGCACCGTGCTGGAAGCCTGGGACCTTGAACTGGTGTTCCGCCGATTACGCCAACGCCTGAGCAGCGTCGCAACGTTGCTGCTGGTGGCTGGGCTGATGCTCGTGCCATTCAGCCGCCCCGTCATGGCGGACGAGCCCGGACCGGCCAAACAAGTCACCACCCAGGCCGCCAGCCAATCGATCAAGGCGCTGCTGGACAGCCCCCCGTTCAAGCACCCGGAAACCGTCACTCGCTACCGTTTTGGCAACGAAAAAAACGCCGCGCAACACAAGGTAAAGGGTGACGGTAAACTTCCGGCCTGGCTTCAGGCGCTACTGGACGGATTCAACAGCAATACCTTCAAAAACGCCGCCCTCGGCCTGGAGGTACTGCTCTTGGGCCTGCTGGCGACTGGCCTCGCGCTAGTTGTCTGGCGCTATCGGGAGTGGCTGCACACCTTCGTCAGTCGACGCGGGCCAGCCAAAGCCAAAACCGCCAAAGCGGCCCCTGCACAATTGTTCGGCCTGGCGTTGGGCAGCGAGACCTTGCCTGACGACATTGCCAGCACCGCCGAACAGCTGTGGTCCACCCACCCCAGGGAAGCTCTCGGCCTGCTGTATCGCGGCCTGCTCAACCGACTGCTGCACGACTTCAACCTGCCCCTGAAAAGCGCCGATACCGAAGGCCAGGTCCTGGAGCGCATCCACCAACTGCAACAGCCACAACTACTGGCCTTCAGTGATGCACTGACACACCACTGGCAAAACCTCGCCTATGGCCACCGCCTGCCGCCGGCTTTGGTACAACAGCAACTGTGCCGCGATTGGCGCGCCCTGTTCAGTACGGGAGCCGCCCAATGAACCGCCCCATGCTGTGGGTCGGCCTGCTGCTGGCCTGTGTGCTTGGAGCAGGTGGGCTTTATGTTTGGCACAAGGCGATCCCCTACGACGAAATAGTCGATCGCGGCCCATCGCCACAAGCCATCGCCAACCCCTACCTGGCGGCTGAATACTTCCTGCGCCAGCAGGGCCTGGCCGTGGAACACGCCAACAGCCTTGAGCACCTGGCCGACCAGCCAGCCAAGGGGCATAGCCTGGTATTGCTGGGCGAGCGCAGCAACATGACCCCGCGCCAGGCTGAGCAACTGCTGGACTGGGCAAAATCCGGTGGCCATTTGCTGCTGGTTGCCGAAGCGCTTTGGGATGAGGAAACCGGTAAAAGCGGCGACCTGCTGCTGGACCAGCTGGGCTTCCACCAGACACTCAGCGAGGGCCTTGACGAGCCTGCTTCCCCACGCAAAAAGAAAGTACCGGACCTGACCAAGCTCTACGTCGACAATGAGACCGCCCCGGCCTATTTCAGCTTCGATACCGACTTCAACCTCACCGACCCCAGACACCTGGCGCAGTTCTCCGCCAACAGCGGCAAGTCCAGCCATTTGATGCAACGCAACTTCGGTCAAGGCACCGTAACGGTTGTAACCGACAGCGACTTGTGGAAAACCCCAGGCATCGGCAAACACGATAACGCCTGGCTGTTGTGGTATCTCAACCGGGGGACGGATGTAACACTGCTGTTCAACAGCGACGTAGACGATCTGCTCACCCTGCTAATGCGCAACTTCCCCCAGGCGTTAGTGGCGCTCTGCGCACTGATTGCCCTGGCACTCTGGCACGCCGGCATGCGCCAGGGGCCGACCCAGGCGCCCGCGCCAAAGGCACGTCGCCAGTTACAGGAACATTTGAAGGCCAGTGCCGACTTCCTGCTGCGCCGCAGTGGCCAAGGCACGCTGCTGCACGCCTTGCAGCGTGATATCCAGCGGGCTGCACGACGACGCCACCCAGGCTTTGAACACCTCGACAGCGACGAACAATGGCAGGTCCTCGAACGCCTGACGCGCCAACCCTCCCACGTCATCCGCCAGGCCCTCGACCCACTCCCGGCAAAACGGCTCACCAGCGCCGATTTCAGCCGTCAGGTGGCGAGCCTGCAAACCCTCAGGAATGCCCTATGAGCGAATTTCCATCAGCCACCGCCCCGACTGCCGAAAGCCTTCAAAAGGCCAGCCAGCAGGCACAGGCTCTGCGTGTTGAACTGCGTAAGGCGGTGATTGGCCAGGACCAGGTGATCGACGACGTGCTGACCGCATTGATCGCAGGTGGCCACATACTGCTCGAAGGTGTACCGGGCCTAGGCAAAACCCTGTTGGTTCGCGCGTTGGCACGCTGTTTTGGTGGCAACTTTGCACGTATTCAGTTCACCCCGGACCTGATGCCCAGCGATGTCACCGGCCACGCGGTGTACGACCTGCACAGTGAGCAGTTCAAGCTGCGCAAGGGGCCGCTGTTCACCCACCTGTTGCTGGCCGATGAAATCAATCGCGCCCCCGCCAAGACCCAGGCCGCCCTGCTTGAGGCCATGCAGGAACGCCAAGTCACCCTCGAGGGTGAAGCGCTGCCCATTGGCCAACCGTTCATGGTGCTGGCGACCCAGAACCCCATCGAACAGGAAGGCACATACCCCCTGCCCGAGGCCGAGCTGGACCGGTTCATGCTCAAAGTACGCATGGACTACCCCGATGCGCAGCAGGAGCTGGAGATGGTCCGCGAAGTCACCCGCTCCTCCAGGGCCGACATGCTGGATGTGCAGCCACTGCGCACGGTGCTGCAGGCAGAGGACGTGTTGCAGTTGCAGCAAATTGCCAGCGAACTGCCGCTGGATGAGCAAGTACTCGACTACGCCGTGCGCCTGGCCCGCGCCACTCGCAGTTGGCCGGGGCTGACCATCGGTGCAGGCCCGCGTGCCTCCATCGCCCTGGTTCGCGGCGCCCGCGCCCGGGCCTTGCTACGCGGCGGCGAGTTTGTTACCCCGGACGATATCAAGGGCTGCGCCTTGGCGGTGCTGCGCCATCGCGTGCGTATTACCCCCGAATTGGACATTGACGGGCTGGAAGTGGATCAGGTGCTCAAGCAACTGCTGGACCAGATTTCGGCACCTCGGCAATGACTCGACCATGAAGCCAACTCGTCTGCTGCTGATCTGGCTCGGCGTCCTCTCGGGTTTGAACATCCTCTTGGGCGCGGCTACGGCGCTCCAGCTCAAAGTGCCCGACACGCTGCATTCAGTGGCGTGGGGCCTGCTGCTGGCGCTGTTTCTATTGGCACTGCTGGACGCCCTGCGCCTGCGGCGCCTTCCCTGCCCACGGGTGCAACGGCAGATGCCCGGCAGCCTGGCCCTGGGCCGCTGGGGTGAGGTACGCCTGACCCTTGAACATGACTACCCGCAGCCGCTGACCGTGCAGGTATTCGACCACGCACCTGACGGCCTGAGCGTGGAGAATATGCCGCAGTCCGTCGAGCTTCTCCCGGGCCAACAAAGCGAACTGGGCTATCGAGTGCGGCCCTTGCGGCGCGGCCACTTCAGTTTCAGTCGCAGTGAGATTCACCTGCCCAGCCCTTTCGGGTTGTGGTCTGCGAGGCGTTTTGTTGCAGCCCGGGATACAACGCGGGTCTACCCTGACTTTGCCCGTTTGTACGGCGCACAACTGCTGGGCGTGGACAGTTGGTTGAGCCAATTAGGGGTTCGCCAGCACCCACGACGCGGGTTGGGGCTGGAGTTTCATCAGTTGCGCGAGTTTCGCGAAGGCGACAGCCTGCGACAGATCGACTGGAAGGCCACCGCGCGCCAGCGCACGCCCATCGCCCGGGAATATCAGGACGAACGCGACCAGCAGATAGTGTTCATGCTCGATTGCGGCCGGCGCATGCGCAGCCAGGACGCGGAGCTCGCTCACTTCGACCACGCCCTCAATGCCTGCCTGTTACTCAGTTACGTCGCCTTGCGCCAAGGCGATGCGGTGGGTCTGTGCACCTTTGCCTGTGACCAGCCACGCTACCTGGCACCCGTCAAAGGCAGCGGCCAACTGAACGTATTACTCAATGCCGTTTACGACCTCGACACCACCCGACGCACTGCCGATTATGCAGCCGCCGCCAGCCAATTACTGGCCCGACAGAAACGTCGGGCATTAGTGATCGTGGTGACCAATCTTCGCGATGAAGATGATGAGGAGTTACTCGCAGCCGTTAAGCGCATCAGCCGGCAACATCGGGTGCTGGTCGCCAGCCTGCGCGAAGACATACTCGACCAACTGCGCCAGGCCCCGGTTCAAACCTTGCCTGAAGCGCTGGCCTACTGCGGGACTGTCGACTATCTCAACAAGAGAAACGATCTGCATGAGCGCTTGAGTGCCCACGGTTTGTCGGTGCTGGATACGCCACCTTCGGGGCTGGGGGCTGCACTGGTGACGCGCTATCTGGGCTGGAAAAAGGCCGGTGTTTTATGACTCAAGCACACGACCACAAGCTCGGCTAACCACGTCCGAGCCGGGTCGACAGCGCGCAACGCCTAGGCGGAAGCCTGCAGAGGATCAAAGGTGAAGTAATGATACAAGGCACTTATCAAGTGCCCGTATGCCTCAGGCGCTTCGACCACGCGAAACCCTGAGTCATAGTGCTGCGGGTTGACATCTTCGTGGCTCCACAAGCACATCGCAGTGAGGTCAATTGCCTGGAAATCACCGTCTGCCAGAGGGATTTTCAAACGCAGTTCAAACGCCACGTCAACCATCATGGGTAATTGGCTGATCAACATCAGCCCATCTTCGGACACGTTCCCCAAGTAGCCAATAGGCTTATCCGTCAGCCGGTTGAACACTTTCAAGAAACCAGACAGCTGATGCCGCTCAATCCTTCGGTCGGTAAACATGATGAAATCGCCATCCATTGGCCAGATCAGTGGCCGCGCCAGTTATTCGGAACGAACACTGAATGTTCGCTCTCCCTGGAAATTGGTGCGAATCCAGCGTGCGCTTGATCGCCTTACAACTGCCAATCCCAAGCAATCCATCCGATTGAACATAAACTTGTACAAACAGACATTCAAAGAATAGCTTAAGACTGGCGACGGGCCAGCTATGGAATGACAAATATCATCAAAGTGATGCGGGCCGTGGCTGCGCGACACTCGCGCCGGAGTAATGGCCCAGTTGCTGCAGGGTGTCGAGCCGAGCACGGGCACGATAGGCGTACTCGCTGGACGGGTACTGATTGATGATGAACTGGTAGGTTTGCACCGCATCGACGAACAGCTTCTGGCGCTCCAGGCATTGCCCGCGCAGCATCGAAACTTCCGGTTGCACATACCGACGGGTACGGCTCTCGCGGTCTACCTGGGACAACTCCAGGGTGACACGCTCGCAGTCACCCACCCCATAGGCGCGGTAAGCGTTGTTCAAATGATGGTCCATCGACCAGCGGGTACAGCCGACAACACTGACGGCCAGGGCAGCAATGAGCAAAATTCGCATGGGGGTTCTCCTGTCTTGAGCAGTGTATCGACCCCGCGTCGAAAATCTTCAAGGATGTTCATCTATTCAATTGGAGCGAAAACAAGCGAATCTTCGATAAGTAGTGCAAACGAACAATGACTACAACCAAAGAGCATAGTAGCCTTCCCCAGCGCTTGAACTCAGGAGTCTGTGCATGTCCGTCCGTCGTACCAAAATCGTCGCCACCCTTGGCCCGGCCAGTAACTCGCCGGAAGTCCTCGAACAGCTGATTCTGGCTGGTTTGGACGTTGCCCGTCTGAACTTCTCCCACGGCACCCCGGACGAGCACAAGGCTCGCGCCAAGCTGGTGCGTGACCTGGCCGCCAAGCACGGCCGCTTTGTGGCACTGCTGGGTGACCTGCAAGGCCCGAAAATTCGTATCGCCAAATTCGCCAACAAGCGCATTGAGCTGAAGATCGGTGACAAGTTCACCTTCTCCACCAGCCATTCGCTGACCGAAGGCAACCAGGAAGTCGTCGGTATCGACTACCCGGACCTGGTCAAGGACTGCGGCGTCGGCGACGAACTGCTGCTGGACGACGGCCGCGTGGTGATGCGCGTCGACACGGCCACCTCGACGGAGCTGAACTGCACCGTGATCATCGGTGGCCCGTTGTCCGATCACAAAGGCATCAACCGTCGCGGCGGTGGCCTGACGGCGCCGGCCCTGACTGAGAAAGACAAGGCCGACATCAAGCTCGCCGCCGAAATGGAAGTGGACTACCTCGCCGTGTCCTTCCCGCGCGACGCTGCCGACATGGAATACGCCCGTAAGCTGCGCGACGAAGCCGGCGGTACTGCCTGGCTGGTGGCGAAGATCGAACGTGCCGAAGCCGTGGCCGATGACGAAACCCTCGATGCCTTGATCAATGCATCCGACGCTGTGATGGTTGCCCGTGGCGACCTGGGCGTGGAAATCGGTGACGCCGAGCTGATCGGTATCCAGAAGAAGATCATCCTGCACGCACGCCGTCACAACAAGGCCGTGATCGTAGCGACCCAGATGATGGAGTCGATGATCCAGAACCCGATGCCAACCCGTGCCGAAGTGTCCGACGTGGCCAACGCCGTGCTCGACTACACCGACGCCGTGATGCTCTCGGCTGAAAGTGCTGCCGGCCCTTACCCGCTGGAAGCCGTACAGGCCATGGCGCGTATCTGCGTCGGTGCCGAAAAGCACCCGACCAGCAAGACCTCCAGCCACCGCATCGGCAAAGTGTTCGAAAGCTGCGACCAGAGCATCGCCCTGGCGGCCATGTACACCGCCAACCACTTCCCGGGCGTCAAGGCGATCATTGCCCTGACCGAAAGTGGCTACACCCCGCTGATCATGTCGCGTATCCGTTCGTCGGTACCGATCTACGCGTTCACCCCGCACCGCGAAGCCCAGGCCCGCGCAGCGTTGTTCCGTGGCGTGTACACCATTCCGTTCGATCCAGCTTCGTTGGCCCCTAACGAAGTGAGCCAGAAGGCAATCGACGAACTGGTCAAGCGTGGCGTCGTAGAGAAAGGCGACTGGGTCATCCTGACCAAGGGCGACAGCTACCACACCACCGGTGGCACCAATGGCATGAAGATCCTGCACGTGGGCGACCCGCAGTTCTGAGTGACACGCTAAAAAACAAAAGCCCCGCCATGTGAATGGCGGGGCTTTTTGTATTTAAAGGCCTGGGAACCTGTTGAATCAAAGGGCCTCATCGCAGGCAAGCCAGCTCCCACATTGGAATGCGGTCAACTGTGGGAGCTGGCTTGCCTGCGATGGCGTCATCAACGCCGGGCAATAAACCCCGACAACGCCGCAATCGCCTCCGGTGACTTCAAACGCTGCACAAACAACGCCCCCTCGACCTCAATCACCTGCCGCAACTGTTCACGGTCGACACTTTTCATCAACTGTTTGCTGACCTGCACCGCTCCCGGCGCCAGGGTTTCAAAGCGCTGCGCAACTTCCCGCGCCTTGACCAGCGCCGCTTCACCGCTACCCATCGCCTCAGTAGCAATGCCCCACGCCGCCGCCTGCTCGCCGGTAAAGCCTTCGCCCAACAGCAACAGTTCAGCCGCTTTCGCATGCCCCAGCAGCCGGGGCAGGATCAGGCTGGAGCCAAACTCCGGGCACAGCCCCAGGTTGACGAAAGGCATGCGCAAGCGCGCATCGCGACTGATATAGACGAGATCGCAATGCAGCAACAGGGTCGTACCGATGCCGACCGCCGCACCCGCCACCGCCGCGATCACCGGCTTGCGGCAGTTGAGCAGGCTTTTCATGAAGTGAAACGGCGGGCTGTCCAGATCACCGGGCGGCTGTTCGAGGAAGTCGGCTATGTCGTTGCCGGCGGTAAAACACTCATTGCTGCCCTGGATCAGCACCGCACGGATACCTGAGTCCGCATCAGCCTGCTCCAACGCCTTGGCCAGTTGGGTGTACATGGCGCGGGTCAGGGCGTTTTTCTTGTCGGGGCGATTGAGCTGCAGGGTCAGCAGCCCGCCTTCGCGTTGCAGCAGGATGGCGTCGGTCATGGCGAATCTCGCGGCTGGAAAAGTCAGCGCTCAACCACGCGGCAGGAACATATCAGCCAGCAGTTGATTGCGCGGCAACCCCGCCAGGAACAGGCGTTTGGAAAACGCTTCGACATTGGCGGGGTGCCCGCAGAGTAAGGCCAGAGTTTGCCGCGAAACAAGCCGCAGTTGCGCCAATGCCTGGGCCGACTCAGCCGCCGTCCACAGTTCCACAGTCAGGTTCGCGTGCAGCGCGGCCAATTGCGCCAAGGGTTCGGCCAGATAATGCCCATCGGCATCATGGGCCAGGTGAATCAGGCGGATGGCGCCTTGGTGATCCTGGCGCAGTGCCTCGCGCAGCACGCCCCATAACGGCCCAAGCCCCGTGCCGGATGCCAGCAGCCACAGCGGCCGCGATTGCCAGTCAGGATCGTATTGCAGTGCCCCGCCACGTAATTCGCCGAGGCGCAGGCTGTCGCCCACCTGTAATTGCCGAGCAATATCGCTGAATTCGCCGGGCAGGCGGCAATCGAGGTGAAACTCCAAAAACGGGTCTTCCTGCGGCAAGCTGGCCAACGAATACGGGCGCGCTACCTGACCTGCCCACAGCACCAGATGTTGCCCGGCCCGATAACGCAAGCCACGTTCAGGTTGCAGGCGCAGGCGCAGTACCTCGGGGCTCAACCAGTCGACGCCCACCACTTGCGCGGGCAAACCATCGTGCAGTGGGTCAAATGCTTCAACCTGTAAATCTGCGACAACTTCACACTGGCAAGCCAAACGCCAACCGTCCTGGCGCTGCGCCGGGCTCAGGGCATCGGGTTGCTTATCATCGACCTCACCCCGGCAACGCACCAGGCACGCATGGCAACTGCCCGCCCGGCAACTGTAGGGCACAGCCACACCCGCCAGATTCAAGGCATCCAGCAGGTTGCTGCCGGTGGCTACCGACCAGTGGCGTTCGCCGACGTGCAGTTCAGGCATATAAAGGCTCAATCAGAAGGGACCGGCACAGGGAATCATGCCTGCGACAGTTTGACCATAGTCGGGTGTATCGGCCACCGCGTCGGGTTATACTGCCGCGCCTTTTTAGCGTCGCGCCTTGCACCACTGTGGCGTGCCTTGGAAAGGTGGTTTCAGCCGACCGATGCAACACTGAAGCCACCTTTATTGAATGTTCCCTTATAGAGGAGCGCGACTCATGACCGTGATCAAGCAAGACGACCTGATTCAGAGCGTTGCCGACGCCCTGCAATTCATTTCCTACTACCACCCCGTTGACTTCATCCAGGCCATGCACGAAGCCTACCTGCGTGAAGAATCGCCGGCAGCCCGTGACTCCATCGCCCAGATCCTGATCAACTCGCGCATGTGCGCCACCGGCCATCGCCCGATCTGCCAGGACACCGGTATTGTTACCGTGTTCGTGCGCGTGGGCATGGACGTGCGTTGGGACGGCGCCACCATGGGCCTGGACGACATGATCAACGAAGGCGTGCGTCGCGCCTACAACCTGCCGGAGAACGTCCTGCGTGCTTCCATCCTGGCCGACCCGGCCGGTGCGCGTAAAAACACCAAGGACAACACTCCGGCCGTAATCCACTACTCCATCGTCCCGGGTAACACCGTGGAAGTGGACGTGGCAGCCAAGGGCGGCGGTTCCGAGAACAAGTCGAAAATGGCCATGCTCAACCCGTCCGACTCGATCGTCGACTGGGTGCTCAAGACCGTTCCGACCATGGGCGCCGGCTGGTGCCCACCGGGCATGCTCGGCATCGGCATCGGCGGCACCGCCGAGAAAGCTGCGGTAATGGCCAAGGAAGTGTTGATGGAGTCCATCGACATTCACGAGCTGAAAAAGCGCGGCCCGCAGAACCGTATCGAAGAGATGCGCCTGGAGTTGTTCGAGAAGGTCAACCAACTGGGCATCGGCGCCCAGGGCCTGGGTGGCCTGACCACCGTGCTCGACGTGAAAATCATGGACTACCCGACCCACGCAGCCTCGCTGCCGGTGTGCATGATCCCCAACTGCGCCGCCACCCGTCATGCACACTTTGTGCTCGATGGTTCAGGCCCGGCATCGCTGGAAGCACCACCGCTGGACGCCTACCCGGAAATCGTCTGGGAAGCCGGCCCGTCGGCCCGCCGCGTCAACCTCGACACCCTGACCCCGGAAGAAGTACAAAGCTGGAAGCCGGGCGAAACCGTGTTGCTCAACGGCAAGATGCTCACCGGCCGCGACGCTGCTCACAAGCGTATGGTCGAGATGCTCAACAAGGGCGAAACCCTGCCGGTGGACCTCAAGGGTCGCTTTATCTACTACGTCGGCCCAGTTGATCCGGTGCGCGAAGAAGTGGTTGGCCCGGCTGGCCCGACCACGGCCACGCGGATGGACAAGTTCACCCGTCAGATCCTCGAGCAAACCGGCCTGTTGGGCATGATCGGCAAATCCGAGCGCGGCCCGACTGCGATCGAAGCGATCAAGGACCACAAGGCCGTGTACCTGATGGCCGTGGGCGGCGCAGCTTACCTGGTGGCGCAAGCCATCAAGAAGTCGCGCGTTGTCGCATTTGCCGAACTGGGCATGGAAGCGATCTACGAGTTCGACGTCAAAGACATGCCGGTCACCGTTGCGGTGGACAGCAAGGGCGAATCCGTACACATCACCGGTCCTGCCATCTGGCAGAAGAAGATCAGTGAAAGCCTGGCGGTCGAAGTGCAGTAAGCACTTCCCTGCAAGGAAAAAGGCGACTGCGGCCCCACGGCCCAGTCGCCTTTTTTATGGCGAACTCGGTCATGTGGGAGCTGGCTTGCCTGCGATGGCTTCACCGCGGTTTTTCAGTTGCACCGAGGTGAAGCTATCGCAGGCAAGCCAGCTCCCACAGAAATTCCACGTGCCACAAGTTTGCGGCGGCTCATGCTATGGTGCTTGCCCCTTACCGCGCCTGTTCATCACCGTATGATCGTGATCCCTCGCCCCCTGCGACTGACTTTCTACTCGCTGTTGATCATCGCCGGCGCCGTGCTGGCCGCCGCCTTGGCCACCCGCCATGCCGAACGCCAGGCCTTGGTGGATGACGCCGCTCGCGCCAATCAACAACTGGCGCTCTATGCCAACTCACTGCATACCCTGATTGAACGTTACCGTGCCCTGCCCGCCGTACTGGCGCTGGATTCGGAAATGATCAGCGCCCTTAAAGCCCCGCTGGACACCGCCACCCAGGACTTGCTCAACCGCAAGCTGGAACGCATCAACGGTGCCGCGCAGTCTTCCACTCTGGAATTGATGGACCGTAACGGTCTGGCCGTGGCCGCCAGCAACTGGAACCTGCCCAGCAGTTATGTCGGGCACAACTACGCGTTTCGCCCGTATTTCAGCCAGACCTTGAGCCAGGGAACCGGGCGTTTTTATGCGGTGGGGGTGACCACCGGCATTCCGGGTTATTTCCTCTCCAGCGCCGTGGTCGATGAGCACGAACAGTTCCTCGGCGCCATGGTGGTGAAGCTGGAGTTCCCCGAACTTGAGCGCGAATGGGCCCAAGGTAATGACCTGCTGCTGGTCAGCGATGCGCGTGGCATCGTGTTTATCGCCAATCAGCCGGGCTGGCGTTTCCGCAACTTGCGTCCGTTGTCGGCGAGCGACCTTGCCGAACTCAAGGCAACTCGCCAATACGACAAAAAACAGCTGCAGCCGCTGGACACCCAGACATTGCAGCGTTTTGACGAAAACAGCCATCTGATGCGTGTCAACGGCCCCGACGGCAACGCCAATTACATCTGGGAATCCCTGCCGCTGAAAGCCGAAGGCTGGACCTTGCACTTGCTGCGCAAACCGCAATTCGCCTTTGAAGACCAACGCAACGCTGGCCTTGCCGCCGCCGGTTCATGGCTGGCGCTGGTGTTCCTGCTGCTGTTCCTGAACCAACGCTGGCGCCTGGCCCGTTTGCGCCAACGCAGCCGCGAGGAGCTTGAACAGCTTGTCGAAGAACGCACCCAGGCGTTGCGCACCGCGCAGGATGGCCTGGTGCAGTCGGCCAAGCTGGCGGCCTTGGGGCAAATGTCCGCTGCCCTCGCCCATGAGATCAATCAGCCGCTGACCACCCAGCGCATGCAATTGGCGACCTTGCGCCTGCTGCTCGATCACGGCCGCGTGGACGATGCCTATAAGGCGCTCACCCCGCTGGACGACATGCTCACGCGCATGGCGGCGCTCACCAGCCACCTTAAGACCTTCGCCCGCAAGAGCCCCAGCGGCCTGCGCGAACGGCTGGATTTGGCCACGGTGGTCGACCAATCCTTGCACCTGCTCGACGCCCGCCTGCGCGATGAAAGCATTGGTGTGGTGCTGGACCTGAGCCGCCCCGCCTGGGTGCGCGGTGACGCAATCCGCCTGGAGCAAGTGCTGATCAACCTGCTACGCAATGCGCTGGACGCCATGGCCGACAAACCGCGCAAACGCCTGGAAATCCGCCTGCACGCCGACCAACAGCTGTGGCAACTGAGCGTCAGCGACAGCGGCGGCGGGATTGCCGAAGCCCATTTGAACAGCGTGTTCGATCCATTTTTCACCACCAAACCCGTGGGCGACGGCCTTGGCTTGGGGTTGGCCGTGTCCTATGCCATCGTGCATGAACTGGGTGGGCGCCTGCTCGCCGGTAACCGTGGCGACGGCGCGGTATTTACCCTGACCTTGCCTATCGCGCTGGAGACACCCGACCTATGTTGAACGCAGTGATTGTGGTGGATGACGAGGCGAGTATTCGCACCGCCGTCGAGCAGTGGTTGAGCCTGTCGGGATTCGAAGTGCAGTTGTTCAGTCGCGCCGAAGAATGCCTGGCACAGCTGCCCAAAGACTTTCCTGGCGTCATTTTGAGCGACGTGCGCATGCCCGGCCTCAGCGGCCTGGAGCTGCTGGCCGAAGTGCAGCGGCGTGACGCCGACTTACCGGTGATCTTGCTCACCGGCCATGGCGATGTACCGATGGCCGTGGAAGCCATGCGCGACGGTGCCTACGACTTTCTGGAAAAACCCTTCAGCCCGGACGCACTGCTCAACAGCCTGCGCCGCGCCTTGGATAAACGCGGGTTGATCCTGGAGAACCGTCGCCTGCATCAACAGGCCGACCATCGGGCGCAGCTGGAATCGAGCCTGCTCGGCGTGTCTCGCGGTTTGCAGACCCTGCGCCGGCAAGTGCTGGACCTGGCCAGCTTGCCGGTCAATGTGCTGATCCGTGGCGAAACCGGCAGCGGCAAGGAACTGGTCGCCCGTTGCCTGCATGATTTTGGCCCACGGGCAAAAAAGCCGTTTGTCGCGCTCAACTGCGCGGCCATCCCCGAGCAGCTGTTTGAAGCCGAGCTGTTCGGCCACGAAAGCGGCGCGTTCACCGGCGCCCAGGGCAAGCGCATCGGCAAGCTGGAATATGCCCACGGCGGCACGCTGTTCCTGGATGAAATCGAAAGCATGCCGCTGGCCCAGCAGGTCAAATTGTTGCGGGTGCTGCAAGAGCAAAAACTGGAGCGGCTGGGCTCCAACCAAAGTATCCATGTGGACTTGCGCATCATTGCCGCCACCAAGCCCGACTTGCTCGAAGAGGCCCGCGCCGGGCGGTTTCGCGAAGACCTGGCGTACCGTTTGAACGTCGCACAACTGCGCCTGCCGCCGTTGCGTGAGCGCCGCGAAGATATCCCGCTGTTGTTCGACCACTTCGCCCAAAGCGCCGCCGAGCGCCTGGGCCGCAACGTCGAGCCGTTGAGCGGCGCGCAACTGGGGCGCCTGCTCAGCCACGACTGGCCGGGCAATGTGCGCGAGCTGGCCAACGTCGCCGAACGCCAAGTGCTGGGCCTGGGTGAACCTGAGCCGGAAGGCGTCGAGGCCGGGCAATCCCTGGCGGCGCAACAGGAAGCGTTCGAAGCGCATTGCCTCAAGGCTGCGTTGACGCGGCACAAAGGCGATATCAAGGCGGTGTTGGCCGAGCTGCAACTGCCGCGCCGTACCTTGAATGAAAAGATGCAGCGGCATGGGTTGGTGCGGGAGATGTTTCTTTAGCTATTTTCGATGGCGTTTTCGAAGACGCTATCGCAGGCAAGCCAGCTCCCACAGTTGGAATGCGCATTCCTGTGGGAGCTGGCTTGCCTGCGATGAGGCCAGCAGCCATAAGCGGATTTCCGCTCACCACCCAATAATCATCAGCGACTTTCCGCTCAAAAAAATCTTGTAACCCTTCTATTCCGGGCCTTCATCTGTTTGGCACAGCTCCTGCTATAGCCCAAACCAGGCTGCGTTCGTGCGGCTCCATAAAAACAACTAGATGAAGGATCCTTCAATGGATAACTCCAACGCCCTGCCTCTGGGGTCGGCGGCTGCGCCGGCTAAAGAGCGCACCACTACCAGCCGTATCAAATCGATCTTCAGTGGCTCCGTCGGCAATATGGTCGAATGGTACGACTGGTACGTCTACGCCGCTTTCTCGCTGTACTTCGCAAAGACCTTCTTCCCCGCCGGTGACTCCACCGCTCAGTTGATGAACACCGCTGCCATCTTTGCCGTGGGCTTTATCATGCGCCCGATCGGTGGCTGGCTGATGGGCCTGTATGCCGACTACAAAGGGCGCAAGGCTGCGCTGATGTTCTCGGTATTGCTGATGTGCTTCGGCTCGCTGCTGATCGCGCTGACGCCGGGCTACGACACCATCGGTATCGGCGCGCCGATCCTGCTGGTGTTTGCACGTTTGCTTCAGGGCCTGTCGGTCGGTGGCGAGTACGGCACCTCGGCCACTTACCTGAGTGAGATGGCGACCAAGGAGCGTCGCGGTTTCTTCTCCAGCTTCCAGTACGTGACCCTGATCTCCGGCCAGCTCATCGCCCTTGCCGTGTTGATCGTGTTGCAACAAACCCTGACCACCGAGCAGCTGTATGCCTGGGGCTGGCGCATCCCGTTCGCCATCGGCGCGCTGTGCGCAGTGGTCGCGTTGTTCCTGCGTCGTGGCATGGAAGAAACCGAGTCGTTCACCAAAAAGGAAAAAGCCAAGGAAAGCGCAATGCGCACCTTGATGCGTCACCCCAAGGAAGTGATGACCGTGGTCGGCCTGACCATGGGCGGCACCCTGGCCTTCTACACCTACACCACCTACATGCAGAAATACCTGGTGAACACGGTCGGCATGAGCATCTCCGACTCCACCACCATTTCGGCCGCCACACTGTTCCTGTTCATGTGCCTGCAACCGCTGGTTGGCGGGCTGTCGGACAAGGTTGGCCGCCGGCCGATCCTGATCGCCTTCGGCATCCTCGGCACGCTGTTCACCGTACCGATCCTCACCACCCTGCACACTATCCAAAGCTGGTGGGGTGCGTTTTTCCTGATCATGGCGGCGCTGATCATCGTCAGCGGCTATACCTCGATCAACGCGGTGGTGAAAGCTGAACTGTTCCCAACCGAGATCCGTGCGCTGGGCGTGGGCCTGCCGTATGCGCTGACCGTGTCGATCTTCGGCGGTACGGCTGAAGTGATTGCGCTGTGGTTCAAGAACATCGGCATGGAGACGGGTTACTACTGGTATGTGACCGCGTGTATCGCGGTGTCGCTGGTGGTTTACGTGACCATGAAAGACACCCGTAAACACTCGCGTATCACCACCGACTAAGGGTTTAGCGCGGTAAAAAATGTGGGAGCTGGCTTGCCCGCTCCCACATTTGGTTTCAGGAAACGTCCGCTATTGCGCTACGCCCATACCGACGCTGCGCATATGCCGCCCCGGCAATCATCACCACCAGCACTGCCGCCAGCACCGCCGATGAGCCAACGGTGCCGAAATCCAGCCCGCCCTTTTCAGAGGGTTTGGTCAGAAAATCGCCCAGGGTCGCACCAAACGGGCGGGTCAGCACAAATGCCACCCAGAACAGCAGCACTGACGATATCTGTGTGAAGTATTTGAGTGCGACCACCAGCGCAATCGCCGAGCCGATCAGCAAGGCGCCACCGGCAAAGCCCAACCCCGAATCGTCCGCCAGGAAGTCGCCCAACGCGGTGCCCAAGGTGTTGGAAAACAGAATCGCCATCCAGTAAAACAGCTCGCCGCGAAAGGTCTGGACCTTGTTCACGTTCAGCGAGTCGCCGCTCAAGCGCCACAGTGCAAAGATGATCATCAGGATCACGATCAGGATCATCGACCCTGCCGCATAGCCCAGGCCCAACGTGCGGTCCATAAAGTCCGACATGGTGGTGCCGGCCGTGCTGGTGGACAGGATCACGATCCAGTACAGCACCGGGTTGTAGGTTTTCGACCAGAGCTGTGTCAGCAGCGTGACGAGAAACACGCTGATCAGGATCATCGAGCTGATGGCGTAGCCGACGTTAAGGGTCATCGAGAGCAAATCCCCGGCGGTTTCGCCCAGGGTCGTTGCGCAGATTTTCATGACCCAGAACGCCAGGGTGATCTGAGGAAGTTTGTTCATGTGCGAGAAGGCTCCGAAGCTCAGTCTTTCAATCAGCCGACTTAAAGGGGTGCCGACCTGGCGCGCAGACTGAACGCGGGGCTGTGAAAAATAGGTGGGCAATCAATGAAAATTCCATACGCGCGATGGAAATTCATCGCTCTGGATTGCACTATGACGGCCTCCTCCAACGCGCAGCAGGAACCCTGGCCCATGTCCGACGATATCCATTTCTACGAACCCGCCAACGGCCACGGCCTGCCCCATGATCCGTTCAATGCCATCGTCGGGCCACGGCCGATTGGCTGGATCTCGTCACACGATGGCGAGGGCCGCCTGAACCTGGCGCCCTACAGTTTCTTCAACGCGTTCAACTACATCCCGCCGATCATTGGGTTTTCCAGTGTCGGGCGCAAAGACAGCCTGAACAACATCGAACAGACCGGCGAATTTGTCTGGAACCTGGCCACCCGCCCGCTGGCCGAGCAGATGAACCAGAGTTGCGCGGCCGTATCACCGGACGTGAATGAATTCGAGTTATCCGGCCTGACGCCGGTGGCCTCGAAAATCGTCGCGGTGCCACGGGTGGGCGAAAGCCCGGTGTCGTTTGAATGCAAGGTGACGCAGATCATTCAACTGCAGCGTGCCGACAAGGGGTTGGTGCCTAGCTGGCTGGTGCTCGGTGAGGTGGTTGCCGTGCACATTGCCAAGTGGCTGCTCAAGGATGGGGTTTACGACACGGCGGCCGCTGAGCCGATTTTGCGCGGCGGTGGCCCGGCGGATTATTTCCAGTTGGGACCGGAGGCGTTGTTCAAGATGTATCGCCCGCGCTGATTCACTGCCCAACACACACAACAGAACCCTGTGGGAGCCGGGCTTGCCTGCGATAGCGGTTTGTCAGCCACCTGATGAGTTGGCTGGCAAACCGCTATCGCGGGCAAGCCCGGCTCCCACATTTGATTTCTGTTGAGCGATATAAAGTGTTCGGCTTCAGCTTGCGGCCGTTGCCCAAGTCAACTGACCGTCTTCGTCCACATCAACCAGACATTCAAGTTGCAGCGTCGCTGCATCGTCGGCGTCGGAGGCGGTCTTGAAGGTCTGGCCAGCCAGGATCTTGTGAAACTGCGGGGCGCCCATGCCATCGAGTGCCTTGACGGCGACGGCGGCGCTGTAGCCACCCTCTTCTTCACGCACTAATGCAGAAACGGCTTCGTGATGGGCAAATTGTTTACGTGCCATGTTGCAGGTCCTGGCCAATGAAAAGTCGGCCATTCTAACCGCTAACCGGCCAATTGCAGGTACTCACCGTAAGCATGGGCGGCGGATGCGTCGGTGAAGGTCTGGAAGTCCATGCTGCGCACTACCATGTCGTTCAACAGCTCAGTAAAGAGCATCAAGGCAGGGGAACTGAAGTAGGCACTCATCGCCTGCTCGCTGCTCCAGAAGCCCGAGACCAGCCATACATCGGGATCGACCTGGGAATGCTGCAACGAGAATTGCAGGCAACCCTGAGCCTGACGGCCCGGTTCGATCAAACTGCTCAAGCGTGCACCGAGTTCGGTGCTGCACCCGGTACGGGCACGGATAAAGGCCATATGGCTCGCGGGAATGGGGGTGGACATGTTCGACTCTCCCGTTGAGAAGTGATGCTCGGCAAGCACTGTGAGGGCGTGTTGCCACAGGATCAAAGATAGCGGCGCGAAGATGGGCGCAGTTAGTCGATTCCTGCAGGCTTATTGCACAATCCTGCGAGAAGCGTAGATAAGACGTCTGGCCCCAGGGATTTATTCCAACCGCACACTCAGTGTTTCAGGCACATGACAGGCCCTGCACTTGCCTGATTCACGCCTTATCGCAGGATCAGGCAAGGATTGTGCAGAATCGAAGTAACACCTTTTGAAAAGCCGCCGCTAAGCTGGGCCCATCAAAGCAGTCAGTAGAGGACGCTCCATGTCGTCGCCCGAAACCAAGCCAATGCCCCTCGATGCCGAGATGGAAAAACAACGCGCCGAGCTGGCCAGCATTGTTCACCGTCATACCTGGGAAGATGGCTCCTACGGCACGGCAATTACCTCGCTGTATCTGAACCGCCACAACACCCCGCGCGATTTCATGCCGGTGCTGGTCGAACCCGCCCTGTGCATTCTGGCCAGCGGCAGCAAGGAAGTGCGCCTGGCCGACGAGATCTTTGCCTACGACCCGCTCAATTATCTGGTGTTTTCGGTGGCGATGCCGGTCGCCGGGCGGATCATCGACGCCACACCGCAAGACCCCAACCTGTCGGTGCGCATCAATATCGACCCGGCCCAGCTCACCGCATTGATCGCCGAGGCAGGCCCGATGGGCGTGCCCTCCAGGCCGACATCGCGTGGCATGTACGTTGACCGCATCGACAACCAACTGCTCGACGCCGTGTTGCGCCTGGCGCGCCTGCTGGACACACCGAAAGACATCGCCATGCTCGCGCCACTCATCAATCGCGAGATTCTCTATCGGTTGTTACGTGGCCCGCAGGGTTATCGGCTGTATGAAATCGCCGTGGCCAACAGTCAGAGCCATCGCGTGAGTCAGGCCATCAAATGGTTGAACGGGAACTTCGAACAACCGCTGCGCATTGATGACCTGGCCAGGGAAGTGAACCTCAGTGTTTCGACCTTGCACCATCGCTTCAAGGCGATTACGGCGATGAGTCCGCTGCAATACCAGAAGCAGTTACGGTTGCAGGAAGCGCGGCGATTGATGATTGCCGAAGGGCTGGAGGCGTCGGCAGCGGGGTATCGGGTAGGGTATGAGAGCCCGTCGCAGTTCAGCCGGGAATACAGCCGGTTGTTCGGGGCACCGCCGCTGCGGGATTTGGCCCGGCTGCGCCAAAGTATCTGACTCAACCGGGATCAAAATGTGGGAGCGGGCTTGTGTGGGAGCTGGCTTGCCTGCGATAGCATCACCGCGGTCTGACTGAAAGAACAGGGTGCCTGCATCGCAGGCAAGCCAGCTCCCACATTAGTCCAGGGTTCGCGGCAGTTGTAAGGTCACCCGCAACCCGCCTTCGCGCAAATTCTGCAAACTCACTTCCCCACCATGGCTGTGGGCAATGTTGCGCGCGATGCCCAGACCCAAGCCATAACCTTGCTGCTGGCCAGCCAGGCGAAAGTGCGGTTCGAAGACCTGTTCCAAACGCTGCTCCGGCACGCCCGGGCCTTCGTCATCCACATGCAGGATGAACTCCACGCCATCGTCCTCGATATGCAAATGCGCGTTCTGCCCGTACTTCAAGGCATTGTCGATCAGGTTGCCGATGCAGCGCTTGAGCGCCAGCGGTTTGCCCGGATAAGGGGTCAGCGCCCGTCCGTGCTGGGTGATACGGCCGTTACCGTTCGGCGCCAGGTACGGTTCCACCAGGCAATCAAGCACGTGGTTAAGGTCGACCGGCTCGATGTTCTCGTGGATGTCGGTGTCTTTGACGCATTGCAGTGCCCCCTTGACCAGCAACTCCAACTCATCCAGGTCACGACCGAATTTGGCTTGCAGGTTTTCGTCTTCCAGCAACTCCACGCGCAAGCGCAGACGCGTGATCGGCGTGCGCAAATCGTGGGAAATTGCGCTGAACAGTTGGCTGCGCTCGGTGAGGTAACGGCTGATGCGCTCGCGCATGGCGTTAAACGCACGGCCCACTTCCACCACTTCGCTGCCACCGCCTTCGGCCACCGGTTCCACATCGGCGCCCAGGGACATGTCCCGCGCTGCACGGGCCAGGCGCTTGAGCGGCCGGCTTTGCCAGTGCACCAGCAGGCCGATAAACAGCAACAGGAAACCGCTGGTCAGCACGATAAACCACACTTGCTGCGACGGCAGGCCTTGTTCTTCCAAACTGGTGTACGGCTCGGGCAGCAGCGAGGCGATGTACAGCCATTCGCCGGGTGCCAGCTGGATTTGCGTGACCAGCACCGGCGGGTTCACCGGCTCCAGGGTCAGGGCATAATGCGCCCAGGAACGCGGCAGTTCATCGAGTTTGAGGCCCGCGTTGAAAATACGCAGGTCCTCGGCGCTGACGAACTCCACCGAGATATGCACGTCGCTGCCCAGGGTCTGGCGCAGCACTTCGTCCACGGCTTGCAGCACCGCCTGCTTGCGCGGGGTCTGCGGCAGAATCTGCATGTCCAATGGGCGGTCGTTGAGGGTCACCACAAACCGCGTGCCGCCCATGCTGCGCAGTTGGTCGAGCACCAACGGGCGGTAGGCAACCGGCAGCGAGCGGAAGTAACTCACGCTGGCCGTCATCGAATGCGCCAGGCTGCGCGCACTGGTCACCAGGCCTTCGAGCTGGGTGGCGCGCAGTTGCGAAACCCAGATCACGCTGGACAGCGCCTGGGCAAACAGCACCACAAGCAAGGTCAGCAGCAACATGCGCCCAAGCAGCGAACGCGGCACCGGAAAACGCCGGCGGCGCTCGGTCAGCGGCTCAGTGGGCATTGCCGGCAACCACGCTGGCTGCCAGTTGATAACCGCTGCCACGCACGGTGCGGATCAGCCTTGGAGGTTTTTCGGTATCGCGCAGGCGTTGGCGCAGGCGGCTGACGGCCATGTCGACGATACGGTCCAACGGCATCAGGTCGCGGCCACGGGTGGCGTTGCCAATGGTGTCGCGGTCGAGAATCTGTTGGGGGTGATCAAGAAACAACTTGAGCAAGGCAAAGTCGGCGCCGGAGAGGATTACCTCTTCGCCGTCCACGTGAAACAGGCGATGGCTGATCATGTCCAGGCGCCACTCATCGAACACCAGAACGTCGCCGCCACCCGTGCGCTCCTGGCCAAACTGGGCGCGACGCAACAATGCTTTGATCCGCGCTTGCAGCTCGCGCGGGCTGAAGGGTTTGCCGATGTAGTCGTCGGCCCCCAGCTCCAGGCCGATCACACGGTCGGCTTCATCGGAACTTGCGGTCAGCATGATGATCGGCACCTGCGCCTGGCGCGGGTGCTGGCGAATCCAGCGGCAAAGGCTGAAACCGTCTTCGTCCGGCAACATCACATCGAGGATGACCAGGTCGCACGGCGCCTCGTTCATCGCCTGGCGGAACCCCGCGCCATCCGGTACGCCACGTACCTGGAAGCCGGCGCGACTGAGGTAGGTCTGCAGCAATTCGCGGATTTCCTGGTCGTCGTCGACGAGGAGAATCGATTTACTGATTACGCTCACGGGGTCCTCCTTGTTGTTATGGCCAAGCTTAAATCATTTGTTGCGTTTGAGGCCCTATCGCAGGCAAGCCAGCTCCCACAGTTGACTGCATTCCAAGGTTGGAACCCGGTCAACTGTGGGAGCTGGCTTGCCTGCGATGAGGCCATCAGCCCCTACGCAAAAGCCTGCTCAAGCGCAACACCGGCCCCGGTCAACCCGGAATACGGCGCCGTCACCAACCACACAGGAATGCCTTTGAAGTAGTCGCTCATGCAGCCCTTGTCGCTGAAACTCTTGGCAAAACCGCTGTTGATAAAGAAGTCGGCAAACCTCGGAATCACCCCGCCCACGATGTACACACCACCACGCCCACCGGTGGTCAGCACGTTGTTACCGGCCACACGGCCCAGCCAGATACTGAACTGGTTCAACACTTCCATGGCCACCGCGTCGCCAGCCAGGCCCGCGGCCGTAATGGCTTCGGGCGTGTCCAGCACCGGCGTGTGCCCGTCGACCGCACAAATGGCGCGGTACACACGGGGCAGGCCGCCACCGCTCAGCGCGGTCTCGGCGCTCACATGCCCAATTTCGCTGTGAATGTGCTGCCACAACTGGGTTTCGCGCGGGCTGCTCAGCGGCAGGTCGACATGGCCACCCTCCCCTGGCAACGCCGCGTAACGGCCTTCGCCCAAATCCAGCAAGGTGCCCACACCCAGGCCAGTGCCCGGGCCGATCACCACGGCTGGGCGCAACGGCTCCGGCGTGCCTTGGCAGACCACACGGAATTCATCGGGTTTGAGCCGCGTCATGCCCAGGGCCATGGCCGTGAAGTCATTGACCAGCAGCAGCTCATCGACCTGCAGGGTTTTGCAAAACGCAGTTTTGCTCAGCCGCCAGTGATTGTTGGTGAATTTAAATTCATCGCCACTCACCGGCCCCGCGACTGACAGGCACACCGCGCCGATGTCCCCGATTTCCAGGCCTTCCTCCTTGAGGTAAACCTTGATGGCTTCCTCAGGGCTGTGGTGGTCCGCCGTGGCATGCACGCGGATCGAATGCAGTTCCTGATCCCGCCACAACGCAAAACGGGCGTTGGTACCACCAATGTCACCGACCAGCGCAAGCTTCACTTAAGCGTCTCCAAGGCAGAGGTAAAGGCGCTGGCGCCCTGCTCTGCGGAGCTTGCGGCCAAGCGCATAAATGCAAACAGCTCGCGACCGGCCCCCACGTTGTTGCCCAACAGGCCCGTGGCAGGCGTGCGCGCTGCAAATTCTTCGGCGTCCACCTTAAGCTCCAGGGTGCCCTTCACGCCATCGACGCGAATGATATCGCCATCCTTGACCCGCGCCAGCGGCCCGCCGCTCTGGGCTTCGGGGTTGACGTGAATCGCGGCGGGGATCTTACCCGACGCGCCAGACATACGCCCGTCTGTTACCAACGCAACTTTGAAGCCACGGTCCTGCAACACACCGAGGAACGGTGTCATCTTGTGCAATTCGGGCATGCCGTTGGAGCGCGGGCCCTGGAAGCGCATCACCGCGACAAAGTCTTTTTCCAGCTGGCCGGCCTTGAATGCATCGGCCAGATCCTGCTGATCCTGGAACACCACGGCCGGTGCTTCGACGATCTGATGCTCCGGCGCCACGGCCGAGACCTTCATCACGCCACGGCCGAGGTTGCCTTCCATCACGCGCAAGCCGCCTTCGGGCGAGAACGCACGGGCTACGGGGCGCAGGATGGTTTCGTCGAGGCTTTCGATCGGGCCGTCGCGCCAGATCAGTTCGCCGTCGACCAGGAACGGTTCCTGGGTGTAACGGCTCAGGCCCTTGCCCGCCACGGTGTTCACATCCTCATGGAGCAAGCCGGCTTCGAGCAGTTCGCGGATCAGGAACGACATGCCGCCCGCTGCCTGGAAGTGGTTGATGTCGGCCTTGCCGTTTGGGTACACGTGGGACAGGGTCGGCACCACTTCGGAGAGGTCGGCCATGTCCTGCCAGGTGAGGATGATGCCCGCCGACATGGCGATAGCCGGCATGTGCAGGGTGTGGTTGGTAGAACCGCCGGTAGCGTTTAGGGCGACGATGGAGTTGACGATGGACTTCTCGTCGACGATCTCGCCAATCGGCGTGAAGTCGCCACTGGCTTTGGTCAGGCGCGTGACCTGGTGCGCGGCTTCGCGGGTCAGCGCATCGCGCAGCGGCGTGTACGGGTTGACGAACGAAGCGCCCGGCAGGTGCAGGCCCATCACTTCCATCAACAACTGGTTGGTGTTGGCGGTGCCGTAAAAGGTGCAGGTGCCGGGGCTGTGGTAGGACTTCATCTCCGATTCCAGCAGTTCCTCACGGGTAGCCTTGCCTTCGGCATAACGCTGGCGCACGTCGGCTTTCTGCTTGTTGGAGATGCCCGATGGCATAGGGCCGCCCGGCACGAAGATCATCGGCAGGTGGCCGTAGCGCAGCGCCCCCATCATCAGGCCCGGCACAATCTTGTCGCAGATGCCCAGCATCAGCGCGGCATCGAACATGTTGTGGGACAGCGCTACCGCCGTCGACATGGCGATGACTTCGCGGCTCAGCAGGCTCAGCTCCATGCCGGGCTCGCCTTGGGTCACGCCGTCGCACATGGCGGGCGTGCCACCGGCGAACTGGCCGACCGAGCCGACTTCGCGCAGGGCTTTCTTGATCTGTTCCGGGAAATGTTCGTACGGCTGGTGCGCCGAGAGCATGTCGTTATATGACGAAACAATTGCCACGTTGGCGGCATTCATCATACGCAGACTATTTTTATCTTCAGTGCCGCAGCCGGCCACGCCGTGGGCAAAGTTGGCGCATTGCAGCTTGCCGCGCATCGGGCCGTCGCTGGCCGCGCCACGAATGAGCGCAAGGTAAGCCTCGCGGGTTGCACGACTGCGGGCGATAAGCCGTTCGGTGACCTCAAGAACGCGGGGATGCATGTATAGAACTCCAGGCTAACGGATGTGGCGACCTGAGAGTCTATGCTGATCAAACGCCCGCAGCTCATGGGATGGCAGGGTGTCGTTTGAATCATCGGACCAGTTGATTCAGGTCACTCGTTGTAGATTGAACAAAATATTGCCACTAAAAAGGCTTGTTTTCTATTTTTATGCGAATAATCTTGTAATTCTTACAACAAATCGACGACAGGCACTTTCCAATGACTCTTCGTATCGCAATCAATGGTTTTGGCCGTATCGGCCGTAATGTCCTGCGCGCACTGTATACCCAAGGCTACCGCCAGGATTTGCAGATCGTCGCCATCAATGATCTGGGCGACAGCTCGATCAATGCCCACCTGCTCAAATACGACACCGTGCACGGCACTTTCGACGCAGAGGTCGCCCACGATCAGGAAAGCCTGACCGTCAATGGTGACCGGATTGCCGTCAGTGCCATTCGCAACCCGGCCGACCTGCCATGGGCTGCGCACAAGATCGACGTAGTGTTCGAATGCACCGGTCTGTTCACCGACCGCGACAAGGCTGCCGCTCATATTACCGCCGGCGCCCGCAAGGTGATCATCTCGGCCCCGGCCAAAGGCGCGGACGCCACCGTGGTTTACGGGGTAAACCATGACATTTTGCGTCAATCGCACCAGATCATCTCCAACGCGTCGTGCACCACCAACTGCCTGGCACCTGTGGCTCAGGTGCTGCATCGCGAGCTGGGCATCGAAAGCGGCCTGATGACTACCATTCACGCTTACACCAATGACCAGAACCTGACCGACGTGTACCACACCGACCCGTACCGCGCGCGTTCGGCCACCCAGAACATGATCCCGAGCAAGACCGGCGCCGCTGAAGCGGTCGGCCTGGTACTGCCGGAACTGGCAGGCAAGCTGACCGGCATGGCCGTGCGTGTGCCGGTGATCAACGTGTCGCTGGTGGACCTCACCGTGACGCTGAAAAAAGAAGCCACGGCCGAGCAAGTCAACGCACTGCTGAAAGAAGCCAGCCAGCATTCGAAAATCCTCGGCTACAACACCCTGCCGCTGGTTTCGAGCGACTTTAACCATAACCCGCTGTCGTCGATTTTCGATGCCAATCACACCAAGGTCAGTGGCAAGTTGCTCAAAGTGCTGGCGTGGTATGACAACGAATGGGGCTTCTCCAACCGTATGCTGGATAACTGCCTGGCACTGTGCAACGCCGAGTAAACCGACCCGGTTGTTCCATTGTGTGGACTGGCTTGTGTGGGAGCTGGCTTGCCTGCGATAGCATCTCCGCGGTCTGTCTGAAAGACCAGGGCGCCTGCATCGCAGGCAAGCCAGCTCCCACACAAGCCAGCTCCCACAGGAGTCGACGCAGCATCTCAAAGTGCCACTTGCCATTTGAGTTGATGATAAGCATTATCATTAACTGCAAACCGGTCTGGTATCACTGTGAGCCAATCTCGCTTCAACCAAGTCTTTCTCACCCAACGGGTGATTCTGCTACGCACTCTGCAGCGGATGGTGAATAACCACAGCACCGCCGAAGACCTGTTGCAGGAAACCTACCTGCGCGTCACGCGGGCGCTCAGCGAGCGGCCGATCGATCACCTTGAACCCTTCGTCTATCAAACCGCGCGCAACCTGGCGCTGGACCATCTGCGCTCGCGCCGCATCCAGGCCCGCACACTGCAAGAAGATGTGCCGCTGGACGTACTGCAGAGCGTCGCCGCGCCGATCAGCACGCCCGAGGACGCCACCCAGGCCGAGCAATTGCTCGAACACCTGAGCGTCAGCCTCGGCCAGTTGAGCGCGCGCCAGCAGCAGATTTTCATCCTCAGCCGCCTGCACGGTTGCAGCTACCAGGAGATTGCCGATCAGTTGCAAGTGTCCTTGAGCACGGTGCAAAAGGAACTGAAATTGATCATGGCTATCTGTGTAGGAGTGGCCGAACGGCTGGATCAGCCTTAAGCTTCACCCGACAGAGGTGTCGACCCAGGCTGTAGGAACGATGAATAGAACGTGGCGAAGACCCGAGGAACACCGTGACGGACCCGAATAAGCTGCGCCCCCATGAGCTGGCTCATGAGGTGCTGCAAGACACGGCCATGGACCAAGCCCTCGATTGGCTGATTGCCTTGCAATGCCCGCAACCCGGGCAGCAAGCCGAGTTTGATGGCTGGCTGGCCAGCGACCCGGCGCACCTGCTCGCCTTCAGCAAGGCCCAGGCCGCCTGGGGCGGCGCGCCGGTTCACAGCGCCGCCGTGGCCCTGGCAGTGCCGCGCAAACCCAGCGCGTGGCGGCGTATCAAGCCGCATTGGAAACCCCTGGCCACCGCCGCTGTGCTGCTGATCGGTCTGTTCAGCTTCAGCAACCTGCCCGTGCGCCTGCAGGCCGACCACCTCACCGTGGTCGGTGAACGCCAGCGCCTGCAATTGGATGACGGCTCCAAAGTGTTACTGAACACCAATTCGGCATTTTCCAGCAGCATCAAGGACCACCAGCGCGTCGCCCGACTGTTCCAGGGCGAAGCTTTCTTTGAGGTGGCGCCCAGCCGTGGCCTGCCGCTGGAGATTGACGCCGGCCCCGTGCGCGCCAGCGTGCGCGACACCGACTTCGCCGTGCGCTACCTCAATGGCGAAGCCCAGGTGCAGGTGCAGCGCGGCGATGTGGACTTGAGCAACACCTTTGACGATGCCCGCGTGCGCTTGAGCGCCGGAGAGAGTATCCGCATCGGCCCCAAAGGCTTCGGCCAACCGGCCAAACTGGATGCGAGTAAAGACTTGGCGTGGGTCCAGGGCCGCCTGGTATTCGAAAACTGCCCGATGAGCGAAGTGCTCGCCGAGTTGCGTCGCTATTACCCCGGCTGGATCGTCAACACCAACGACCAGCTCGCAAGCGTGGCCGTCACCGGCAATTACCGCCTCGACCAACCGCTGGATGTGGTGCGCTCTCTGGCGCACATCACCTCGGCCAAGCTCTCGGAGTACCCGGCGCTGGTCATCTTGAACTAAATGAGAATTATTTTTACTCGATAGTAACCGGCGGTTCGTCTCGTTATAGCCAATGCAACTGATTCCTATTTGATCAGCTCGCAACTATAAGATTCGTATCCCCGGAGCGCTCTCGATGTCCTCTCGTTTCAACCGCCGGTCCTCTTCGCCCGTCCTGTCCTTGCTCACCGCCGCCATCCTGCTGGCCAGCGCGCCGGTGATGGCCGCCACTGCCGCCGAACCGGCCGCGCGCAGCCACGGCAATTACAGTTTCAGTATTGAACAGCAGCCCTTGGTGTCGGCGTTGAATGCCTTTACCAGCGTTACCGGCTGGCAAGTCGGCCTGCCGGCAGAGCTTGGCCAGGGTGTGTCGTCCCCCGGCGTGCGCGGCGCACTCTCGCCGGAAAAAGCCCTGGACCGGTTGTTGCTGGGCACCAACTTGAGCTACCGCAAACTGGGCAATAACAACATCGTGCTGGAAAAGCGCCCGGCCGGCAGCACGCTCAATCTGCAGCAGGTGACCATCAGCGCCACCCGCAGTGAGCAGGACGTCAACAGCGTGCCAAGCACCGTTACTGTGCATGCGCGTGAGGAGCTGGACCGCCAGAACGTGAACACCATCCGTGAACTGGTGCGTTACGAGCCCAACGTGTCGGTCGGCGGCGCAGGCACCCGCGCCAGCAACGCTGGCTACAACATTCGCGGCATCGACGGCGACCGTATCCTCACTCAAGTGGACGGCGTGGAAGTGCCGGACAACTTCTTCAACGGCCCGTACGCCAAAACCCGCCGTAACTACGTCGACCCGGAAATCGTCAAGCGCGTCGAGATCCTGCGCGGCCCAGCCTCGGCACTGTACGGCAGCAGCGCCATCGGCGGCGCGGTGAGCTACTTCACCCTCGACCCGGACGACATCATCAAGCCCGGCCAGGACGTCGGCGCCCGCCTCAAAACCGGCTACAGCTCCGCCGACGACAGCTGGCTGACCTCCGGCACCGTCGCCGGCCGCGTGCAGGACTTCGACGGTTTGCTGCACCTGAGCCAGCGCAATGGCCATGAAATGGAGTCCTACGACGGCAACAACGCCACCGGCCTGGCCCGTACCGGCGCTAACCCGGAAGATGCGCGCACCACCAATATCCTGGCGAAAATGGGTTGGAATTATGGCGATGACAATCGGCTTGGATTGACCTACGAGAAGTTCAAGGATGATCGCGACGTCAATCTGAAGAACGCCGTGGGCGGCCCCTTCGTCGGCGGGCGTGGCTTTAATTTCTACCGTGGGCGTTCGGGTAACGACACCATCACCCGTGAACGCTTCGGCATCGAAAACCGCTTTGCCCTCGACTCGCCGATAGCCGATCAGATCAAGACCAGCCTCAACTACCAGATCGCCAAGACTGACCAGAGCACCGCTGAAATCTACCAGCCATCGCGCCGCGTCATGCGCACCCGCGACACCCTGTACGAAGAAAAACAGTGGGTGTTCGACGCACAGCTGGACAAGGCGTTCAGCCTCGGTGAAACCGATCACCAGGTCACCTATGGCACCACCCTCAAGCAGCAAAAAGTCAGCGGTTCGCGCGAAGGCTCGGCCTACTGCCTCGCCGTCGGCTCAGGTTGCACGGCGATCGGCGCGCCCAGCCCGTCTGCCGGCGACAGCGTGAAAAAGTCCAGCGACTTCCCGGACCCGACCATCAACACTTACTCGCTGTTCGCCCAGGACCAGATCAGCTGGGACAAATGGACCTTCCTGCCCGCCGTACGTTACGACTACACCCGGCTCAAGCCCAAGCTGACCCAGGAATTCCTCAACACCGTCAACCCCAACGGCGCCTACCCGGTCAGCGACAAAGAAAAAACCTGGCACCGCGTCACGCCAAAATTCGGCCTGACCTACGCGCTGACCGATCAATACACCTGGTTCGGCCAGTACGCCGAGGGCTTCCGCACCCCGTCGGCCAAAGCGCTGTATGGCCGTTTTGAAAACCTCAACCTGGGCTACACCGTCGAGCCAAACCCGAACCTCAAGCCGGAAACCAGCAAGGGCATCGAGACCGGGATTCGTGGCCAGTTCGATGAAGGCTCCTTCGACATCGCGGTGTTCTACAACAAGTACCGCGACTTTATCGACGAAGACGCCTCGGTCGCCGGCGGCGACATCCAAACCTTCGAAGCCAACAACATCAAGCACGCCACCATCAAGGGGATTGAGGCCAAAGGCCGCCTGAACCTCGACGCGTTCGGTGCGCCGCAAGGCCTCTACACCCAAGGTTCGGTGGGCTACACCTACGGCCGCAACGACGACAACGGCGAGCCGCTCAACAGCGTCAACCCGCTTAAAGGCGTATTCGGCCTGGGCTACGAGCAGGAGCAATACGGCGCGCTGGTCAGCTGGACGCTGGTGAAAAAACAGAACCGTGTCGACAGCACCACCTTCCACGCGCCGGATGGCAGCACCAGCGCTCCGTTCAAGACCCCAGGTTTTGGCATCGTCGACCTCACCGGTTTCTACAAAGTCACCAACGACGTGACCATCAACGGCGGCCTCTACAACCTCACCGACAAGAAGTACTGGAACTGGGATGACGTGCGCAGCTACGACGGCGTCGGCGAAGCCGGCGTGACCGCGCCGGCCAACCTCGACCGCCTGACCCAGCCGGGTCGCAACTTCGCGATCAACCTGATCTGGGACATCTGACAGCCGCCCTCACCTTGCCGCCCTTTATCAGCGGCGAGGTGAGGTTTTTTTACTGTGCCGCGTCTTCTTGTTCGTCTAGTTGATAACAGCTCTCTTTAGGGCACCCAGGCGCTCCCCTTCTCAAGGATTTTTTCGATGACCGCTTCTCCTACCGCAGAACGCCCAAGCCTGCGCTCCCAGCGCCTGAACCAGATCACCCACGCGCCACACACCAAGCTCGACGCGCTGGTCAAAGCCCACGCGCCGTTTGAAACCCCAGCCAACTTCGCCCGTTTTGTGGTGGCGCAGTACCTGTTCCAGTCGGAACTGGTGGCGCTGTACAACGACCCCGAGCTGATCAAGATCGTCCCGGACCTGGCTGAGCGCTGCCGCGCCGACGCCGCCAAACTAGACCTGGCCGACCTGGAAACCGACGTGCCAGCACCGGTTGCCGGCGCCGTGAAAAACCCGAGCAAAGCCGAAGCCCTGGGCTGGTTGTTCGTGTCCGAAGGCTCCAAGCTGGGCGCTGCATTCTTGATCAAGCGCGCCGTGGGCCTGGGCCTGAGCGAAACCTTCGGTGCCCGTCACTTGGGCGAGCCGGCCGGTGGCCGCGCTGAAGGCTGGAAGCGCTTCACCCGCACCCTCGACGGCCTGGCGTTCAGCGCCGAAGAAGAAGCGGCGGTGGAGAAAGGTGCAATCGATGCGTTTGTGCGCTTCACCGTGCTGCTGGAACAGGCGTACGCTAGCGCCCCTGAACTGGCGTAACAGGCCACGATGGGCGCTGGCTTGTGTGGGAGCTGGCTTGCCTGCGATGCGCTCACCTCGGTCTACCTGTCAGACCGAGTCGATGCTATCGCAGGCAAGCCAGCTCCCACACAAGCCAGCTCCCACATTTGAGCGGATTTCAGTTCGAATAATGTGTAACCCCTCAACAGATAAACTTCAGCATGACCGGCAAAACCCAATCCACCTCAAAAATCGCCCAGCTGCTCTTCGGCCTGCTGGCCTACGTCAGCCTGGGCATTGGGTTGGTGGCGATTGTCATACCGGGTTTGCCCACCACCGAATTCATCCTGCTGGCCGCCTGGGCGGCGACTAAAAGCTCGCCGCGCCTGAGCGCCTGGCTGGAAAACCACCGGCTGTTCGGACCGATTCTGTTCAACTGGCGCAATGGCAAGATCATCGCGCGCCGCGCCAAAGTCAGCGCCACCGTGAGCATGCTGCTGTGCGCCGTGTTGATGTTGGTGATGCTCGATCACGGCTGGCCGATCTACCTGGCGATTGCCGGCATGAGCCTGGGCAACCTGTGGATCTGGTCACGCCCGGAACGGCTTGCAGCCCCCGTATAACGCGGCGCGTAGTCCTTTTCCTACCGCTCATCGCCTTTCCCTCATGAAACATCCCGTTACGCCGATGTTCCGGACATAGCGCCGAATGGACTTGGCTCGCCCTGCTTGCCTTTCAACGAGTCCAATCGCGAGTGAACCTATGTTCGACACCCTCTCCATCCGCTTGAAAATCGTGCTGTTGTCCGGCCTTTGTCTGCTGGGGGTGATAGCGCTGATCATCAGTATCAACCTGTACGAGACCGGTCAGAATGACCATTTGATCAGCGATTCAAGCTCGCGAATGCTCACCCAAAGCGTTCAACACCTGCTGCAAGCCAAGGCCGCCGAACAAGCAGTGCAGTTACAGAAAACCTTTGGCGAAAACCTCGTGGTGGTCACCGCGCTGGCCGATCACGTCAAAGACCTGCGTGCCCTCGCCAACAAACGAGCGCTGGAGCCCGGCGCATTGCGAGAAGAGCTCAACCAGAGTGTCAAAACCGCCTTTGAGCGCAACAGCAAGGTACTGGGCATCTGGCTGTCATTCGAACCCAATGGCCTGGATGGCAAAGACAGCGACTTCGTCAACGACAAAACCCGCGTCTCCAATGAAAAAGGCCGTTTCTCCAGCTACTGGAGCCGCGCTGGCGGCGAAGGCCTGAACACCGTGATGGTCGAGGATGACCTGACCAAAACGACTCTCAACCTCAGCGGCACGCCCTACAACATCTGGTACACCTGCCCACGAGACACGCGCTCGGTGTGCCTGCTCGACCCGTATTCCGATGAAGTGGCCGGCAAGCAGGTGCTGATGACCACTATTTCGCTGCCGCTGATCGTAGACGGCAAAGTCATTGGTGTGGTCGGTATCGACCTGGCGCTCAATACGCTGCAGGCGATGACGGACGCGGCGCAAAAAGAACTGTTCGACGGCGCGGCGCACCTGGAGATTCTGTCCAGCACCGGTTTGATTGCGGCCTACAGCGGCCAGCCGGACAAAGTCGGCAAAAACCTGATCGACACCATCGGCGCGGAAGGCAAGGAAATCGTGCAACTGCTGGCCAACGATACACGCACGATCCGTGAGCAAGATGACACGATCCGCGCCGTGTACCCGGTCAAGCCGATTGCCGACGCCAAGGCCTGGGGCGTTGTGATCAAACTGCCCAAGAACGTGATGCTGGCCGACACCTTGAAACTGCAAGACGTGCTCGACAAAGCCCAAGCCTCGGGCACGCTCAAAGCCTTGCTGGTCGGCGCCGCCGCGGCCCTGCTCGGCCTGCTGCTGATCTGGTTGACCGCCACCGGCGTGACCCGCCCGATCAACACCGTTGCGGCCATGCTCAAGAACATCGCCAGCGGCGAAGGCGACCTCACGCAGCGCCTGACCTACGCCAAGAAGGACGAACTGGGCGAGTTGGCAAACTGGTTCAACCGCTTCCTCGACAAGCTGCAACCGACCATTGCGCAGATCAAGCAGAGCATCACTGAAGCGCGTGGCACGGCGGACCAGTCCTCAGCCATTGCCCGCCAGACCAGCGAAGGCATGCAGGTGCAGTTCCGCGAAATCGATCAGGTGGCCACTGCCTCCAATGAAATGAGCGCCACCGCCCATGATGTGGCCAACAGCGCCTCCAACGCTGCCAGCGCCGCCCGTGGCGCGGACCAATCGGCGCGCGACGGCATGTCGATCATCGAGCAGAGCACCCGCGACATCACTACCCTGGCCGAAGAAGTCAGCAAGGCCGTGACCGAAGTGGAAGCGTTGGCGGTCAACAGCGAGCAGATTGGTTCGGTGCTCGAAGTGATCCGCAGCATTGCCGAGCAAACCAACCTGCTGGCGCTGAACGCCGCCATCGAAGCCGCACGCGCAGGGGAAAGCGGGCGTGGGTTTGCGGTAGTGGCCGACGAGGTGCGCAACCTGGCCAAACGTACCCAGGACTCAGTAGAGGAAATTCGCCTGGTGATCGAGCGCATCCAGAGCGGCACCCGTGGCGTGGTGGCGACCATGCATTCCAGCCAGCACCAGGCCCAGAGCAATGCCGGGCAGATCCATCAAGCGGTGCAGGCGCTGGGCAAGATCAGTGACGCGGTAACAGTGATCAGCGACATGAACCTGCAGATCGCCAGCGCCGCCGAACAACAGAGCGCCGTGGCCGAAGAGGTCAACCGCAACGTTTCGGCGATCCGCACCGTGACCGAAACCCTCACCGGCCAGGCCACCGAGTCAGCGGCCATCAGCAGCCAACTGAATGCGCTGGCAACCCAGCAGATGAAGTTAATGGATCAGTTCAAGGTATAAACCCGATCTTCAAAACAATGAAGATCCCCTGTGGGAGCTGGCTTGCCTGCGATGGCGGTGGGTCAGTCAGTACATCCATGACTGACAGGCCGTTATCGCAGGCAAGCCAGCTCCCACAATTAGACGCCGGTCCAGGCCTGAACAAACGCCGCTAAATCTTCTTTAGCCGCTGTACGCGGCGGGTTCTGCGGCGTGCCCAAATAGAGGAAGCCAATCACTTCCTCATCCGCCGTCAGCCCCAAGCCTTTAGCCACATGGGCCGAGTACGACAACTCACCGGTGCGCCACACCGCCCCGATCCCCTGCGCATAAGCCGCCAGCAAAATACCGTGTGCCGCACACGCAGCCGCCAGCAGTTGCTCGGATTTAGGCACTTTAAAGTGCTCTTGCAGACGCGCAATCACCACCACCACCAACGGCGCACGCAGCGGGCCGTTCTGGGCCTTGTCGATAGCGGCTTGCGGCGCGTCGGCGTCCTGCAGGCGTGCGGCTTCGGCCAGCAGCGTGCCCATCTGCTCACGGGCGGCGCCTTCTACGGTGAGAAAGCGCCATGGGCGCAGTTGACCATGGTCGGGCGCGCGCATGGCGGCGGCGAACAGCACATCGCGCTGCTCCTGGGTCGGCGCCGGCTCCAGCAAACGCGGCACGGAAACACGGTTGAGCAAAGCGTCGAGAGCCTGCATTGGCCACCTCCAGAAAAAATGTGCGGTCATTCTAGCGGGAATGAATCAAATACCACCAAACGATAATTGCTCTTATTCAATCCGCCCTGCCCTGTTAGACTTTGCGACCCTCTTTTTCGCCTTAGTCGCAGGAAACCCGATGGTCCGTTCGCCTCTTCGTCTGTGCGCAGCATTGATGGCCTTGAGCCTGACCGCCTGCGACGACGCCCCCAGGTTTACCAAGGCAGAGCCGGGTGAATCACGAGCGGGCGGCGCGACGACGGTGAACAAGCGCGACCAGAACGCGTTTTCCCTGCCTTCGGCCAACCTGGCGCCCACCCGTCGCCTGGATTTCAGCGTCGGCAACAGCTTCTTTCGCAGCCCCTGGGTGATTGCGCCGTCCACCACCACCGCGCGTGACGGTCTGGGCCCGTTGTTCAACACCAATGCTTGCCAGAACTGCCATATCAAGGACGGCCGTGGCCATCCGCCGCTGCCCGACGCACCGAATGCGGTGTCGATGCTGGTGCGCCTGTCGATCCCGCCTGCGCCCGCCGATGCCCGGCTCATCGAGCAGATCGGCGTGGTGCCCGAGCCGGTCTACGGTGGGCAACTGCAGGACATGGCCGTGCCAGGCGTGGCGCCTGAAGGCAAAGTGCGGGTCGACTACACGCCCGTCAACGTGACCTTCAAGGACGGCAGCGTGGTCGAGTTGCGCAAGCCAAATCTGCAAATCACCCAGCTGGGCTACGGCCCGATGCACGCCGAAACACTTTTCTCGGCGCGGATTGCGCCACCGATGATCGGCCTGGGCCTGCTCGAAGCCATCAGCGATGCCGACATCTTGCGCAACACCGACGCGAAAACCGCCGACAAGGAAGCCCTCGTCGGTCGCGCCAATTGGGTCTGGGATGACGCGCAGCACCAAACCGTACTCGGGCGTTTTGGCTGGAAAGCCGGGCAACCCAACCTCAATCAACAAAATGTTCACGCGTTTTCTGGTGATATGGGCCTCACCACGTCCCTGAGACCCTTTGATGACTGCACCGACGCCCAAGTCGCCTGCAAACAGGCGCCCAATGGCAATGGCCCCGAGGGCGAGCCGGAAGTCAGCGATAACATCCTGCGCCTGGTGCTGTTCTACACCCGCAACCTCGCCGTGCCGGCACGCCGCGGCGTCAACACGCCGCAGGTGCTCGCCGGCAAAAACCTGTTCTACCAGGCCGGTTGCCAGGGTTGCCATAAGCCGACGTTCACCACGGCGGCCACAGCCGCCGAACCTGAATTGGCCAACCAGGTGATTCGCCCTTACAGCGACCTGCTGTTGCACGACATGGGCGAAGGCCTGGCCGACCACCGCAGCGAGTTCAAGGCCGGCGGCCGCGACTGGCGTACGCCGCCGTTGTGGGGCATTGGCCTGACGCAGGCCGTAAGTGGTCACACCCAGTTTTTGCATGATGGCCGCGCCCGTAACCTGCTCGAAGCCGTGCTCTGGCATGGCGGTGAAGCACAAGCGGCGCAGCAGCATGTGTTGTCCTTTAATGCCGAGCAGCGTGCTGCGTTGATGGCGTTCCTGAACTCTTTATAAGCATTGCCACAATTACAGTAGGGAGCTCGACATGTTCCGTCCCAAGTTGCTATTCACCAGCCTTGCCGCCCTCGCCCTCGGCGCCTGCTCGCCCCAGGACCCGCAAGCGGTGACCTCGGCGGCCATCGCCAAGCAAGTGATCCTGCCCACCTACAGCCGCTGGGTTGAAGCCGACCGCCAACTGGCCGTCAGCGCCCTCGCCTACTGCCAGGGCAAGGAAAGCCTGGAGACCGCCCGCGCCGACTTCCTGCATGCGCAAAAAGCCTGGGCTGAGCTGCAGCCGCTGCTGATCGGCCCGCTGGCCGAGGGCAACCGTTCGTGGCAAGTGCAGTTCTGGCCGGACAAGAAAAACCTTGTGGGCCGACAAGTCGAACAACTGGTCAGCGCCCAGCCGCAGATCGACGGCGCGGCCCTGGCCAAGTCCAGCGTGGTGGTGCAAGGCCTGTCGGCCTACGAATACATCCTCTACGACGCCAAGACCGACGTCGCCGACGAAGCCCAGAAAGCCCGTTACTGCCCACTGCTGGTGGCCATTGGTGAGCGTCAGAAAACCCTGGCCGAAGAGATCCTGGCAAGCTGGAACAGCACCGATGGCATGCTCGCGCAGATGACCAAGTTCCCGAACCAGCGCTACGCCGATTCCCACGAAGCCATCGCTGACCTGCTGCGCGTGCAAGTCACCGCACTGGATACCTTGAAGAAAAAACTCGGCACGCCGATGGGCCGCCAGACCAAGGGCATCCCGCAACCCTTCCAGGCCGATGCCTGGCGCAGCCAGTCGTCCCTGCAAAGCCTGCAAGCCAGCCTGGCGGCGGCGCAGACCGTGTGGGTCGGCGTCGACAACAAGGGCCTGCGCGGCCTGCTGCCGTCCGAGCAGAAGCCATTGGCCGACAAGATCGACGCCGCTTATGCAGCCTCGCTCAAGCTGTTCGCCAGCAACCAGCGCACGCTCAACGAATTGCTGGCCGACGATGCCGGGCGCCAACAGCTCAATGACATCTATGACAGCCTCAACGTGGTCCACCGCCTGCACGAAGGTGATTTGGCCAAGGCGCTGGGCATTCAACTGGGCTTTAACGCCAACGACGGTGACTGATGATGCTCAGGCGACAGGCTTTGGCGGTTGGCAGTGTGCTGCTCAGTGCACTCACTTTGGGTGGCTGGACGCTGTTCAAACAAAAGAAGCAGGCACCGCTGCTGCTGTCGGCACGCGATGATGCGGACGGCAAGCACTATGCCGTGGGTTTTCGCCTGGACGGCACGCAAGTGTTTGCCACCCAGGTCGGCCAGCGCTGCCATGACATCATCAACCACCCGATACTGCCGATTGCGCTGTTCGTCGCCCGTCGCCCGGGCACCGAGAGTTACCTGATCGACCTGCGTACTGGCACGCTGCTGCAAACCATCACCTCCAATGCCAATCGCCATTTCTATGGCCACGCGGTGATCCACAACAGCGGCGACTGGCTGTACGCCACCGAGAACGACACCTCCGACCCCGGCCGTGGCCTGCTCGGTGTGTACAGGTTCGAGGGCGAGCGGCTGGTGCACAGTGGCGAAATCTCCACCCATGGCATCGGCCCGCATCAAGTGTCATGGATGCCCGACGGCGAAACCCTGGTGGTGGCCAACGGCGGCATTCGCACCGAAGCCGAAAGTCGTGTGGAGATGAACCTCAACGCCATGGAACCGAGCCTGGTGCTGATGCACCGCGACGGCAGCCTGATCAGCAAGGAAACCCTGGACCAACAGATGAACAGCGTGCGGCATATGGGGATTGCCAGCGATGGCACAATCCTCACCGGGCAGCAGTTCATGGGGCCGTCCCAGGAGCGCTCCGAGTTGCTCGCGATCAAGCGCCCAGGGCAGCCGTTCGTGGCGTTCCCGGTGGCCGATGAGCAACTGCAAGCCATGGGGCATTACACCGCCAGCGTCGCCGTGCACAGCGAACTGCGTCTGGTCGCACTCACAGCGCCGCGGGGTAACAGGTTTTTTATCTGGGACATGGACAGCGGTGCGCTGCGCCTGGACGGGCCGTTGCCCGACTGCGCCGGTGTAGGCGCTGTGGCGGATGGCTTTGTCGTCACCTCAGGCCAGGGCCGTTGTCGCTTCTACGATTGCCGCCAGCCGCAGTTGGTGGCCAAGCCGCTGGAGCTGCCCTCGGGGCTTTGGGACAACCACTTGCACCTGATAATTTGAGACAAAAAAAGGGCCTCGCATCGCAAGGCCCTTTTGTCGGGGGGGGGTGGAATCTTTCAACTCTGCGGCCTCATCCCTTGGGACATCCCGAACATGAACAACAGCAAGTCATGATCCGGCTTGGCCGCCACACTCGTCTTGGCAACACGTGGCAGCAGGCATTGCCCGCTACCCTGCGCCGCACTGAGCACCTGTGTGCGAGGTTGTTCCCACACAGCCAGCGCCAGGGCTGCAATGCCCAACGCGCCGACCAGGAACACACCTCGTGCTATTTCTAGCTTCATCTAGTTAAGCCCTTGATAGCGCTGCCAAACGCCGTCTCGTAAAAGTAGCTGAGTTTTTCCCAGTCGGTACTGTTCCACGACGAATGGCGACGCAGTTGCAGCATGTCATGGGAAGCGGCCCGATAAGCGGTCAAACGCTGGCGGCACTTTTCAAAATCCAGCAGCGCCACTTCCACGTTGGCCGAGTCGCCTTCGCCGGTCACTCGTACAAAAATGTGCTTGATGTACAGGCAACCATGTTGCCAGCGGCCCTTGTGCATGCGCGCCAGGGTGCCCGCCAATTCCTTGAGCATGCGCTCATGGAGCAACTCGCCGTACTGCTCACGGCCGCCGGCGGCGTACCAGTTTTCGATCTCGTCGAAACCGTCCAAGGACGCCGTGACCAACAAGGCTTTCCATTGGTGCTCGGGGTCACGGCGTGCGCCGCAGAACACCAGTTCCGGTACGCGTACATCCAGCGAACGCAGGCCTTTGAGGGCGTCACGTTCGCGCAACACGGTCGGGCGTCCGAACGGGTGAAGCCAACTGCGGTAGATATGACCGGTCTGACGCTTGCTGTAGAGCAAGCGGCCATTTGGGCTGACCACCCGCTGCACACCGCTTTCACCACCGCGTCGGCGGTTGGGTTCCTCGACCCACTCGCCCTGCTGACGCCAGAAAAAATCAAATCGTTCTTCGGGAGCTACGTGACTGCCTGATACGCACTCAACTGCCATCCTGTTACCTCTTACGCAATACATAGACTCGCCACATGGCGTAGAGCGGCATGAAGTCCAGGGATTCCTGGACCCGGAAACCGGCCTGCTCAAATTCTGCCTCGACAGTAGCAGCCGGTAACACAAACCGGTTTTGGTAACCTTCCTGCTCACCTTTCTTGCGACGCTTGGCTTCGGCGCGCTTGCGTTTCCACGCCTTGAAATTGCCATCCACCCACAACGAAATAATCACGCTGTCGCGGGTAACCCGCTGAAATTCTTTCAGTATTGCCAGCCTGTGCGCCGGATCACCAATGTGGTGCATCAAGCGCATGCAAAAAATACTGTCGACCGAGTTATCGGGCAAATCGATATCAAAGGCAGACGTTTGCAAAGGCCGTACCCGCTTCACCACCTCCGCCGGCTGGGCGACGGTGGCAACTTTCAACATCGACTCCGAATTGTCAGCGCCGATAATCACACGGTTGGGCTTCTCCGCCAACAATGGCCAGAACCGCCCGGCACCGCAAGGCAGGTCCAGCACCAGGCCCGGCTCACCCGCCAGGGCCAACGCACCGCGCGCCAATTGCTCGTCGCGTTTGTGGGACAGCCGGCGAGCCAGATTGTCCTGATGCTTGAGCAAATAATTCTGCGCGTGCTGATCGTCGTACTTTTCGGAAAAATCGAGCTTGATTGGGGTAGACATCAACGGATCTCCAGTAGCTGATGCTTACAACCTTAAGCAGCAAACTGTGATCAACAGGTCAACCCGTTGTGAAAAACTTGTCCTGTCCAACCCCATACATTTCAAGACTTTACAGATACAAGCAGTGGCATGGGGCCATCTTCGCCGAAAAGCGGGGTATCTGCCGCAGGATAGCGGCAGGGAAAGTACTCAGGGTTTGACCTGGCTCAACTCGACATGGAAACGGCAGCCATTGGGCTCCATAGTACTCAGGCTGACGCTCCAGCCCTGGCTCTCGCAGATGCGTTGCACCAGCGACAAGCCCAGGCCGAGGCCTTCTCCGCGCTTCTCGCTGCCGCGCACAAAGGGCTCGAACATCGCTTCACGCTTGTCCTCGGGAATGCCCACCCCAGAGTCTTCGACGATAAAGCCGCTCGGTTCCAGCGTGAGGCGGATAAAGCCCTGCTCGGTGTAGTGCAACGCGTTGCGCAGCAAGTTGCCCATCACCGCGTGCAAGAAGGTGGTGTTGTAGCGGGTATCCAGGGGATTGCCCGGGTTATAGATCAACTCAAGGCCCTTTTGCTCGATAGGCCCTCGCCAGATGCCGAGTAAGTCCTCCGCCACCTGCGTGACGTTGACCTGCGGCGACATGGCGGCATCATCGTGTTTGGCACGCGCCAGCATGAGGAAGGTTTGCACCAGCTCGCGCATTTCTTCGCACGCACGGGCGATTCGCAGCACTTGGTTGCGGCCACGCGGGTCAATAGCCGGGTTTTCCAACAGCAACTCGCAGGAACTGGCCAGTACCATCAACGGCGTGCGCAGTTCGTGGCTGACATCGCTGGTGAACAGCTGCTCACGGGACAAGGCCGCGCGCAGGCGGCCCAGGGTGGCGTCGAAAGCCACGGCCAACTCGCCGACTTCATCGGCGGCGTAGTCCGGAGCCAGCGGCGGCGCCAAGCCAAGCAATTGGTCACGATGGCGCACCTGGCGGGCCAGACGCACCACCGGCGCCATCACCTTGCGGGCCAGCACCCAACCAAGGAAAACCGCCAGTGCGAGGCTGAGCACAAAGCCCACCAGCACCACGGCAAACAGCACGCGCTCGCGCTCTTCGAAATCGCTTTGGTCTTGCAGCAACACATACCGTCGGCCATCCACCACTTCAACCATGGCGTGGTACGACAGCGATTCGCGGAATACTTCGTGAAAGCCCGGCTCCAGGTGCCGAAGGTCTTTGGGCAGCTCGAAATCCCCAGGGCCGCCGCTGAAGTAAAACAGCTGGTCGGGCTCGGGCCGGTGGCTCCAGTCCTCGACACTGTCCATCAGCAACAGGCGCTGCAGGTCGCCGCCCAGGCCGGCCGAAATCAGTTTTTCTTCCACCAGGTGCACGGTCGCAATGATGCCCATGGCGAAGGCCCCCGCCACCAACGCACTCATCAAGGCAAAGGCGATGATGATCCGCTGGGCAAGGCTTTGCTTAAACTCCATCACGGCCCTCGGCCAGGCGATAACCCACACCGTGTACCGTTTGCAGCAACGGCTTGGCGAACGGCTTATCGATCACCTGACGCAATTGGTGAACGTGGCTGCGCAGGCTGTCGCTGTCCGGGCAATCATCGCCCCACAGGGCTTCTTCGAGGATTTCGCGGCGCAGTACGTGCGGGCTTTTTTGCATCAACACGGCGAGCAGTTTCAGGCCCACCGGGTTGAGCTTGAGCAGGCGCCCTTCGCGGGTGACTTCCAGGGTATCAAGGTCGTAGCTCAAGTCACCGACTTGCAGGGCACGGCGCCCGCCGCCCTGGGCACGGCGCAAAACGGCTTCGATGCGCGCGGCCAGCTCGGACAAGGCAAAGGGTTTGAGCAGGTAGTCATCGGCGCCGGACTTGAAGCCCTGCAGCCGGTCATCCAATTGGTCGCGGGCGGTGAGCATGATCACCGGCGTATCGCGGCGGGCGTCTTCACGCAGACGTTTGCACAGCGTGTAGCCATCGATACCGGGCAGCATGATGTCGAGCACGATCAGGTCGTAATGCTCGGTGGCGGCCAGGTGCAGGCCCGACAAACCGTCCTGCGCGCAGTCCACGGTGTAGCCTTTTAGCCCCAGGTAATCGGCCAGGTTGGCCAGAATATCGCGGTTGTCTTCAACCAATAGAATTCGCATGGGCAGTGTCTCCGTACGCGGTAACGGCCTTGTTGGCTCGCGCAGCTTAAGGCCAAGTGTGGCTCAGGGATAGACCTTGAGGTCACGTCGATAAAGGTTTTCAACCAATTACATATTCCAACAAGTTTTTCACTATAGCTTCACAAACTGATTACAGTGTCAGGTCGAACATCGCGCCCATCGATATAAGGAATATGGACATGGGGTTTTTCAAAACAGCGCCTATGCGCTTTCTGCTGCTCGTCACCGCCACCTGGCTGGTGATTTTCCTGCTGACCCGCAGCGTGCTGCTGATCACCCATCTGGATGAAGTCGGTGGCAATTTGCTGCCGGTGTTTGGCGTGGGTTTGCTCTATGACCTGAGCTTCCTGGTGTATGCCGCCTTGCCGCTGGGCCTGTACCTGCTGCTGTGCCCGCCCGCGTTGTGGCGCCGCCGCGGCCATCGCTGGTTCCTGCAAGCGGTGCTCACCGTCAGCGTGTTCGCCATGCTGTTCACTGCGGTCGCTGAATGGTTGTTCTGGGATGAATTCGGTGTGCGCTTCAACTTCATTGCCGTCGACTACCTGGTGTATTCCAAGGAGGTGTTGAACAACCTGCTGGAGTCCTACCCGATCGGCAAGCTGCTCAGTTTGTTGGCGATGCTGGCGATAGTCGTGAGCCTTGCCCTGCGCAAGCCGTTCAATGCGGCGATGAACGCCCCGCTCCCAGCCATGCGCGGCCGCTTGCTGAATGCCCTGTGCCTGTTGGTAGCTGCCGGTCTGAGTGTGCAATTGATCAGCCAGAACAGCCCGCGTGCCCAAGGCGGCAATGCCTACATGAACGAATTGGCGAGCAACGGCCCCTACCAATTTTTTGCCGCCTTTCGCAATAACGAACTCGATTACACGCAGTTCTACAAAAGCCTGCCAACCGATGTTGTCGCCAAACAGTTGCGCGCAGAACTCAGTGAACCCAATGCGCACTTTATCGGCACAGACCCGCTGGATATCCGCCGCACTATCGACAACCCAGGCACATTGCGTAAACCCAACATCGTGCTGGTGACCATCGAAAGCTTCAGCGCCAAATACATGGGCAGCAATGGCGATGAGAACAACCTGACGCCCAACCTCGATGCGCTGCGTAAACAAAGCCTGTACTTCAATAACTTCTATGCCACCGGCACCCGCACTGACCGTGGGCTGGAAGCGATCACCTTGGCGATTCCACCCACGCCCGGCCGCTCGATCGTCAAGCGCATTGGCCGTGAAAGCGGTTTCGCAAGCCTTGGCCAACAACTCGGTGCCGTCGGTTACGACAGCGTGTTCGTCTACGGCGGGCGCGGTTACTTCGACAATATGAACGCGTTTTTCAGCGGCAACGGTTATCGGGTCGTCGACCAGAGCAGTGTGCCTGAAGCGGAAATTTCGTTTAAGAACGCGTGGGGCATGGCTGATGAAGATCTCTACCGGCAAACCCTGAAACTCGCGGATGCCGACTACGCCAAGCAGCAGCCCTTCCTGCTGCAACTGATGACCACGTCCAACCACCGTCCCTACACCTACCCGGACGGGCGCATTGATATCAAGTCCGGTAAAGGCCGTGACGGCGCCGTCAAATACACCGACCACGCTATTGGCGAGTTCCTCGACGCGGCACGCCAGAAACCCTGGTTCGATAACACGATTTTCGTGTTCGTCGCCGACCACACCGCCGGCAGTGCAGGCAAGGAAGACTTGCCGATCACCAACTACCAGATCCCGCTGTTCATCTATGCCCCCAAGCTGATCGAAGCCCGGGAAAGCGCACAACTGGCCAGCCAGATCGACCTTGCGCCGACCTTGCTGGGCCTGATCAACCTGAGCTACGAGTCGACCTTCTTCGGCCGCAACCTGTTGCAGGACAACCCGTTGCCACCGCGCGTGGTGGTCGGCAACTACCAGTATCTGGGGCTGTTTGACGGCAAGGACCTGGCCATTCTAAGCCCACGCCAGGGCCTGCGTCGCCACGATCAAGCCCTGGGTGAAAGCCAGGAGCTGCGTGTAGGCAGTGATGATCCGTTGATCCAACGCGCAATCACCTACTACCAAGCGGCCAGCTATGGCTACACCCAACAATTGCTGAGCTGGAAGGGGCCGAAGGAAGTGCCCCCCACAATCAGCGTACGCTGACAGCTGCGTTCTGGCCCTTGCCTACCACAGGGCAAGGGCGTGACACTTGCGCCATCCTCCGGCGATGGCGCCTTTGCATGTCCGACTCCCTGTTGCTGATTGAAGATGACCGCCCATTGGCCGCGCTGACGGCCGAGTTCCTGCGCGCGGAGGGTTTTACCGTCGCCGTGGAGCACCGTGGTGATCGCGCCGCACAGCGCATTCTTGATGAAAAACCGGCACTGTTGATCCTCGATGTCATGTTGCCGGGCATCGACGGTTTTACCCTGTGCCGCCAGATTCGCGACAGCTACCCCGGGCTGATCCTGATGATGACCGCGCTGGATGAAAACGCCGAGCAATTAACCGGATTCGACGTGGGCGCCGACGACTACGTGGTCAAACCCGTCGACCCGCTGCTGTTGCTGGCCAGGGTGCGCTCGTTGCTGCGTCGTCACCGCCAGGCGCCCAATGCGTCTTATCAGTGGGGTGCGTTTCGGTTGGACCTTAATAGCCATTTCGCCTGGCTCGACGGTACGCCATTGCAATTCTCGGTGGCCGAGTTCGAACTGCTGGCGATTTTCGCCCGCCATAGCGGCGTGTTACTGACCCGCGAGAAACTCCTGCAAAGCTTACGCGGCCTGGAATACGACGGGCTTAACCGCTCCATTGATATGCGTGTGTCGCGCCTGCGCAAAAAGCTGATGACCCTGGCCTGCCCGGTGACCATCCAGACCATCACGGCCCAAGGCTACCTGTTTGTCGAAATCCCCCAGGCGGCCCAGCATGTTTAAACTGCGCCCCTGGATGGTGGCCGTGGCGGGCGCGGGCTGGACGAGCTTGACCCTTTATCTGTTGTGGCTGTGCACCAACGCCTCGGTGTTTGTCGGCGAGGACAGTTTTTTGCGTTTGATGGCCGGCCCAGGCTATTTGGTGGCCGAGCAGCTCAAAGGCTTGCCTGCCGAGAAACGTGAAGCGCGCATGGACATCCTGCGCGCGCACTTCCAGTACCCGGTAGAGCTGATCCCGTATGACGACGTCGAATTGCCGCCCGAAGCCATGGTCATGCTCGAACACCAGCAGCCGGCACTGAACAGCGACGAAGACATCAGCTACTTCCCGCTGGACGACGAAACCGTGATCCGATTCGGCCCTATGTGGGGCAGTGCCGAGGTCAAGGACCTGCTGAAATTTCCGATTTTCTGGATGACCGCCTGCGTCGCCGGCTTGCCGGTTTTGCTGTTGCTCGGCCTCGGTTTGCGTGCGTACCGACGGCATAACAAAGACCTGGCCACACTCAACACGTGCCTGGGCACGCTGGCACGCACGCCAAACGTGATGCTGCCCGCCCTGGGCAAGGAATGGACGCCGTTGCTGCTGACTTTGCAACAGCATGCGCGGGACATCAGCGCCATGAGCGAACGCCATCGCGAAGTCTCTCAAGCCGTCTCCCACGAACTGCGCACACCGCTGGCGCGCATGCGTTTCGCCCTTACGTTGCTGAGCAAGAGCGAAGACCCGCCGACCCGCGCACGCCTTCAGGAGCGCTTGCAAACCGATGTCGAAGAACTCGAAGCCCTGGTTCGCGCCAGCTTGGCCTTTGCGCGAATGGCCGGCGCGCCGACCGATTTGCAGCACGAACCCATCAACCTGCGTGATTGGCTGCACCAGGAGTTCGCCTTACTGGATGGGCACCACCGTCAATTAAGCCTGGAAACCGAGCCTGCACAGCTTGAACTGATCGGCGACCGTGCCCTGCTGCACTTGATCGTGCGTAACCTCTTGAGCAACGCCATCACCTATGCGCGTGATCGAGTGTGCGTGAGCGCCACCTACCAGGGTGAGCAGCACTTGGTGCTGCATGTCGACGATGATGGCCCCGGTATATTGGCGGAGAACCGTGAAAAGATTTTCGAGCCTTTTGTGCGGCTTGCCATGGGCGGCGACGAACCCAGTGGCTTCGGCCTCGGCCTGGCGCTGGCCAAGCGCGCAACCCAGTGGCACCACGGTGAGTTGTCGGTAACCCGCAGCCCGCTGGGCGGCGCACGCATGAGCCTGATACTGCCGTTGCGCCCTCTTTAGAGCCATGCCTTTCAAGGTCTTTGGGCTGATGCGTTCAAGTAAGTCGAGTCAGAAATCGCACTGGAGAAAAGTAACCCGTGGCGAGCAGGCTTGCCCTGCGTTGGGCTGCGCAGCAGCCCCAGTCCGTTATAACTGGCTCACCGAGTCGCCTGATTTGGGGCGGCTTCGCCACCCAACGCAGGGCAAGCCTGCTCGCCACAGTGACAGTGTTCGTCCTTATTGAAGGGTATCGCCGGTTGTAGCGCTGTTACAGCCTGTGACAGCGCAGCCATCCCATCGCCCGTAACCTCGCCAACTGAATCCCGGTTGGAGAGCCCTGTCATGCATCCCCGTAAGAAGCATTTGCCCACCTTGATGCTGTCGCTGTGCATCGTTGCTGGCGTGTTCGTGCCCGGTAATGCGTCGGCCTCGCGCCTGGCGGTTACGGACAAGCCATCACCACGGATGGAAGACAAACACGCTGGCGATCACACCGCCAATACGGCACGTCGGCCAACGGCGCAGGATGCGCTCCTCACCCCGCCACCTCGGAGGTGGCCCCGAGCCGCCGGCGTTGAGAAACTCACGCACCTGCCTGTCCCTGGCCCACTCAACCAAGCTGCTGCACCGCAACCCGTGGCACTTATGCCGGCTGCCCAAGTAACCCTGGCAAGGGGCATGACCTTCAGGAAGCTGTTGCGACGTCGTACATTGGGTTGAGATCAACACAGGCAGCCATGTGGGAGCCGGGCTTGCCCGCGATGCAGGCGACTCGGTATGTCTGGTGCACCGAGGTGATGCCATCGCAGGCAAGCCAGCTCCCACATGGGAGCTCCTGCATTTTGAATACTGCACAAAAAAGCCCCGCCTGCATCACTGCAAGCGGGGCTTTTTAATAGCTGGGTAAGGCTGGCTTACATCATGCCGCCCATGCCACCCATGCCGCCCATGTCTGGCATACCGCCGCCAGCTGCGCCTTCAGCCTTTGGCTTGTCAGCGATTGCAGCTTCGGTAGTCAGGATCAGGCTACCGATCGAGGCTGCTGCTTGCAGCGCGGAACGAGTCACCTTGGTAGGGTCCAGGATGCCCATTTCGATCATGTCGCCGTATTCGCCAGTCGCAGCGTTGTAACCGTAGTTACCTTTGCCGTTCTTGACTTCGTTGACCACAACGCTTGGCTCGTCGCCGGAGTTGGCAGCGATCTGACGCAGCGGCGCTTCAACGGCGCGACGCAGAACAGCGATACCGACGTTCTGGTCAGCGTTGTCGCCGGTCAGATCAGCCAGTGCTTCCAGAGCGCGGATCAGCGCAACGCCACCGCCAGGTACCACGCCTTCTTCAACGGCTGCACGGGTTGCGTGCAGGGCGTCTTCAACGCGGGCTTTCTTCTCTTTCATTTCAACTTCAGAACCGGCGCCAACCTTGATCACTGCAACGCCGCCGGACAGCTTGGCCAGACGCTCTTGCAGTTTTTCACGGTCGTAGTCGGACGAAGTCTCGGCAACCTGGGCACGGATCTGAGTGATGCGAGCCTGGATATCCTGCTCAACGCCAGCACCGTCAACGATGATGGTGTTTTCTTTGGAGATGGTCACGCGCTTGGCGCTACCCAGGTTTTCCAGGGTGGCGCTTTCCAGGCTCAGGCCGATCTCTTCGGAGATAACGGTACCGCCGGTCAGAACGGCGATGTCCTGCAGCATGGCCTTGCGACGGTCGCCGAAGCCTGGCGCCTTGACGGCGGCGACTTTAACGATGCCACGCATGTTGTTCACAACCAGAGTCGCCAGGGCTTCGCCTTCAACGTCTTCGGAAACGATCAGCAGTGGGCGGCCGGCTTTGGCAACGGCTTCCAGCACTGGCAGCATTTCGCGGATGTTCGAGATCTTTTTGTCGACCAGCAGGATCAGCGGGCTGTCCAGCTCGGCAACCATGGTCTCAGGCTTGTTGACGAAGTACGGGGACAGGTAGCCACGGTCGAACTGCATGCCTTCTACAACCGACAGTTCGTTTTCCAGGCCAGTGCCTTCTTCAACGGTGATCACGCCTTCTTTACCGACTTTTTCCATGGCTTCGGCAATGATGTCGCCGATGGAGTTGTCGGAGTTGGCGGAGATGGTGCCTACCTGAGCGATAGCCTTGGTGTCGGCGCATGGCTTGGACAGCTTTTTCAGCTCAGCAACGATGGCGATGGTCGCCTTGTCGATGCCGCGCTTGAGGTCCATCGGGTTCATGCCGGCAGCGACGGCCTTGTAGCCTTCGTTGACGATGGCCTGAGCCAGTACGGTAGCGGTGGTGGTGCCGTCGCCTGCGTCATCGTTGGCACGGGAGGCAACGTCTTTGACCAGCTGCGCGCCCATGTTTTCGAAACGGTCTTCCAGTTCGATTTCTTTGGCTACCGAAACGCCGTCCTTGGTGATGGTCGGAGCGCCGAAGCTCTTCTCGATAACCACGTTACGGCCTTTAGGACCCAGGGTCGCTTTTACCGCGTCAGCCAGGATGTTGATACCGGTGAGCATTTTCTTGCGGGCGGAATCGCCGAATTTAACTTCTTTAGCAGCCATGATCGATATTCCTTAAATACTTTGTAGTAACGGGAAAATGAGCGGGGAATCAGTCTTCCAGAACGGCGAGAATCTCGTTCTCAGCCATGACCAGCAGGTCTTCGCCGTCGACTTTCACAGTGTTGCTGCCGGAGTAAGGGCCGAAAACAACCTTGTCACCCACTTTTACGGCCAGCTCACGTACTTGACCGTTTTCCAGCGTCTTGCCCGGGCCTGCAGCGAGAATCACACCGTGGTTGGCTTTTTCAGCAGCCGAACCTGGCAGAACGATACCGCCAGCGGTTTTCTTTTCTTCTTCGCTGCGACGGATTACGACGCGGTCGTGCAGAGGACGAAGCTTGCTCATTGTCGATCTCTCCTAATTGTGTTTTTCATCGGCCGGTATCGATACCGGCAAGTTGTATTCCGGCGGTGCCGGTCGCGCCTCGCCAAGCAAGACGCGGAAGTCTGTCTGGTGTCGCCACCAGAAACCTTGCGGTGACCGTTACATAAGGGCGTATAAGCTTATTACAAGAGGCCGCGACGGAAATTTTTTACGAATGCCGGGCGGCAAAAGCAACACGGCACCCAAAGGCGCCGTGCAGGTCATGCGGTTATTTGCTGTCGCGGTGTTCGAACTCGCCTTCGATCACATCCCCTTCACGCCCCAACGGCTGGCGTGGCGCCGGGCCGCCACGGGGTTGCAGGTCATCGGCGAAGGCGCGCTGGCGGATCGCCGCTTCTTCAGCTCGCTGGCGCATCTTGCCGGCCAGCAGCTTGCGGGTGAACGGCAGCAGCATGACCAGGCCGACCACGTCGCTGATAAAGCCTGGCAGGATCAACAGGCCACCGGCCAAGGCCATCATCAGGCCTTCAAGCATGGTCTGAGCAGGCAGTTCGCCGCGGTTCAGGCTTTCACGCGCACGCAGCGCCGTGGCCAGGCCGGCGACGCGCAGCACCAGGACGCCGAGCATCGAGCCGAGAATAATCAGCAACAGTGCCGGGAAAAACCCGATGGCACTGCTGACTTGAACAAATACGAACAGCTCCAACACCGGGAACAGCAGAAAGAGCAATAAAAAAGGGCGCATCAAATGGTTCCTCAACGCAAGAATGCCTTGCCAGTCCACCTTAAATGACGTCGCCGTTTCGTGAATTCAAGCGCTGACGGCTTCTTTTTTCGGCCAGACCTCAGCGTGAGCCAATGAAACCAGGGCTTCGCGCACTTGTGTCGGCGTGTTGCAAGGCTCGGCAAACGGCAGCCAATACAAGGACTGGCCGATGCGCAGGTGCATGCCCTCGCCGTCGATACCGGCCAATTGCGCAGGTTCGGTGGTCGGCAGGCCGGTCAGCTCCACATAGTGGGCGATGGCCTTGGTGTGATCGCTGTTCATGTGCTCGATCATGCTGCGCTCGGCTTTGCCCGCAAACGGGTTGGCCAGGGTGAGCTGGTCGACCCAGTGAATCGCGCCAAAGCCGCCGATGTAACGGTGACGCACCGGTTTGAGCACCCAGAAGTCGAAATCGTGGGCCTTGTGGTAGTTGGCCGAATCCGGGAAGTAGCGGTAATAGCGCTCGGCGGCGGCTTCAATCGCAGCCTCATCCTCAAGCTTTTCGGCTTCGGCCAGGTAGGTCAGGCGCCCTACCGCTTGCACGTCATCCGCCTCGCGCTCACCCACCAGCAGCGAGCACTTGGGGTCTTTCTGCAGGTTGTGGGTGTGCTGGGCGATGCGGCTGATCAGGATGATCGGCTGGCCCTGCGCGTCGAGGCAGTACGGCACCACTGAGCCGAAGGGAAAACCCGGCATGGCTTTGGACAATGTGGAGAGCGCTCCACGGTATTCCTTGAGCAACAGCTCTCGGGCGTTCTTGGCAACCTGCGTGCTCACGGTATGACTCCTCGGGTGTTCAGCCGCCCACAGCCTATGGCGTCTATGGGAATGAATCTCAACACAAGGTAATCAATATCGGCGCGGGTTGCCAGAGTGTCCGTTGCTGGTTTTACCGGGCTGCTTTACCAGGCGACGCCGAAGCCTGCGGTGTAACGGGTCTTGTCCAAGCTGCTTTGCGATTCGCCATTAATGATGTCGCGCTCGGCCTTGAGGTTGAGCGAGGCCCATTCAGTGACTTTGTAGCGCAGGCCCATTTCCGCATCCAGGGAGTAATCGGACGGCCCGGCCAGCGGCTTGCCCACTTCGCCGTTAGTGAAGAATTCCACAGTCTTGCCCACCAGGTAGCGGTTGTAGCTCCACTTCATGGCCAGGGAATAGAAGTTGCTCTTGCGATCGTCCGAATACTGGTAATCGGTGCGGTTGACCAGCGAGCCGAGGGAGAACGCGCCCAGCTCATCGTCCCAGAACTGGTAGCCAGGGCCAGTACCCACGGTGCGCTGGCGGGACAGGTCTTCAACCTTGTCACGCTTGTAGGTCAGGCGGCCCTGCCAGTACCAATGCTCGGTGATGAAGCGGTCCAGGTCATATTCGAGCGACCAGTTGTCGGTGGTGGTCACGTCATCCTGGAACTCGCGGTTGTATTCGCCCTGGGCGGTATGCCGCCACTGGCCGTGACGCGCGGTGGTCTTGAAGTCGATGTCGTAGTCGTTGGTGTCCTTGTCGGCGCGTTTGTAGTCCAGCGCCAGGTCGACATTGCCCTTCCACACCAGGTCTTCGATCACAGGCTTTGGCTTGATGATCTGCTGGATGCTGGCCAAGTCCACGGTTTTCGGCGCTTCGCCATTGGTCAGGGTGACCTTGCCATCCTCCGCCGCTTTCAGGGATTTGGCCTTTTCACCGGTGTAAGCGTCCTGCTTGACCAGCAGTTCCTGGTCGCTTTCCAGGGTCTTGACCTGCTTCCAATCCACCGGGATGGCCCCTGCGTAGTTGGTCTGAATCAGCAATTTGCCACCGTCGAAGACTTTGATCTTGCCGGTCAGGCGGTCACCGTTCTTCAACCAGATGGTGTCGGCGAGCAGGGGCGTGGAGGCGCTGAGAACAGCAAGGCAGAGCAGGGTTCTGGACAACATAAGCGAATTCGAGGCTCGAAAATGGCGAAAAAGGGGCGTTATCGTGTTAGATAGCTTGGACTGACTCAAGGATTTATATTGAGTTCAATTCTCAACGGCATGATTACAGACGTTTCTTACAAAAACACCTCTTTATAAAGACGCGGCGATGCCCACACCCCACACACCCGAAGACGCCCCCCAAAGCCCCGCAGACATGCGCCGAACGGCCCTGTACCTGACCCTGGCGCAAGTGCCCGAAGGTTGCGTGGTGAGTTACGGCGAGTTGGCGCACCTGGCCGGCCTGGGCCGCGCTGCCCGCTGGGTCGGGCGCACGCTCAGCCAACTGCCGGAGGACACCCGTCTGCCCTGGCATCGGGTATTGGGTGCCGGTGGTCGGATAAGTCTGCCGGTGGGCAGCGCTTCAGGCGACGAACAACGTGCGCGTTTGCGCAGTGAAGGCGTCAGTATCCTGAACAATCGCGTTGATATTCAGCGTCATGGCTGGCGCCCGGTAGAGCACAGCGGTTAGAGTGCGCGCTTTGTTTCCGCAAATCTGAGGCAGACTCCAGCCCATGCCCCGTAAAACCTGGCGCGCCGCGCTCGCCGCCTATGCCAGCCCTTCGACGTTAGTCCTGTTGTTGCTCGGCTTCGCCGCCGGCTTGCCTTACATGTTGGTGTTTTCGACGCTATCTGTGTGGTTGCGCGAGGCCGGTGTGGCCCGCGAGACCATCGGCTATGCGAGCCTGATCGGCCTAGCCTATGCGTTTAAATGGGTCTGGTCGCCGCTGCTCGACCAATGGCGCCTGCCGCTGCTCGGCAAACTGGGACGACGTCGCTCCTGGCTGGTACTTGCCCAGACGCTGGTGATCCTCGGGTTGATCGGCATGGGTTTCTGCGACCCGCAAAAGCACTTGTCCTGGCTGATCGCCATTGCCGTTATCGTAGCCTTTGCCTCCGCCACCCAAGACATTGCGGTAGACGCCTATCGCCTGGAAATAGCCGACGACAGCCGCCAGGCCGCGCTGGCTGCCAGCTACATGTCCGGCTATCGCATCGCCGCACTGCTGGCCACCGCCGGCGCGCTGTTCTTTGCCGAAGGTTTCGGTTCCACCGGCTTCAACTATAAACACTCGGCCTGGACCGGTACTTACGTGCTGTTCGGCGTGCTGATGATCCCGGCACTGCTGACCACCTTCTTCATGCGTGAACCCGATGTGCCACTGCGCACCCAATTGCAGGCCGGGCGCTACAGCTTTGCGCATCAGCTTGTCTCGGTCTTTGTGCTGATCGTGCTGTTGGTGTCGGTCCCGGCGATGTTCACCCAGTTGTACAACACCGATTTCGCCAGCGTGCTGTTCCACGGCGTGAGCCTGTGGGAGCTGCTGATGGAAGATCGCGCGTTCCTGCGCGCCATCCTGTACATCATCCTCACCACCCTGTGCCTCTCGGCCATGGGTCGACGAGGCCTGGCACCCGTCCTCACGCCGGTTAACGACTTTATCCTGCGGTATCGCTGGCAGGCGCTGCTGCTGCTCGGGCTGATTGCGACCTATCGCATGTCCGACACGGTAATGGGCGTGATGGCCAACGTGTTCTACATCGACCAGGGCTTTACCAAGGACCAGATCGCCGGGGTCAGCAAGATCTTCGGCCTGATCATGACCCTGCTCGGCGCCGGTATGGGCGGCCTGTTGATTGTGCGCTTCGGCATCTTGCCGATCCTGTTTATCGGCGGCATTGCCTCGGCGGCCACCAACCTGCTGTTCGTGATGCTTGCCGACATGGGCCCGGACCTGCAGATGCTGATCTTCACCATCTCCCTGGATAACTTCAGTTCGGGGCTGGCCACCTCGGCGTTTGTCGCCTACCTGTCGAGCCTGACCAACCTCAAGTTCTCCGCCACCCAATACGCGCTGCTCAGCTCGATCATGCTGTTGCTGCCGCGCCTGATTGGTGGCTACTCGGGCGTGATGGTAGAGAAGTTCGGTTATCACAACTTCTTCATCATCACTTGCCTGCTGGGTGTGCCGACGCTGTTCCTGATTGCGCTGCACTGGTTTCAGGAAAGCCGACGGGCGCGGTTGAATCCTCCCGCAGAAGACTGACCCACCTCAGCCAATGTGGGAGCTGGCTTGTTGTGGCGAGCAAGCTTGCTTGCGCTGGGGTGCGAAGCGCCCCCAAAAAGCCGGTGACTGCTGCGCAGTCAAACGGGAGCAAGCTCCCTCGCCACAGCAAGCGCCCTCTCCATAGCAAGCCAGCTCCCACACACGCTCTACTCCACCAGAAACACCGCCACGACCTCACGCCTGTACTCCAGCGACAACCGCCCGTACAATCCCAAGTCATTTCAAGTCCAAGCAACCGACAACGGCCTACCATGCGTACCAGTCAATATTTGCTCGCCACACAGAAAGAAACGCCTTCCGACGCGGTTGTGATCAGCCATCAGCTGATGCTGCGCGCCGGCATGATCCGCAAACTGGCCTCCGGCCTGTACACCTGGCTGCCCATGGGCTTGAAGGTGATGCGCAAGGTCGAAGCCATCGTTCGCGAAGAAATGAACGCCGCCGGCTCTCTGGAAGTGTTGATGCCGAGCACCCAACCGGCTGAGCTGTGGCAGGAATCCGGGCGCTGGGAAGAGTACGGTCCTGAGTTGCTGCGCTTCAAGGACCGTCATGGCCGCGATTTCTGCGCCGGCCCGACCCATGAAGAAGTGATCACTGACCTGATGCGCAACGAGTTGAGCAGCTACAAGCAGCTGCCGTTGAACCTGTATCAGATTCAGACCAAGTTCCGTGACGAAATTCGCCCACGCTTCGGTTTGATGCGCGGCCGCGAATTCATCATGAAGGATGCCTACTCGTTCCACGCCGACCAGGCGTCCCTGCAGGCCACCTACGACCGCATGCACACCGCCTACTGCAACGTGTTCACGCGCCTGGGTCTGAAGTTCCGTCCGGTTGAAGCGGACAACGGCTCCATCGGCGGCGCCGGCTCCCACGAGTTCCACGTGCTGGCCGAGTCCGGCGAAGACGATATCGTGTTCAGCAACGGTTCCGACTACGCGGCGAACATCGAGAAAGCCGAAGCCGTGCCACGGGAAACGTCCCGCGCCGCACCGGCTGAAGAACTGCGCCTGGTGGACACGCCAGAGACCAAGACCATCGCGGCCCTGGTGGAAAAATTCAATCTGCCGATTGAAAAGACCATCAAGACCCTGATCGTGCGCGCCGAAGAAGAAGGCAAGCTGATCGCCCTGGTGATCCGTGGCGACCACGAACTCAACGAAATCAAGGCTGCCCAGCAACCTGGCGTGGCCAGCCCGCTGGTCATGGCCACCGATGCCGAACTGCGCGACGCCATTGGCGCCGGTGCTGGTTCGCTGGGCCCGCTGAACCTGCCGTTGCCGATCATCATCGACCGTTCGGTCGAGCTGATGAGCGACTTCGGTATCGGCGCCAACATTGATGACAAGCACTACTTCGGCGTGAACTGGGAGCGTGACTTGCCGGTTCCGACCGTGGCCGACCTGCGTAACGTGGTGGCCGGTGACCCAAGCCCGGATGGCAAGGGCACCCTGGAAATCAAGCGCGGCATCGAAGTCGGGCACATCTTCCAGCTGGGCAACAAGTACAGCAAGGCGATGAAGTGCGAAGTGCTGGGCGAGAACGGCAAGCCGATCACCCTGGACATGGGCTGCTACGGCATTGGCGTATCACGCGTGGTTGCCGCTGCCATCGAGCAGAACAACGACGAGAAAGGCATCATCTGGAGCGACGCCCTGGCACCGTTCCAGATCGCCCTGGTACCGCTGCGCTACGACAACGAGCAAGTACGCGAAGCCACCGACAAACTGTATGCCGAACTGACGGCTGCCGGTTTTGAAGTGCTGCTCGATGACCGGGACAAGAAAACCAGCCCGGGCATCAAGTTCGCCGACATGGAACTGATTGGCATCCCGCACCGTATCGTGGTCAGTGACCGCGGCCTGGCGGATGGCAATCTGGAATACAAGAGCCGGACCGAAGCCGAAGCCCAACCGTTGCCGGTGGCTGACGTGCTGTCTTTCCTTCAGGCGCGTATTCGTCGCTGAAAACCAGATCAAGAGAAGTCATGTTCAAGCGAAACACCAGAGCCCTGGGGGGCGCCGCCTTGTGCGGCGCCCTGCTGGTCAGCGGCTGCGCCAATCAAATGTCGCAACGCAGCGAGCACGAGGAGCGGGTCGAGCGAAAGTTGCTCGATCACAGCCTGCAAATCGATGTAGGCGAACCCAAAGTGCTGGAACTACCGCAACGCCGGGTTCGCATTCACGAGCAGAAGACCTTTGAGGTCACCGAGTTCGAAGTCACCCGCCGTTACGATCGCTACACCCCCTACCAGCCCTGGCGCAAACTCTATGAGATGCCTTTGGGTGCCGTTGCACTGGTAGCGGGCGCGGGCGCCAACGTGGTGAATATCTTCGCCCTCGGCAACCTGCCCACCAGCATGACGCGTGACTGGCTGAGCTACGGCGTGGACGGCATCAACCCGTTCATGAACGTGCAATCCCACGGCCGTGCGCAACAGAACCTGGCGGGTATCGATGAAGTGCAGCGCGACAAGCGCACGGAGTATTCGAGCCTGCCCTGGAGCGAGCGCCCGGTGCAAGTTACCGCCGGCAAGCAGACCCATGAGCTGACCACCGACCGCGATGGCGTACTGCGCCTGAACCTTTTGGACAGCCCATTTGCCGAGCAGGACCTGAACCGCGTCAGCACCTTGAAGATCAGCGTGGAAGATGGCCAGGACGATGTGCATTCCGACTCGACCCTGGCGATCAGCAACACCCTGCGCGGCAAGTTGCTCGAAGCCCATGGCCTGATCTACGACGACTTGGAAGATGACGAAGTGAACCAATGGGTGCACCGGGTCAAGCGCCTGTCGGAGCTGGGCCTGGAGGAAGAAGCCAGCGAGCTGGAACAAAGCCTGATCGAATTGACGCGCAATGATCCGGAGTTGCAGCAGGAGTTTCTGCAGGCGCTGACCAAGGATGCGGGAAGACTCGTCGCAGATCCTGGGGCACGCTGAGACTTCAGGCTGGATAAAAATCAAAATGTGGGAGCTGGCTTGCCTGCGATAGCGGTGTATTAGTCACAACATCAGTGACTGACACTGCGCTATCGCAGGCAAGCCAGCTCCCACATTTTTTTGATCCGGTTTCTACCAGGGAAATTGAAGCTGCTCGTTACCGCTGCTCAGGTCCAGCAACCGCACCCCAATCCCCAACAACCGCACCGGCTTCCCGCCCCGGTTAAACGCCTGGGTCAACAGCTGTTGATAACTCTCCAGATCCCGCCCTGCCCCGGCCTGCTCCAGCGTCGTCTGGGTAAAGTCATGAAACTTCACCTTAACGAACGGCTTGCCCGCGCGGTAGCTACTGTCTATACGCGCCATGCGCCCTGCCAGGGTTTCCATCAGCTCAGGCAGTTTCGCCAGGCAACTTGAGAGATCCGGCAGGTCCACGTCGTAGGTATTTTCCACACTGATCGATTGTCGGCGGCTGTCGTTCTGCACCACACGGTCATCAATCCCACGAGCCAGGCCCCAGAGCCGCTCGCCAAAACTGCCGAATTCACGCACCAGCGCCAGCTTGTTCCACTCGCGCAGTTGCAGGCAGTCTTCGATGCCCAGGCGCGCCAGCTTGTCGGCGGTGACCTTGCCGACACCGTGCAGCTTTTTCACTGGCAACTGCGACACAAAGTCTTCAACCTGATCCGGGGTGATCACAAACAGGCCGTTGGGTTTTTTCCAGTCGCTGGCGATCTTGGCCAGAAACTTGTTCGGCGCCACGCCGGCCGACACGGTGATGTGCAACTGGTTGGAGACGCGCCGGCGGATGTCCTGGGCGATGCGCGTGGCACTGCCGCCAAAATGCGGGCTGTCGGAGACATCCAGGTAAGCTTCGTCCAGCGACAACGGCTCGATCAGGTCGGTGTAGTCGCGAAAGATCGTCTGGATTTCCTTCGACGCTTCTTTATAAGCATCCATGCGCGGCTTGACGATGGTCAGGTCCGGGCACAGCTTCAAGGCGTGGCGCGATGACATGGCCGAGCGCACGCCATAGGCCCGCGCCTCATAGTTACAGGTTGCAATCACCCCTCGCCTGTCTGCCGAGCCGCCGACCGCCAGTGGCTTTTGCGCCAGGCTCGGGTCGTCGCGCATCTCGATGGCGGCGTAGAAGCAATCACAGTCGACGTGGATGATTTTGCGCTGCGTCATATAAACAGAGGGTGTAATCCAACGGGCGGCCAGTATCGCACTCACTCCTGTATATAGCACCAGTAGTTTGAATCTGCCGTTTGAGCGGTAGGAAATTTCCCAGATGAATTTATTTTCTCAATCGAAATCTACCCACCAATAGAGCCAAACCCTTGGCCAGACTGGCCCCGAGGCCGTTTGAAGCCCACTTTGGAGAGCTAACCGCTTGAACCACAAGCGCTTTTCTTCAATTCACAGGTTGACACACCTGCGTTCCTCTGTAGAATGCCGACACACAGACGCGGGATGGAGCAGTCTGGTAGCTCGTCGGGCTCATAACCCGAAGGTCGTCGGTTCAAATCCGGCTCCCGCAACCAAACATCAAAAAAGGCTACTCGAAAGAGTGGCCTTTTTTGTGCGTGCCTGTTTTAGCCCTGTATGAAAATTGTAAGACAGAAAAAACGTTGCCCACCCTGCACTTACCGCACAAGGTGGCTGTGGAGTGACTAATTTCCACTTATTTGACCCATCAGACTATTAACGGTTGACACCTCGCCGTTGGGCTGTAGAATGCCGCCCACAGACGCGGGATGGAGCAGTCTGGTAGCTCGTCGGGCTCATAACCCGAAGGTCGTCGGTTCAAATCCGGCTCCCGCAACCAAACATCAAAAAAGGCTACTCGAAAGAGTGGCCTTTTTTGTATCCGGTGAAAAAGTTCTTCTGAAACAATGGTATGGCATCTTTCATGAAACCGTATTCGGTTTGCAGAGTCCATGTCATTGCAAGCTATGCTCAGTGCTCAAGCTCGACCCTCTACGACCAATTGGCCGCTGTCGCCGCCCCCGACGATAAGCGTTAATATTTGTAATTATTTTGTCCATAGGGATTGGTAACTTGGCTGGATACCTCCATCCTGTCGCGCACAATCCACGAGGTGATTGATGCGCGCCAACTCGTCTGAACCACAAGACACCGTCACAGCGGAACAACCGATCACTCCCACCCGTTTGCGATGGCTGGATCTGTTGAGCAAATACCGTCAACCCATTGGGCTGGCCGTCACCCTGTTGCTGTTCGCTATCGCCCTGATCGCCTGCCGACACTTGCTGCTGGAACTGGACCTTTACGCGCTCCACGACTCGATCCTGGAAGTGCCCAAGCCTGCCTTGCTCGGCGCATTTGCCGCCGCGGTCGCAGGTTTCATCATTCTATTGGGCTACGAATTCTCCGGCGCACGTTATGCCGGCGTGAAGCTGCCGGCCAAGACCCTGGCCATGGGTGGCTTCACCGCCTTTGCCATCGGCAATGCCATTGGGTTGTCGATGCTTTCGGGCGGTTCAGTACGCTACCGTTTATATGCACGCCATGGCATCGGTGCCTCGGAAGTGGCGCACATGACCGTGTTTGCCAGCCTGGCCTTGGGTACCGCCCTGCCGCCGTTGGCCGCACTGGCCACCTTGAGCAACTTGCCCGCGGCCTCGACCTACCTGCATTTGTCCCAAGGTTTGCTCGGTGGCATCGCCGGCGCGGTATTGCTGCTGTCAGTCGCACTGTGCATCGGTATTTATCGCCGGCGCCTGCCGGAACAACCTTACCCGGACAACCTGCTGGTCAAGGCCGGGCGTCGCACGCTGCGCCTGCCGGGCCGCCGCCTGACCTTCCTGCAACTGATCATCACCGCGCTGGATGTGGCCGCTGCCGCCACCGTCCTTTATATGTTGCTGCCGGAAGCGCCGCCGTTCGGCCCGTTCCTGCTGGTGTATTTGCTGGCCCTGGCTGCCGGTGTACTCAGCCATGTGCCGGGTGGCGTGGGCGTGTTCGAGGCAATTCTGCTGGCCGCGTTTGCCGATAAACTCGGCGCCGCGCCATTGGCCGCCGCCCTGCTGTTGTACCGGATGATCTACGTGGTTCTGCCGCTGCTGATCGCCTGTATCTTCCTGTTGGTCAACGAAGCCCAGCGTCTGTTCCAGACCCAGCAAAGCCTGCGGGTTGCTTCGGGCCTGGCGGCGCCGGTGCTGGCCGTACTGGTTTTTTTGTCCGGCGTGGTCCTGCTGTTTTCCGGCGCCACGCCGGAAATCGACTCACGCCTGGAAAACATCGGCTTCCTGATTCCCCACCGCCTGATTGATGCCTCGCACTTCGGTGCCAGCCTGATCGGCGTGTTGTGCCTGCTGCTCGCCCAAGGCCTGCGTCGACGTTTGTCGGCGGCCTGGATGCTGACCATGGTGCTGCTGCTGACCGGCGCCCTGCTCTCGCTGCTCAAAGGCTTCGACTGGGAAGAAGCCAGCCTGATGATCATGACGGCGGTGCTGCTGGCGATCTTCCGTCGCTCGTTTTACCGCGCCAGCCGCCTGACTGAGCTGCCGTTCTCGCCGCTGTACCTGGTGGCCAGTGTCTGTGTGCTGGGCGCCTCGATCTGGCTGCTGCTGTTTGCCTATCAAGACGTGCCGTACAGCCATCAGCTGTGGTGGCAGTTCACCCTGGACGCCAACGCCCCACGGGGCCTGCGTTCATTGCTGGGTGCGGCGGTGTTGCTGGTGATCGTGTCGTTGACCTGGCTGTTGCGCACTGCGCGCCCGGTCATTCACTTGCCGACACCGGATGAGCTGGAGCGTGCCACCAAGATCCTGATGGCCTCCTCGCAACCCGACGGCGGCCTGGCGCTGACCGGCGACAAGGCGTTGCTGTTCCACCCCAACGATGAAGCCTTCCTGATGTACGCCCGTCGCGGGCGCAGCCTGGTGGCCCTGTACGACCCGATCGGCCCGACTCAGCCCCGCGCGGAGATGATCTGGCAGTTCCGCGACCTGTGCGATATCCATCACGCGCGCCCAGTGTTCTATCAAGTACGCGCCGAGAACCTGCCGTACTACATGGACATTGGCCTCACCGCGATCAAGCTGGGCGAAGAAGCCCGCGTCGACCTCAAACGCTTTGACCTGGAAGCCAAGGGCAAAGAGATGAAGGACCTGCGCTACACCTGGAACCGTGGCACCCGGGACGGCCTGTCCCTGGAGATCTGCGACCCGGGCCAGGCGCCGATGGATGAGCTCAAAGTCATTTCCGATGCGTGGCTGACCGGCAAGAACGTGCGGGAAAAGGGCTTCTCCCTCGGACGTTTCAGTGACGACTACCTCAAGCACTTTCGCATCGCGATCATTCGCTTCGAAGGGCGCCCGGTAGCCTTCGCCAACCTGCTCGAGACCTACAACCATGACCTGGCCAGTCTCGACCTGATGCGTGCGCACCCGGACGCGCCGAAGCTGACCATGGAATTCATGATGGTTGGCCTGATTCAACATTATAAGAACCATGACTACGCCCGCTTCAGCCTCGGCATGGTGCCGTTGTCGGGCCTGCAACCGCGCCGTGGTGCGCCGCTGACCCAACGCCTGGGCTCGATGGTGTTCCGCCGCGGCGAGCAACTGTATAACTTCCAAGGTTTGCGCCGCTTCAAAGACAAGTTCCAGCCTGACTGGGAACCCCGTTATATGGCCGTGCCCGCAGGACTTGATCCGCTGGTGGCACTGGCCGATACCGCCGCCCTGATTGCGGGCGGCTTGACTGGATTGGTGAAACGCTGATGATTCGACGCTCCTGGCGGTATGTATTGGCCTTAGTAGTGCTGCTCGCGCTGATCGCGGCGGGTGGCTTTTGGTACTGGAACCGCCCTGCCCCGCAACCGATCCTGGAACAACTGCCCCAGGCCGACGGTTCGGTGATGACCCGTGTGACGCCTAACGGCTCGGCCAAGGCCCGCGTGGCCGTGGCTGTAATGGCCGATGAGACCTTGAGCGACAGCCAACTGATTGCCCTGAGCCAGGGCGGCTCGGCGCAAATCGTTCAAGTGATCCTGCCAAAAGATGACTGCAAGTTGCAGGAACAAGCCCTGCAAAGCGCCCTGGCCCAGCTTAAAGGCCCGGCGACGCTGGTCAGCGGCATCGGCCCTGGCGCCGCACTCGCCTGGCGCTGGCTGGCCACACAGAACGACGACAAGGCCAACGCCATCTCCGTCGGCTTCGCCCTGGTTCAGGAAGGTTGCAAGGACCCACTGCCGAAGACCTCTGCCCATGGCAATTGGCTGGTGGCGTGGAACGATAACCCTGACGATGAAAGCGCCAGTTTCGTACGCGATACACCGCGCGCGACTACCAGCATCAGCGACTACGACATTCACTACCCACAAGTACTGAACAACGAACTGCGCAAGCAATTGGTCGGTTCGGACAACGGCGGCCTGGCGATTCCGGTGGTCGAAGTACCGGCTGGCCAAGCCAAGGACACCGTTACCTTGTTCCTCTCCGGTGATGGCGGCTGGCGTGACCTGGACCGCGATGTGGCCGGTGAAATGGCCAAGATCGGCTACCCGGTGGTCGGCATCGACACCTTGCGCTACTACTGGCAGCACAAGACCCCGGAACAAAGCGCCAAAGACCTCACCGAGCTGATGCAGCACTACCGCCAGAAGTGGGGCACCAAGCGCTTCGTGCTGACCGGTTATTCATTCGGCGCCGACGTACTGCCGGCGATCTACAACCGCATGCCGGAAAGCGAACAGCAGCGTGTCGACGCCATTATCCTGCTCGCCTTTGCACGCACCGGCAGCTTTGAAATCGAAGTGGAAGGCTGGCTGGGCAACGCCGGCAAAGAAGCCGCCACCGGCCCGGAAATGGCCAAGCTGCCGGCGGACAAAGTGGTGTGCATCTACGGTGCTGAAGAAGTCAACGAGAGTGGCTGCACCGATACCACGGCTGTGGGCGAGGCAGTGAAGCTGCCGGGCGGGCATCACTTTGATGAGAACTACCCGGCGCTGGCTCAGCGCTTGGTGGATATCATTGTGAAGCACCAGGCTAAAGACAAAGCCGAGTAATCCAAGGCTGCCCACAAAGCTGAACGTGGGCACCTCTGTGGGAGCTGGCTTGCCTGCGATAGCATCACCTCGGTCTGTCTGATAGACCGAGGCGTCTGCATCGCAGGCAAGCCAGCTCCCACAACAAGCCAGCTCCCACAATTGTTTTGTGGTGTGGCCCAGACTCAGCGCGGTTCGATATGCGCAATCATCAGTTGCACAGTTTCATTGCCACGAAACTCGTTCACATCCAGCTTGTAGGCCAATTCCACCCAACGCACCGTCGGGTTCGGCCACACCTCACGGTCCACACCAAACGCAATGCCATCGAGCTTCACTGACCCGCATTCGCTCTTGAGCACCACCTTCAGGTGCCGCTCGCCAACCACACGTTGCTCCACCAACTGAAACACACCGTGAAACAACGGCTCGGGAAAGTGCTGGCCCCATGGCCCGGCATGGCGCAGTGCGCGCGCCAACTCGAGGTGAAACTCTTCCACCGCCAACGTGCCGTCAGTCAGCAGGCGACCGGTGAGGTCTTCTTCACACAGCTGCCGGCGCACTTCGGCATCAAAGGCTTCGGCAAACAGCGGGAAGTTTTCCTCGGGCAAGGTCAGGCCGGCGGCCATGGCGTGGCCGCCGTATTTGGCGATCAGGTTGGGATGCTGGCTGGCGACCACCGCCAGGGCATCACGGATGTGAAAACCCTGCACAGAACGCCCTGAGCCCTTGAGCAGGCCATCACCAGCGTCGGCGAAGGCGATGGTCGGACGGAAATACCGCTCTTTCATGCGTGACGCCAGAATACCGATCACACCTTGGTGCCATTCAGGGTCGAACAGGCACAAGCCGTAAGGCATCGACTCCACCGGCAAGTCCTTGAGCTGGGCCAGGGCCTCGCGCTGCATGCCTTGTTCGATGGATTTGCGGTCCTGGTTCATGCCGTCCAACTGCGCGGCCATTTCCCGCGCCGCCGCCACGTCGCTGGTGAGCAGGCATTCGATGCCCAGGCTCATATCATCCAGGCGCCCGGCTGCATTGAGGCGTGGCCCGAGGATAAAACCGAGGTCGGTGGAGGTGATACGCGCCGCATCGCGCTTGGCCACTTCGAGAATCGCCTTGATCCCCGGCCGCGCACGCCCGGCACGAATACGCTCCAGGCCCTGATGCACCAGAATGCGGTTGTTGGCATCCAGCGGCACCACGTCAGCGACGCTGCCCAAGGCGACCAGATCAAGCAGTTCGCCAATATTTGGCTGGGGTTTGTTGTCGTACCAGCCCAGGCTGCGCAACCGCGCGCGCAGGGCCATCAGCACGTAAAAGATCACACCCACGCCGGCCAACGCCTTGCTGGGGAACTCGCAGCCAGGCTGGTTCGGGTTGACAATGGCATCCGCCGCCGGCAATTCATCACCCGGCAAGTGGTGGTCAGTGACCAATACTTGCAACCCGGCGGCCTTCGCCGCCGCCACGCCTTCAACGCTGGAGATGCCGTTATCCACGGTGATCAGCAGCTGCGGCTCGCGCTGCAGCGCCACAGCGACGATTTCCGGGGTAAGCCCGTAGCCGTATTCGAAGCGGTTGGGCACCAGGTAATCGACATGCGCCGCGCCGAGCAAACGCAGGCCCAGCGTGCCCACGGTACTGGCCGTGGCGCCATCGGCGTCGAAGTCACCGACGATAAGGATGCGCTGGCGCTGCTCCAGAGCCGTCACCAGCAGGTCTACCGCCGCGTCGATGCCCTTGAGTTGCTGGTAGGGAATCAACCGCGCCAGGCTCTTGTCCAGCTCAGCCTCCGACTGCACCCCGCGTGCGGCGTAGAGACGGGTCAACAGCGGTGGCAATTCACCGAGAAACGGCAGGACAGCGGGCAACGGGCGAGGATCGATACGCATGGGGTAACGGAAGCTTCTCTTCAGATACAACGGTTAAACGACAATTGAGCAATCAACACAGATCAACGCTGGAACCTGTTTGTCTAGCTGGCTTGTGTGGGAGCTGGCTTGCCTGCGATGCAGGCACCTCGGTCCATCAGACATACCGCGGTGATGCTATCGCAGGCAAGCCAGCTCCCACAGAAGCCAGCTTTTCACAGTTTTACTTTTTAGCCGCGTTCGCCGACCAGCCACTCCAGCTGCACTTCATGCTGGCCACGGTCGTCAGTCACGAAAATAGTGCCTTCGCTGATCATCACGTCCCACTTGATCACGCGCGGCATGTCCTTGGCCAGGGTCTCGAGGACTTCCTGCGGCACGGCGGCGATGTGGACGTTCTTGAGGTTCTTGGCCACCGGCACCACTTTGCCTTCCCATACGCGCAGGCTGCCATAGGCCAGCAGGCTGGTGCGCTCGGTACGGCGTGAGCACCAGGTCAAGCGGTCGGCGTCGGGCTGGCCGACTTCAATCCAGTGCAGAACCCGATCATCCAGGCTTTTTTCCCACAGGGCTGGCTCGTCTACATCTGACAGGCCACGCCCGAACGCCAACTGCTCGTTGTACCAAAGGGCGTAGGCCAGCAGCCGCACGGTCATACGTTCTTCGGTTTCCGAAGGGTGGCGGGCGATGGTCTGCTTGACGCTCTCGTACACCGAACGATCGAGGTCGGTGAGGTTCAGTTCAAATTTGTAGGTCGTGGACGGCTGGGCCATGAACGGGCTTCTAAAGACAGGGAAAGGTCGCCAGTCTAACCGATGGGGCAGCCATTGAACGAATACTGCGCTGCATCATGCTTATCCCTGGGCCGCTCGCCTATGTTAAAAGGCATGACACCACCGCCCCTGCTTGCTAAGGATCCTCATGTCGTTTAATGCCAAACCGCTCTCCGGCCTGAAAGTCATCGAACTGGGCACCCTGATCGCCGGACCGTTTGCCTCACGTATCTGCGCTGAATTCGGTGCCGAGGTGATCAAGGTCGAATCCCCCGATGGCGGCGACCCGCTGCGCAAGTGGCGCAAGCTGTACGAAGGCACGTCGCTGTGGTGGTTTGTGCAGGCGCGCAATAAAAAGTCGCTGACCCTGAACCTCAAGCACCCGGATGGCCTGGCGATTCTTAAACAGCTGCTGGCGGACGCCGACATCCTGATCGAAAACTTCCGCCCCGGCGTGCTGGAAAAACTCGGTTTGAGCTGGGAAACCCTGCACGCGCTGAACCCCAAGCTGGTGATGGTGCGCCTCTCCGGTTTCGGCCAGACCGGCCCGATGAAAGACCAGCCGGGCTTTGGCGCGGTGGGCGAGTCCATGGGCGGTCTGCGCTACATCACAGGCTTTGAAGATCGCCCGCCGGTGCGCACCGGGATTTCCATCGGCGACTCCATCGCGGCTCTGTGGGCGGTGATCGGCGCGCTGATGGCGTTGCGTCACCGTGAGGTCAACGGCGGGCTCGGCCAAGTGGTGGATGTGGCGCTGTACGAAGCCATCTTCGCGATGATGGAAAGCATGATCCCGGAGTTCGACGTGTTCGGGTTTATCCGCGAGCGCACCGGCAACATCATGCCCGGCATCACGCCTTCCTCGATTCATACCAGTGCTGACGGCAAGCATGTGCAGATCGGCGCCAATGGCGATGCCATCTTCAAGCGCTTCATGAGCGCCATCGGCCGCGACGATTTGGCCAATGACCCGGCCCTGGCCAGCAATGACGGGCGTGACAGCCGCCGTGACGAGCTTTACGGGGTGATTGATCGGTGGGTCAACTCGCTGCCGCTGGAGCAAGTGGTCGAGCAACTGAACAAGGCCGAAGTACCCGCCAGCCGTATCTACAGCGCCGAAGACATGCTCGGCGACCCGCAGTTTCTGGCCCGGGAAATGTTCCTCAAGGCGCAGCTGCCAGGTGGCAAGGACTTCAAGATGCCAGGCATCGTGCCCAAGCTCTCCGAGACGCCGGGCAGTTGCGAATGGGTTGGGCCGCAGTTAGGGGAGCACAACAGCACGGTGCTCAATGAGCTGGGTTACGACGCCGCCGCCATCACCCGTTTGCGTGAGGATGGCGCGATCTGATGGTTCGCCCGTACGTCCGCTTGCTCCTTGTAAGCACGCTGCTCGGCGGCTGGTCGCTCTCGGCTCAGGCCGAGGACACACTGACCTGGCTGCTGCGCGACCTGCCGCCAATGACCATCTTCGAAGGCCCGCAAAAAAACCAGGGCGCACTCGACCAACTGTTGCCGATGCTCAGGGAGCACCTGCCGGAGTATCGTCATCAAGTGATGCACGTCAACCGCGCGCGCGGCATTCAAATGTTGCGTGCTCAATCCCTGACCTGTGACCCATCGCTGCTGTGGACGCCGGAGCGCGCCCAGTACGTGGTATTTTCCGCCCAGGCATTCGTGACGGTCAGCAATGGGGTGACGATCCAGCGCAGCCACCAGGCGGCCATGGCGCCCTATATCGTCGAGGGTCAGTTTGACCTGCAAGCCTTTCTCAAATCCCATACGGCGCGCATTGGCGCCACTGCCGAACGCAGTTACGGCCCCGCCGTCGATGAACAGCTAAAGCACGCCGACCCGCACACCCTGGCCCTGCATTACGGCAATGACGCCCTTGGCAGCCTGTTGCAGATGCAGCGCCTGGGGCGGCTGGAGGCGGTGCTGGGTTACCCGCCGGAAATCCGCTATCACGCCCAGCAACAGGGAATTGCGGCCCACGACCTGCTGTTCTTTCCCATCAAGGGCTCAGCGCCTTACCAACGCACGCATATCGCTTGCTCCAACACGCCGCAAGGTCGCCAGGCCATGCAGCGAATCGATCAGGCATTGGGCGAGATTCCACTGGAGCAGGTGCAACAGTCCTACGCCTCGTGGCTGGACCCAGTGATGCGTGAACAGTATTTGTCGCACAACCCGAGTTTCTTCCTCGACTCTCCCGAGCCCTGAGCACCGAGACCTGACCCTCAGCGAGGCAAATCCCAGGCAAAAAGAAACCCCGAAGAGTGGGGAGACACTTCGGGGTTAAACGTGGCCTACAAAGACCAGTACAACAAGCCACAAACACCGGAGCACAATGTTTGCTCTTGCCGTTAAAAAATCTGACCGGGCATGGCGTAGGAAGTTTCGCCAATTAAACAATTCTTCATGCGATCACGCTGCCGCGAGTCTGTGCGGCGTTGCGCAAGGCGGCGATAACCGAGGGTTCCAGGCGCCCTTCGGCGATTTTAAGGTCGCGCAGCAGGCAATCGACCACATCCACCAGCACGCGCTTATCGGTCAATTGCGCGCGATCGACTTCCCGCTCGACGACAATAGCGCCAGCCGGGTTCTTCACGGTCACCAGGCACTCGCCCTGCACACCCGAGGTGGTCAACGTAACCTGATAAGGGCTCAGTGCTTCTTCGAGCAATAGGCTGATACTTTCCATCTCGATCACCACTCAATCATTCGAATAAAGTTCGAAAAACAAAAATGTCACCAAGGTGCTGACATTCAAGTGACCCGTGCCCGCAGCAGAAAGTTCGACCTTTTGTATCGTCGTCTGCCCGAGTCAACCGAGCATGCACGGCAAAGATGACAGAGAGAAAACAACCTCCAACAGGCTAGAATCCCTGGATTATCCTGGGAGCCTGCCTTGAAAGCCGCGTCTGAAGCGCCACTGCGCATCGTCCTCGCCGACGACCACCCGATTTTTCTGATTGGTTTGCGCGCCGTGTTGGAGCGTGACGAACGGGTACGCATCGTCGCCGAGGCCAATTCGCCCCAAGCCCTGATTGAACAGCTGCAGACCTGTGCCTGTGATGTGCTGGTGACCGATTTCATGATGCCCGCCGAGCCTCAGGCCGACGGGCTGCGCCTGATAGAACAGTTGCGTCGGTACTATCCCGGGTTGCCGATTGTGGTGGTGACCATGCTCAATAACGCCGGCTTGTTTCATTCCATTCTGAAACTGGGGGTCATGGGCCTGCTGAGCAAGGCCAGCTTGGCCGATGAGCTGCCGCAAGCAATTCACCACGTGCGGCAAGGGCGTCCTTATGTGGCCCACGCCATTCGCCAGGCACTGAGCCTTGCCGGCGAAGTCGGCACCGACCACCTGCAGTCGCAGCAACAGCTGTCACCTCGGGAACTGGAGGTGATCCGCCTGTTGGCTGCCGGGTTGGCGGTGGGCGAGATCGCCGCGCAACTGCATCGCAGCAAGCAGACGGTCAGCGCGCACAAGGTCAGCGCCATGCGCAAGCTGGGCCTGGGCAACGATGCCGCGCTGTTTATCTATGTGCAGGAACACGGACTGGCATAGCCTGAAACGCGATCCATTGCTTGAGCGCCTCGACCTCCATTGGCCGCGCGATAAAACAGCCTTGCAACCAGGCCGCGCCCAATTCTCCGACGGCATGGTAATCGGCGGCGCTTTCCACCCCGGTCACCACCACGCCAATGCCCAAGTGCGCAGCCATGCTCATGGCACCCGCCACCACGGCAGCCTTGCGATCATCCTCGGCCATGCCACTGGCAAACACCGGAGGGATCTTTAGCTCAGTGAAGGGCAACGCCAGCAGGCTCTGCAGGCTGGTGCCGCCGACGCCGAAATCACCAATGGACAACTTGCACCCCATCATCCGCAAGCGCAGCAGCCCGGTGAGGTGGGCACTGTCGGTTTTTAACCGTGAGGTCTCCACCAACTCCAAGGTGAGCCCATGGGCCGGCACGCCGTGCAGTTGCAGCAGGCCTTGCAGTACTTGGGGAAAGTGCGGTCGCTCCAGCATGCGCCCGGGAATATTCACCGCTACAGGCAGCAGTTGCCCGGTCTGGCCCATGACCTGGCCAGCCAGGCCCAGTGCCTGCTCCAGTACGTGCCAAGTGAAGGCCTCTTCCATGCCGGCAAACTCCAGCACCGGCAAAAAGTCGTCAGGCAACAGCAGCTCATTTTCATTAGATTGCCAACGGGCCAGGGCCTCGACCCGTTGCAGCACGCCGGCCTGGCTGACGATAGGCTGATACCAAACCCGGCCACAGCGCGCGATGCTGGCCTGGCTGACGTCCGCCGAGGGTGGCAACGGCTCGCGCTCGCTCAGGTCGAGCAGATGACGCACCCGCGCCCATGAGGTCACCGGCGGCCCCGCACGCAAGCGCGCCTGGCAGTCCATCAACACTTGCCCGACCAGCTTGGCCGACGCCGGCTTGGGCAAGCACGCCAGCACATTCAGCCCTTGTTGCCGCGCCATATTGGCCACGCCTTCGAGCACGTCCGGTTCGGCATTGCTGAGCAGGATCAGCACCTGGGCCAGGCTGCGCTCGGCCAGTTCGCGGATCAACTCCAGGCCATCGCCCTGCTCCAGGTACAGATCGCAAATGGCAATGTCCACCGGGCCGGCACTGTCCAGTGACTGGCGCGCGGCGTCGACCGTTTCGGCGGTGAGTACGTTGAACACGCCGTTGGCATTGAGCATCTGGTGCAGCGCCATCAGTTGAAACGGGTTGTCTTCAAGGATCAGCACTTTGAGGGAACGCATGGGCAACTCTGTCGGCAGCGGGCAAAGACCGGCACAGTAACCAAAAGCTGCAGGGCGCCCCATAGGACGTGTCCTAAACGTTATGCCGTTCAAGGTCTTTGGGCTGACGCAGTCAAGTAAGGCAATTGAGAAATGGAACCGGCAAAAGGCAACCTGTGGCGAGCAGGCTTGCCCTGCGTTGGGTGGCGAAGCCGCCCCCATTCAGGCTATCCGGTGCGTCAGTCGTAGCGGGCTGGGGCTGCTGCGCAGCCCAACGCAGGGCAAGCCTGCTCGCCACAGTGAAAGGGTTCGTCCTCGAATGAGGGGGATTAGCCAAACAGCTGAAAGCCATGACCCTAAATGCGAGCGTCCAGGTAGGGTTGCAGGTCGCGACGGAACACCATCAACGCCTGGGACAACCTTGACCACGGCGCCTCAAGTTCGCTGCCGCGCGCCTCACGTGCGCAGCTCTCCAGGGCCATGCACGCCTTGGCCAGCGGCAGCGCATCGACCAGAGAGCAAATGCCCTTGAGCCGATGCAACGCAGCATTCAAGCGCGCCATGTCTTGCTCGACCAAGGCCACCTCCATCACTTCATGCTCGCGGTCCAGGCTCCTGGCCAACTCTTGCAGCATGCTGTGCAGCACCGGCCCTTCAGCCTGGGTCATGGTGCGCAGGGTCTGGATATCAAAAGAGCGTGGCGCCGCCCGTTCTGCCAGCACCTGAGCCCAGCGCTGCAACGTGATCGGCTTGACCAACAGCTCATCCATGCCGACTTCGTTGCCACGCTGTTGTTCATCCTGCATGGCATTCGCGGTGCAACCGATCACTGCGCAACGCGGTAACTGCTCAGTGGCTTCAATCCGTCGGATCGCCTGGCTCAGCTCATAGCCGGACATGCCCGGCATCTGGCAATCGGTGACCAGCACGTCAAAGCGTTGCTGCGACCATGCCTGCAACGCGCCCTGCGCTGAATCGACGGCGACCACTTGATGGCCGAGGAACTCCAACTGCTGCACCAGTACCAGACGGTTGGCCGCCAGATCATCGACCACCAGCACCGACAGGCTGCGACCGGCAGGCGGCAATGAAGCACCGAAGGGTGTCGGTACGTCGTCAGTGCTGATCCGCGCCAGGTGCAGGTCGATGCACACCACCGTACCTGCGCCCACGACACTGTTGAGGTGAATGCTACCGCCCATCAACTCCACCAACTGCTGGCAGATACTCAAACCCAGGCCAGTGCCGCCATGCTCGGCCGCGGTCGAAGCGCTCATCTGCACAAACGGCTTGAACATCCTCGCTTGCTGATCGGCCCCAATCCCCGGACCGCTGTCTTCCACGCACAGGTGCAGGTATTCGGCGCCGGCCTCATCGTGCCGGCAATCGACACTGATACGCACCCCGCCGTGCTGAGTAAACTTGAGCGCATTGCCCAAAAGGTTGTGCATCACTTGGCGCAAGCGCAGCGGGTCAAACCAGTAATAACCCTGGGCTGCCGGGTCAAACGCCAGGGTCAGGTGCAGGCCCTTTTTTTGCGCCGTGGCCTCGAACAAGCGCTGGATACCTTCGAAAAAGCCCTTCAGCTCAGTCGATTGCGGTGCCAGTTGCATATGGCCCGACTCAATCTTGGCAAGGTCCAGGCTGTCGCCCATCAACGCAATCAGCTCACGTGCCGAGCGATGGGCTACCTGCAAGGCGTCGGACACAGGCTGGCCGGCTGCCAGGCAGCGTTCCTGCTCCAGTTCGAGCAAGCCGATGATGGCGTTCATCGGTGTACGAATCTCGTGGCTCAGGGTTGAGAGAAACGCACTTTTGGCGTAGTTCGCTTCGTCGGCGGCCTGACGCGCGTCCATTAATTGATGCTCCAGGACTTTGCGCTCGTTGATGTCGATCCAGCCACCCAGCAACCCCTGCAAACGGTTCTCGGCGTCAAAGAACGGCACAGTCCATTGGTACACGTGAACGCTGCCGCCGTTGAGTTCCAGCTCCCGGTCGACAAACAGCGGTTGTTGCGTGGCCAGTTGCACCATATGGCCTGCATGCAGGCGCGCGGCGGTGAGTTCGGGCATCACCGCGCTTTCCATCAAGGTCAGGCCCTCGATCTTTTCAAGGCGAGTTGCCAATTGCTGTTCATAACTTTTGTTGCAGGTCACCAGGCGCCCGGCCAGGTCGCGCACGAATAGCGGGTTGGGCATGCCGTCGAGCAAGGCGCGCTTGAAGGCCAATTGGTCATTGAGCCGACGCTCAGCCTCCAGCCGCTGGTGGATCTGGCGCTTGAGCCGGCTGTTCCACACCAGCGACACCAGCACAAACAGGATCGCCATGGCCACCGTCCAGTAAGCCCAGGCAGGGACACGCTGCCAGGCCGGCACCGGAATCGCCACCGCGCCGATCCAGCGCAGGCGCAAGGCGCTCAGCTCGGCGACCGGCAAGGCTTCCAGCGCCTTGTTCAGAATGCTCAACAGTTCAGGCTGGTCCTTGCGCACCGACAGGCTGTTGGCCGACCACTTGCCATCGACGCTGCGGCCAATGCGCAGGCCATCCTGTGGGTAACTCTGCACTTCCACTTCTGTTTGCAGCGTGGCAGCCGCTTCGCCGCGTCTTACCCAGTCACGGGCCTGGGTGTAATCAGTGACCAAGCGCAGGTTGATCTGCGGGTACGCCTGGCGAATGTAGGGCTCAAGTACATGCCGTGCCGGCAGCACCAGCACCTTGCCGGCCAACTGATCCAGGCCGGTCAGCGGCGCCGCATCAGCAGGCTCGACAAACACCCAGCCAGAGCCACCGAAACTGTGGCTGAAGTTGAGCAGCGCCTGGCGCTCCTGATTCTCGGCCAAGGTGGTGTTCATGTCCGCCCTGCCCGTTTCCAGCCAGCTCAGGGTTTGCGCAGTGGAATGCGCCTCCTCGAAGACAAACTGTAAACCGGTCATGCGCGAAATCCGGTTGAGCAGGTCAACGTTCAAGCCCACCCAGCGGTCGTCCTTGTCCCTGAACACGTAAGGCGACATTTGCTGGGCCGCCACCACCACATGCGGGTGCTGCAACACCCACGCCCGCTCCGAGGCCGACAGCGCAATGCGCTCAACACCAAAACCGACACCCAGTCCGGTGGTCCAGCGCGCGAGAATTTCGCGCTGCACCGACTCATCGATGCTCGCCAGCGCGCTGTCCATCATGGCACCGAGCAACGGGTCGGCCTGGCGAGTGGCAAACGCGAAGCCGATCGGGGGCAAGCGACTTTCTTCTTTGATCTGCAACCTCAGGTAAGGCCGCAGCGACTTGTAGGCGCGCACGATGACTTCGTTGCCGATAAACGCATCGGCGTCGCCCTGATTGAGCGCCTCCAGCCCACTGTAGAGGTTGGGCGCAAGCATGATGTGGCTGCCGGGGTAGGCGGCATGCACGTTCTTGACGTTGGCATAGCCATCGAGCAACACCAGCTTCTTGCCCGTCAGATCGTCGCCCTGGCTATCGTCGCGACACAGTACTACTACCGACCGGTCGGGCATGTAGTCGCGGGTAAACTGCAAACCGGGTACATCACGCTCATAGCCATTGGCGCTGGTGAGAATGTCAATGGCACCGTTGCGCAACGCCTCGACCGCCTGGGCGCGTTCGGCAAAACCGAGCACCTGCATCGACACACCCAGGCGCGCACCGACCAGGCTCAGGTAATCGGCACTGATGCCCTGGTAGCGATTGCGGTCGCGGGTGATATCAATCGGCTGATAGTCATCAATGGAAATCCCCACCTTCAAGGTCCGATGGGCTGCCAGCCACTGCTGCTGCGCCGGCGCCAGCGGCAACGGCTCCAGCGGGATAAACGCCGGCACCAGTTTGAAAGGCAGGCTGACGGCGGCCAGGCCCATTGGCACTTGGCCAAGCAAGAGCACACACGCCAAACGCACCGTCCATTGGATTACTGCATGCACCGATTGGGTTTCCTTGAGTCTTCGGGTTAAGCGCCTGCGCAAGTATGGCCCGCCAGAATGAAAAAGCCCGTCACGAAGACGGGCTTGATCTGCCGCGCAGCCACTGATGAATCAGAGTGGCTTGCCGCGATTGCCATGCTGGCTGACAAACGCCTGCACAGCTTTCAGATCATTGGCCAGCACGGTGCAGCGCTCTTCGCGCTCGAACAGGTCAGCCAGGTGCGGCGGTAACTCCAGCGCCTTGCCAACGCCGGCCTTCTCCACCGCTTCCGGGAATTTGACCGGGTGGGCGGTGCCCAGAATCACCATCGGGATGTCCAGGCTGCGACGGCATTCGCGTGCGGCCTTCACACCGATAGCGGTGTGCGGGTCGAGCAGCTCGCCGGTCTGCGCATAGACTTCGGCGATGGTTTCGCAGGTTTGCGCATCGTCCACGGCCAGGGAGTCGAACAGCTTGCGGGTTTCGGTCCAGCGCTCTTCATCAACGCTGAAACCACCGCCGCTCTTGAAGGTGTCCATCAAACCGGCAATGGCTGCGCCGTTGCGACCATGCATGTCGAACAGCAGGCGTTCGAAGTTCGACGAGACCATGATGTCCATCGATGGCGACAGCGTGGCGTGCAGGGTTTCCTTGACGTACTGGTTGCCGCTCATGAAGCGGTGCAGGATGTCGTTGCGGTTGGTGGCGACGATCAACTGGTTGATCGGCAGGCCCATGTTGCGCGCCAGGTAACCGGCGAAGATGTCGCCAAAGTTGCCGGTCGGCACCGAGAACGACACCGAACGCGCCGGGCCGCCCAACTGCAGGGAGGCGTGGAAGTAGTAGACGATCTGGGCCATGATCCGCGCCCAGTTGATCGAGTTCACCGCCACCAAACGCGTACCTTTGAGGAAGCTCTGGTCAGCGAAGCTGTTCTTGACCATTTCCTGGCAGTCATCGAAGTTGCCTTCGATGGCGATGTTGTGGATGTTCTCACCGAAGATGGTGGTCATCTGGCGACGCTGCACCTCCGACACGCGCTTGTACGGGTGCAGGATGAAGATGTCGACGTTCTCGCAGTGCTTGCAACCTTCGATGGCCGCCGAGCCGGTATCACCGGAGGTGGCACCGATGATCACCACACGCTCGCCGCGTTTTTCCAGCACGTAGTCGAGCAGGCGACCGAGCAGTTGCAGGGCGAAGTCCTTGAACGCCAGGGTCGGGCCGTGGAACAGCTCCAGCACCCACTCATTGCCGTTCAGTTGACGCAGGGGTGCGATGGCGTTGTGGGAAAACACGCCATACGTTTCTTCCAGAATCTTTTTAAAGTCCGCATCAGGAATGCTGCCGGTAACAAACGGGCGCATCACCCGGAACGCCAGTTCGTGGTACGGCAGGCCGGCCCACGAGGCGATCTCTTCCTGAGTGAAACGTGGCAGGTTTTCCGGCACGTACAGGCCGCCGTCAGTGGCAAGGCCGGCGAGCAAAACGTCTTCGAAGTTCAGGGCCGGTGCCTGGCCGCGGGTGCTGATATAACGCATGACTGGCTCCTCTAGAGCATTCTGAACAAGGGCCGCCGAACGTGTGGGGCCCTTGCCGCTAAACGATTAGTTCAGGTGTTCAACACGGATGCGCACCACCGGCCCAACCACGCCCTGCAACGCTTCAAGCGCGGCAATGGCATCGTTGATGTGCTGCTCGAGCACGCGGTGGGTCAGCAGGATCATCGGCACCAGGCCGTCTTGTTCCTCGACTTCCTTCTGCATGATCGACTCGATGTTGATGCCACGCTCCGAGAGGATGCTGGCCACTTGGGCCAACACGCCTGGGTGATCCTTGGCCTGGATGCGCAGGTAGTAAGCGCTTTCACAGGCTTCGATCGGCAGGATCGGGTGGGCCGACAGCGAATCCGGCTGGAAGGCCAGGTGCGGCACGCGGTTTTCCGGGTCGCTGGTCATGGCGCGAACCACGTCTACCAGGTCGGCGATCACCGACGAAGCGGTCGGCTCCATGCCGGCGCCAGCGCCGTAGAACAGGGTGGAGCCGGCGGCGTCACCGTTGACCATCACGGCGTTCATCACGCCATTGACGTTAGCGATCAGGCGGTCAGCCGGGATCAGCGTCGGGTGTACACGCAATTCGATACCGGCCGGGGTACTGCGCGCCACACCTAGGTGCTTGATGCGGTAGCCCAGGGCTTCGGCGTAGTTCACGTCGGCGGTGGTGAGCTTGGTGATGCCTTCGGTGTAGGCCTTGTCGAACTGTAGCGGAATGCCAAAGGCGATGGACGCCAAAATGGTCAGCTTGTGCGCTGCGTCGATGCCTTCCACGTCGAAGGTCGGGTCGGCTTCGGCGTAACCCAAGGCTTGAGCTTCGGCCAGCACGTCTTCGAAGGTGCGGCCCTTCTCGCGCATTTCGGTGAGGATGAAGTTACCGGTGCCGTTGATGATACCGGCCACCCAGTTGATACGGTTGGCAGACAGGCCTTCACGGATCGCCTTGATCACCGGGATGCCACCGGCCACGGCGGCTTCGAACGCGACAATCACACCCTTTTCACGCGCCTTGGCGAAGATCTCGTTGCCGTGTACGGCGATCAGCGCCTTGTTGGCGGTGACCACGTGCTTGCCGTTTTCGATGGCCAGCAGCACCAGCTCGCGGGCCACGGTATAACCGCCAACCAGCTCGATGACGATATCGATTTCAGGGTTGGTGGCCACAGCGAAGACATCGTTGGTAATCGCAATACCGGTCGTTTGGAACTGAGGCTTTGGCGTACGCGTGGCAATTTGCGCCACTTCAATCCCACGCCCTGCACGGCGGGAAATTTCTTCAGCATTACGCTGAAGTACGTTCAAGGTGCCGCCACCGACGGTCCCTAACCCACAGATGCCTACTTTGACCGGTTTCACTGAAGAACTCCCCATGAAACGGCCGACTCAAGGTCGGCCGTGGTAAACAGCCGCACAACTGCGGCTCTCAATTAATGCCCCGTCGACTGTTCGACGGGGCATGATCGTCAAAGGCTCGACGATGACTGCTTACTTCGCACCCAGTGCCAGTTTGGCAACTTGTGGCGCCGGCTGGTAGCCCGGAATCACTTGGCCGTCAGCCAAAACGATGGCCGGTGTACCGTTCACGCCAATCGACTGGCCGAGGGCGAACTGCTTGGAAACCGGGTTGGCACATTTGGCCGCCTTGATTTCCTTGCCATCGACCATTTTGTCCATGGCCGATTTCTTGTCGGCCGAACACCATACGGCTTGCAGTTGCTCGTCACCCGGCGAACCCAGGCCCTGGCGCGGGAACGCGACGTAGCGCACTTCGATACCGGCCTTGTTCAGCGCAGGCACTTCGGCGTGCAGCTTGTGGCAGTACGGGCACGTGGTGTCGGTGAACACGGTAATGTGGGTCTTGGTCTCGCCAATGGCTGGGTAAACCACGGTCTCAGCCACCGGAATGCCGTTGATCAGCTTGGACACGCCCAGGCGCTCGGCCTTCTCGGTCAGGTTGACCGGCTTGCCGTCTTTAAGCTGGAACAGGTAGCCCTGGACGATGTACTGGCCATCGGCACTGGCGTACAGCACACGGCTGCCCTTGAGCTTGACTTCATACAGGCCGGCCATGGGGCTGGCGCTGATGCTTTCGATCGGGGTGTCGAGCTTCAGGTCCGCCAAACTCTTGCGAATGGTTTGTTCGGCGGCGTCATCGGCGACAACAAAGGTGGAAACCAACGCAATCGCTGCGGCGGCAATAATCTGGGTCAAGCGCATGGGAACTCCTGAAGGCAGATGCAGGGACGGCTGTGGAACACCGCTTGGAAACGCGGGCAGTGGCCGTCCCCTTTGCTAACCGGCAAAGCCTACCACAGTTGGGCGCCAGGGCAGCCGATGGCGGGACAAATTGGCGGCTTTCAACCGCGCGGGTGGTGCTTGGCGTGCATCTCCTGCAAGCGTGCGCGTGCCACATGGGTGTAGATCTGGGTTGTGGACAAGTCGCTGTGGCCCAGCAGCATTTGCACCACGCGCAAATCCGCGCCGTGGTTGAGCAAATGCGTGGCGAATGCATGGCGCAAGGTATGCGGCGACAGCGCCTTGCCGATCCCGGCGACCTTGGCCTGGTGCTTGATACGGTGCCAGAAGGTCTGGCGAGTCATCTGCTCGCCGCGCAGGCTGGGGAACAGCACATCGCTGGGTCGCCCACCAAGCAGCTCATTGCGGGCGTCACGCATATAGCGCTCCACCCACACAATCGCCTCCTCGCCCATCGGCACCAACCGCTCCTTGCTGCCTTTGCCCATCACGCGCAACACGCCCTGGCGCAGGTTGACTTGCTCCAGGGTCAGGCTGATCAGCTCGGTCACGCGCAAACCGCAGGCATACAAGACCTCAAGCATGGCGCGGTCGCGCTGGCCGATGGCTTCGCTCAGATCGGGGGCGGCGAGCAAGGCATCGACGTCAGCTTCCGACAAGGATTTAGGCAATGGCCTACCGAGCTGGGGCATGTCGATTTGTAGGGTCGGGTCGACAGCAATCAGCTTTTCCCGCAGCAAATAGCGATAAAACCCACGTACGCCCGAGAGAAATCGCGCCGTGGAACGCGGCTTGTAATTCTGCTCCAGGCGCCAGGCCAGGTGATCGAGGATCAACTCACGACCGGCATTGATCAGTTCAAGGTTTTTGTCCTGCAACCAGCCATTGAACAAAGCCAAGTCGCTGCGATAAGCCTGGCGGGTGTTGTCCGACAGGCCTTTTTCCAGCCACAGGGCGTCGAGGAAGCGGTCGATCAGGGGATGGTCAATGGCGGGCATGGGCACTCAAGCAGCGCAGCACAGGGCTTTGCGCAAATTATTTAGTGAACTGTTACAACGGGCACTAGTCTTTCATAGCCCGCTATTTCAAGGAACAGGAAGCTTCAATGAGCGAACAACAGATTCTGCTGGCATTTGGTGGCATTGGCGTGGCCGCGTTGGCCTGCCAATGGCTGGCATGGCGCCTGAAACTTCCCGCCATTCTGTTTCTGCTGGTCAGCGGAATCCTGGCAGGGCCGGTGCTGGGCTGGCTGAACCCTCAGGAAATGTTCGGTCCGTTGCTGATGCCATTGGTATCCCTGGCCGTGGCACTGATCCTGTTTGAAGGCAGCCTCACGCTGCACCTTTCGGAATGGAAGGAGATCGGCAGCGTCGTGCATCGCCTTGTCACGGTCGGCGCCCTGTCGACATGGGCCGTCATTACCCTGGCTACCCACTGGCTGCTGGGTTTTGACTGGATGCTCGCCCTGCTTTTCGGCACTTTGACACTGGTGACCGGGCCTACCGTGATTGTGCCCATGTTACGTGTCGTGCGGCCAAAAGCCTCGATCGCCAATATCTTACGCTGGGAAGGCATTGTCATTGACCCGATTGGTGCGCTGCTCGCCGTGGTGGTCTACAGCTTTATTATCGCTCGCGCGTCAGGCGACGGCTTGAGTCACAGCCTGCTGACCTTTGGCGGCGTGATCCTGTGCGGCAGCCTGTTCGGAGTCGCCGGTGGTTGGGTGTTGGGGCAGATCATGCGCCGGCAATGGCTGCCGGAATACCTGCATAACCTGGCTACGCTGGCTGGCGTTCTGGGAATTTTCATCGCCTCCAACGCGGTGATGCATGAGTCCGGCCTGCTGGCCGTGACGTTGATGGGCATGTGGATGGCCAATATGAAGGGCGTTGACGTACGCCACATCCTGCATTTCAAGGAAAACCTCAGCGTCCTGCTGATTTCCGGGTTATTCATTCTGCTGGCCGCGCGCCTGGACCTGAACGCCCTGATTGCCTTGGGGCCGTTCGTACTGATCCTGTTACTGATCATTCAATTTATTGCACGACCTTTGAACGTCGCGCTTTCGACCTTTGGTTCCGGCCTGAACTGGCGTGAACGTGCCCTGTTGTCCTGGATTGCACCACGCGGGATCGTGGCCGCAGCCGTGTCGGCGATTTTCGCCATTCGCCTGGATGAGGCCGGTCATGAAGGCGCACTGTTATTGGTGCCACTGACATTCGCCGTGATTATCGGCACCGTTGTCCTGCAAAGCGCCACGGCACGCCCGCTGGCACGCCTGCTGAAAGTCGCCGAGCCTGCGCCCAGCGGCTTCCTGATCGTCGGCGCGAACGGCCCGGCGCGCATCCTGGGCAAAGCCTTGCAACAACTGGGCAGCAGAGTGCTGCTGACCGACTCCAGTTGGGAAAACATCCGCGCCAGCCGAATGGAAGGGCTACCCACTTACTTCGGCAACCCGGCATCACAGCATGCCGAATCGCATCTGGATCTGGTCGGCCTCGGGCATTTGCTGGCGCTCTCACCTTCGGGCGAACTGAACACTTTGGCCGCCATGCGCTTTCGCCACGATTTTGGGCATCGTCTGTTCGCCCTGGCCAGCAGCCAGGAAAGCCGTCGCACCGATAAGCACCGGGCCAGCCACGAGCACCGTGGCCATTTGCTGGGCAGCCAACCCCTGAGTTACACCAAACTTGCGAGCCTGCTGGGCCAAGGTGCAGAGCTGTATAGCACCAACCTGACCGAAGGCTTCAGCTGGGAACAGTACCAGGCGCTGCATGGTGACCGCGCGACGCTGCTGTTTGCCCGCGATACCGCAGGCTGGGTACACGTGGTGACCCCGGACAGCAGCTTGAAACCCGTAGCTGGCTGGACCTTGCTGGCCGTGATTCAACCAGAAAACAACACAGCCGAATAAGTCAGTCGGCAAAACCAGGCAATACCGGCACAGGGCGTTTGTCAGCATCAATCGCGACAAAACTGAACACGCCCTGGATCGCCTTTTCACGGCCATCGGCACTCATGCTCTCGACGAATACTTCAACCTCGACCTTGAGGCTGGTGTTACCCACTTTGATTACGCGGCCGATCAACTCGACGATGGAGCCGGCCGGGATCGCGTGGTTGAAGTCGATACGGTCGGTGGACACGGTCACCAGTGGCAAGCGGCAAAAGCGCGTGGCGGTGATGAACGACACTTCATCCATCCACGCCAGCGCAGTGCCGCCGAACAGGGTGTTGTGGTGGTTGGTGGTCGGCGGGAACACGGCTTTGGTCACGTGGGTGACGGACAGGTCGGTGCGACGCTGGATTTCTTCGAGGCGGGTGGTCATGGGCAAATACCGGTAAACAGACAAATTTCAGGCACAAAAAAGCAGCCCGTAGGCTGCTTTTTTCTGCATCGGGAAGCTGGACTTAAGCCAGTTTTTCCTTGATGCGAGCTGCTTTACCGGACAGGTCACGCAGGTAGTACAGCTTGGCTTTACGTACGTCACCGCGACGCTTAACGGCCATGCTGTCGATTTGCGGGCTGTAGGTCTGGAAAGTACGCTCTACGCCAACACCGTTGGAGATTTTACGAACAGTGAAAGCACTGTTCACACCACGGTTACGCTTGGCGATTACCACGCCTTCGAACGCTTGCAGACGCGAACGGTCGCCTTCCTTCACTTTCACCTGAACGACAATAGTGTCGCCCGGGGCAAAGGTAGGGATCTCTTTGGTCATCTGCTCTGCTTCGAGTGCAAGGATGATTTTGTTAGTCATGCTGTGCTCCTAAGGTAAGTCAATGGACCTACCATCGATACGTTGTTAACTATCGTCCCGCGCGAGGATGTATTCCTCGAGCAGCTTCTTCTCTTCTCCAGAAAGCGAGCGGCTTTCCAGAAGATCGGCGCGTCGTTCATAGGTCCGACCAAGGGACTGCTGTAAACGCCAACGCCGGATGTGTGCGTGATTGCCACTTAGCAATACGTCGGGAACACGCTGATCCGCATACACCTCCGGTCGGGTGTAGTGCGGGCAATCCAGCAAACCATCCGTGAAGGAATCTTCCTCCGCGGAGTCCGCATGCCCTAAAGCTCCAGGCAGCAGTCGTGTAACCGCATCTATCAGGACCATCGCCGGCAGCTCGCCGCCAGACAGGACATAGTCCCCAATCGACCACTCTTCATCGACATGCGCTTCAATAAAACGCTCGTCAATGCCTTCATAGCGACCGGCAATCAGGATTAAGGCCTCCTCATTCGCCAGTTCGCGCACGCCTGCCTGTTTCAGCTGACGGCCTTGAGGGGACAGGTAAATTACCTTCGCCTTCTCCCCGGCTGCTGCCTTGGCCTCGACCAACGCATCTTCCAGGGGCTTGATCTTCATCACCATGCCCGGGCCACCGCCAAATGGGCGATCGTCCACAGTGTGATGTCGATCCGTCGTGTAGTCTCGCGGGTTCCAACAGGTAAGCTGCAACAGCCCCTGTTTCACCGCCCGACTGGTGATGCCGTACTCGCTGATGGCGGAAAACATCTCGGGAAACAAACTGATCACTTCAATGCGCAAATTAGCCACGCTTAGAAGTCCGCATCCCATTCCACCTTCATCTCGCCCGCGGCCAGGTCGACGGCCAACACGCATTGCTCGGTATAGGGCAACAGGCGTTCGCGATCATCCAGGCTGCCAGCGCAAGGCTTGACCACCATTACATCATTGGCGCCGGTTTCCAGAAGATGATCGATTTTCCCGAGCAATTGCCCCAGTTGATCAATAACCTTCAGACCTTCCAGCTGGTACCAGTAGTACTCGCCGTCGGTCAATTCAGGGAACAGGTTGCGCGGCACGCAGATCTCATAACCGGCCAGAAGACGAGCTTCTTCACGGTCATCAAGACCCTTGAGCTTTGCGACCAGGAACTTATCGCTCCCGCGTCCACTGACCAGCTCGACCTGCTTCACACTACCTTCGCGCTTGAGCGTCCAGGTTTTGTACTGCAACAGGTTTTCAGTCGGATCAGTAAAGGAATACACCTTCACTTCGCCGCGAACGCCATGAACAGAGTAAATCTTGCCGATAACGATCAAATCATCAGCAACAGCTGGCGTCGCGTTCATATTGCTCAGGCTGCGGCCTTAGCCGAGTCCTTCAACAGTTTTGCAACGCGCTCGGATGGCTGTGCGCCAACGCTCAGCCAGTAGGCTACGCGCTCTTGGTTCACGGACAGACGAACTTCTTGACCACGAGCAACAGGGTTGAAGAAACCAACCTGTTCCTTGTGCGAACCGTCGCGCGGGTTGCGGCTGTCGGTTACGGTCAAGTGGTAAAACGGGCGCTTTTTGGAGCCGCCAAGGGCAAGACGGATTGTTAGCATGTGAACATCGTTCCTGTAGTCGGTGCTGCAAATCTAAATGCACAGCGGGCATAGGTGCCCGAAAGGCCGCATATTCTAAGGAATATCCGGACTTTTGCAAATGTCTTTTTCTGGCGCCTATCAGCGTGCCACTCAGATCTGCTATAGAGCCGTCGGTTAAAACGGCGAGTCAGCTCCCGCTAACCGCGGGTTTGCTGGAGATCCCACGTCCCTGTGGGTCGGAGCGCAAGCAAGCTTGCGCTCGAATACTTTTTACATTTTCGGCATGCCGCCGCCGGGCAACATACCGCCCATGCCGCGCATCATCTTGGCCATCCCGCCTTTGGCGGAGAATTTCTTCATCATCTTCTGCATCTGCTTGTGCTGCTTGATCAAGCGACCGATGTCCTGCACCTGGGTGCCGGAGCCCATGGCGATCCGACGTTTGCGCGAACCACTGATCAGCTCAGGGTCGCGGCGCTCGGCCGGGGTCATGGAGTTGATGATGGCTTCCATCTGCTTGAACTGCTTCTCTGCCGCGCCCTGGGCATTGCCCATTTGCGCCAGGTTCACACCGCCGATGTTCGGCAGCTTGTCCATCAGGCCGCCAAGGCCGCCCATGTTCTTCATTTGTTGCAGTTGGTCACGGAAGTCTTCGAGGTCGAAGCCCTTGCCCTTCTTCAGCTTTTTAGCAAGCTTGTCGGCTTTGTCTTTGTCGAGCGTGGCTTCGGCCTGCTCGATCAGGCTGAGCACGTCGCCCATGCCGAGGATGCGCGAGGCGATACGTTCAGGGTGGAACGGCTCGAGCGCATCGCTCTTCTCGCCCATACCGATGAATTTGATCGGCTTGCCGGTGATGGCGCGTACCGACAGCGCGGCACCGCCACGGGCGTCACCGTCGACCTTGGTCAGGATCACGCCGGTGAGCGGCAGTGCATCGCCGAAAGCCTTGGCGGTGTTGGCCGCATCCTGGCCGGTCATGGCGTCGACCACGAACAGCGTCTCGACCGGGTTGATCGCGGCATGCAACGCCTTGATCTCGCCCATCATCTCTTCGTCGATGTGCAGGCGACCGGCGGTATCGACGATGACCACGTCGATGAATTTGAGCTTGGCTTCTTTAATAGCCGCGTTGGCAATGTCGACCGGCTTCTGGCTCAGGTCGGACGGGAAGAAGGTCACACCGACTTCGCCTGCGAGCATTTCCAGCTGCTTGATCGCGGCCGGACGGTAGACGTCAGCCGATACCACCATGACCGACTTCTTCTTGCGCTCTTTAAGGAAGCGCGCCAGCTTGCCGGCGGTGGTGGTTTTACCCGCGCCCTGCAGACCGGCCATCAGCACAACGGCCGGTGGCACGGCGCTGAGGTTCAAGTCTTCGTTGGCTGCGCCCATCAGGCTTTCGAGTTCGGCCTGGACGACCTTCACAAATGCCTGGCCCGGCGTCAGGCTGCGGGACACTTCGGTGCCCACTGCGCGCTCTTTGACCGAGTTGACGAAGTCCTTGACCACAGGCAAGGCCACGTCGGCTTCCAGCAACGCCATGCGCACTTCACGCAGGGTGTCTTTAATATTGTCCTCGGTCAGCTTGGCCTTGCCGGTGACATGGCGCAGCGTCTGCGAGAGACGGTCAGTCAAGTTTTCAAACATGCGCGATCCTTTCAGGCCCTATTCATCGAAATGCAGTGGTGACCGAGGTAATGGCGGCCCAGGCTGTGGTAAATCGCTATTAAAAACAGCGCTCAGCAAGCCTGCGGCGTGGGCAGGTCGCGGATTATAGCGAAGACTGCGCCGCTGCACACGCGCTGTCTGGCCCGGGAGTCTTTCGTGCAGCGCAGGTGTGTGCCAAACTCAGCGCCTTTCGGGCTTGTCTATCAGGATTTATGGTCCCCTTGTCACCCAGTTTGCTACCCAGCCTCGCCGCCGCCCTTTTATATGCCGCTGCGACTCTCTATCAGGGCACTCGTCTGGCCCAAGGCACTAAAGCGGACAAACGTCTGCTGGTGGGCCTGGGCGTCGTCGCCCTGCTGGCTCACGCCGCGAGCCTGTTCACCCACCTGATGACGCCGGTCGGCTTGGGCCTGGACTTTTTCAGCGCCGCCAGCCTGATCGCCGCTGCCGTTATCGCGCTGACCTTGCTGGCCTGCTACCGCATTCCGGTCGAAAACCTGTTGGTGCTGCTATTCCCGCTGGGAATGCTGACCGTGCTGCTGGCGCAATTCACGCCAACAGGCACCGTGCAGGTCATCGACGAAGAGCCGGGCATCCTGGCGCACATCCTGTTGTCGATCCTGGCCTACGGCATGTTCACCATCGCGGTGTTCCAGGCCTTGCTCCTGCTGCTGCAAGATCACCAACTTAAAAACAAGCACCCGTCCGGGCTGATCAAGAACTTCCCGCCACTGCAAACCATGGAAAGCCTGCTGTTTGGTTTCCTCTGGGCCGGCTGGACGCTGCTGTCGCTGTCGCTGATCTCCGGCTGGCTGTTCGTCGAGAACCTGTTCGCCCAGCACCTGGTGCACAAAACCCTGCTGGCGTGCCTGGCCTGGGTGGTGTTCAGCGTGCTGTTGTGGGGGCGTAACCGTCTCGGCTGGCGCGGGCACAAGGCGATCCGCTGGACCCTGGCCGGTTTCTGCCTGCTGATGCTGGCCTACTTCGGCAGCAAGCTGGTTCGCGAATACATCCTGCATATCTGACGGGCAGCAATAATGGACAACTTGCCCCTTGGGCCGATGCTCGCGGTAATCGCCCTGCTGATCTTATGGGCGGCGCTGTTTACCGCCATCGAAGCCGCACAACAACACCTGCTGGCCATACGCCCTGGCACACGCCAAGGCGACAAGGCCGCCGCCCGCCTGAACTTCCCACGTAACAGCCTGATCCTGTGCAACAGCCTGTGTCGGGCGGCCGTGGTGATCCTGTGCACGTTGCTGGCGATTTATGCCTGGGCGCAAAACGGCCCGTGGCTCGGCTGGCTGATCTCCTGCGCCATCCTGCTGATACTTGCCGACTATCTGCCCCGTGCGCTGGCCGTTCGTCACCCCCAAGCCGTGCTGGGTTTCGGTAATACGCTGCTGGGCGTCCCGCTGAAAATCCTTTATCCACTGGCCTGGCTGCTCAACGGCATCAGCCTGTTGCTGTTACGCCCCTTCGCGCGCAAATCCGGCGTGGTGAAAAAGAGCGACGAGCCGTTGCCCGAGCATGACGACGAACCGGAGCCCGAGGCCAACGACAATCGCACGCCCGGCCTGCCAGGCATCCACGCCCTGGACAACATCACGGTCAACGACATCCTGGTGCCGCGCAGTGAAGTGGATGGCATCAACCTGGATGACTCGGTCGAAGCCATCATCGAGCAACTACGCACGTCCCAGCGCACGCGCCTGCCGGTGTTTCACAGCGACATCAACCAGGTGCAAGCGGTGCTCAACACTCGCCAGATCCAGCACTTGCTGCCCGACGCCAGCCTGACCAAAGAAGCCTTGCTCGCCGCCTGCCACGAACCCTACTTCGTGCCGGAAAGCACGCCACTGCAATTGCAGCTGCTGAACTTCCATAAACAGCAACGGCGCCTGGGCATGGTGGTGGACGAATACGGCGAAGTGCTGGGCATCGTCACCCTGGAAGATATCCTCGAAGAAATCGTCGGCGAATTCGAAAGCGACCAGGCTGTGGATAACCCGCACATCGAAGCCCAACCTGATGGCCGCTACATCATCGACGGCGCCGCCTCGATCCGCGAACTGAACAAAAGCCTGGGCTGGCACTTGCCCAGTGACGGCCCCAAGACCCTCAATGGCCTGGTTACCGAGGCGCTGGAGACTATTCCGGACTGTGCGGTGTGCCTGAAAATCGGCCGCTACCGCCTGGAAATCCTCGAGACCGAGGACAACCGCGTGAGCAAGGTGCTGATCTGGCATACCAGCCGCGTGCCGGTAGCTGCATAACTTCCCCTGACACCACTCGATCCAATGTGGGAGCTGGCTTGCCTGCGATGCAGGCACCTCGGTCATTCAGTTGAACCGAGGTGATGCCATCGCAGGCAAGCCAGCTCCCACACAAGCCAATCCCCACACAAGCCAGCTCCCACATTTAGATTATTTGCCTGCCAACGCCCCCTTGTTGGATCTACAAACCCCTTCCTATAATCGGCTCGGCTTACCCAAGCCCCGCCCGACCGCGTGCTACCCGCACTCAGCGCGTCCAGGCACCGCCTTACCGTGTCTGACCGGTGTTTGCTCCCATCCCGAGCCGCTCCGCTTACAACCCTGATCCATGGGTGTTCGACCAATAATAATCCGCGTCCAAACGCGCAATGACCGTCAGGGATACTGCCATGAGCACCACCTACAACGAGGCCGCACCCGCCGCCCCGCTCAACTCGACCGCACGGGTTGCCACTGCCAGCATCGTCGGCACTGCCATCGAGTTCTACGATTTCTATATCTACGCCACCGCTGCGGCACTGGTGATTGGCCCGGTGTTCTTCCCACAGACCTCCGGCACCGCGCAGATGCTGGCGTCGTTCCTGACCTTCGGTATCGCCTTTATTGCCCGCCCGCTGGGCTCGGCGCTGTTCGGCCACTTCGGCGACCGTATCGGGCGCAAATCTACCCTCGTCGCCTCGCTGCTGCTGATGGGCGTGTGTACCACCCTGATCGGCTTGCTGCCGGGCTATGACAGCATTGGCGCTTGGGCGCCGATCCTGCTGTGTGTGCTGCGCTTCGGCCAGGGCCTGGGCCTTGGCGGCGAATGGGGCGGCGCGGCGCTGCTGGCCACCGAGAACGCCCCCAAGGGCAAGCGCGCCTGGTTCGGCATGTTCCCGCAACTGGGTCCGTCAATTGGTTTTCTGGCAGCCAATGGCCTGTTCCTGATCCTGGCCATGAGCCTCAACGACGAGCAGTTCCGCAGCTGGGGCTGGCGCATCCCGTTCATCCTCAGCGCAGCGCTGGTGATGGTCGGCCTGTATGCGCGGCTCAAGCTGCACGAAACGCCGGTATTCGCCAACGCCGTGGCCAAAGAGGCGCCGGTGAAAGTGCCGCTGGTAGAGCTGTTCAGCCAGCATTGGCTGCCGGTGCTGCTGGGCGCCGCGTCGATGGTGGTGTGCTATGCGCTGTTTTACATCACCACCGCATTTTCTTTGAGCTACGGGGTTTCGACCTTGGGCTACAGCCGTGAGATGTTCCTCGGTTTACTGTGCTTTGCGGTGCTGTTCATGGGGTTGGCCACGCCGCTGGCAGCCTTGGCCAGTGATCGCTACGGGCGCAAGCCGGTGCTGATCGTCGGCGCGGTGCTGGCGATTTTGTCGGGTTTCACCATGGAGCCGCTGCTGACCCACGGTTCAACTTGGGCGGTGGCGTTGTTCCTGGCGCTGGAACTGTTCCTGATGGGCATCACGTTTGCCCCGATGGGCGCGATGCTGCCGGAACTGTTCCCGACCCGCGTGCGTTATACCGGCGCTTCGGCGGCGTATAACCTCGGTGGGATTGTCGGCGCGTCGGCCGCACCGTTTTTTGCAACCAAGCTGGTGGCGATGGGTGGGCTGAGTTATGTCGGCGGGTATGTGTCGGCGGCAGCGTTGCTCAGCTTGATTGCTGTGCTGTGCCTGAAAGAGACGCGGGATAATGATTTGAACAAGGTCGCCTGAAGCCGATCGTTCCCACGCTCCGCGTGGGAATGCCTCTTGTGACGCTCCGCGTCACGCTTTGGGACGCAGAGCGTCCCGGGCTGCATTCCCACGCAGAGCGTCACTAGTGTCCGGTAAACATGTTTCATAGCTGAAGGCTGCCTTGGGCAGCCTTCAGCTTTTCTCGCTCCTGCCTTCGTCGATCCCTCAACTCTGGCGTCGCGGGCCGTTCGTGCAGGACATGAGATATGCGAACCGTCAGCTCAAACAACGAACCGGTAAATTCTGAGCGACGATGGTAAAGGTGCAATAACAAG
>NZ_JAAQWK010000016.1:0-174317 GCF_012985445.1 Pseudomonas sp. WS 5532
ATGCCGAGCGACGGAGCATATCCCTGAAATAATCGCCATGGTCGAGCAACTGTTGGAAAAAGGCGTGGCTTATATCAGTGCCGGAAATGTCTACTTCAGCCTGGAAAAATTTCCCACCTATCACGAACTGGGCCAGCTGAAACTTCAAGACCAGCAAGCTACCGACCGGGTTGCTCATGACCCGCTGAAGCGCTCACAGTCGGATTTCGCGTTATGGTTTTCGACGTCGAAATTTCCCGATCAGATCATGAAGTGGGAATCGCCCTGGGGGCTTGGGTTTCCGGGCTGGCATATTGAATGTTCGGCTATGGCAAGCCGCTATCTCGGCGATCGAATCGACATCCATTGCGGGGGTATTGACCATATCAATGTGCACCACTCCAACGAGGTGGCCCAGTCGGAATGCTGTTTTGGCCACCGCTGGGTCAATTATTGGTTTCACTGTGAGTTTCTCAATGTCGATGCAGAGAAAATGTCCAAGTCCAAGGGCGAGTTCCTCACAGTCGACACACTGATCGATAAAGGCTACGACCCGCTCGCGTTCAGATTGCTGGTACTGGGATCCCATTACCGCAGCGCGTTGACGTTCTCGTGGGATGCCCTGGACGCAGCGTCGACCGCCTTACGCAAGGCTCGGCTGCGTATCGCGCAGATCCAGGGCGACAATGTCCAGCCGCAGGCTTCGTTCTCGCCAGAGTATGTTGCAGCTAAAACGCGTTTTTTCGGCGCGCTGGATAAGGATCTGCATACGCCAGGGGCGGTTGCCGAGCTGTGGTGGGTGCTCAAGGCTGATGTGTTGGATGACGCCGAACGCCTCGATTTACTGCGTAGTTTTGACGGCATACTCAGCGTGGGCTTGTTTGACGAGGTACAGGTTGAATTAACCCAGGAGCAGGCAAGTTTGATTGAGGCGCGACGTGTCGCACGCCTGATGAAGAACTGGTCAGAGTCTGATCGGATCAGGGACTTGCTGTTGGCGCAGGGTATCGGTGTCAGCGATCTGAAAGCTTGAGGCATCTGTGCATTGAACAAGGAGCGGCATTGTGGATGTAGCGCTAATCAGGCAGCAGTTTCCGGTCTTTTCCGTGCCCTCTCTGGAGGGTGCGGTATTTTTTGACGGCGCTGCAGGCACGCAGATGTGCAGCAGGGCACTGGAGGCGAGTGTCAGGGCGTCCATTGAAAACAACGCGAATCTGGGGGGGCATTTCTCGACCTCCATCATTGCCGAGCAGGATCTCGACCGCGCGCGATCGGCTGCAGCGGCACTGCTTAATGCATCGTGTGCGCAGGAAATTGTCTTCGGCCAGAACATGACCGCCCTGACGTTTCATATGTCGCGTTGCATCGGGCGAAGCCTGCGCAAGGGCGACGAGATCGTCCTGACCCGTTCAGACCACGAAGCCAATATCTCCCCTTGGCTTGAATTGGCAAAAGACCTGGAATTAACCGTGCGCTGGCTACCTTTCGATTTCGAAACCTATGGTTTTGATCTATCCCAGGCAGCCTCGTTGATCACTGAGCGCACCCGGGTCGTAGCCTTGAGCTATGCGAACAATGTCACGGGCACGATTAACGATGTAGCAGCAGTTGCAGCGTTGGCCAGAAACATGGGCGCGATCGTCTACGTGGATGCGGTTCAGTACGCCCCGCATGGCGTGATCGACGTCCAGGCCTTGGGGTGTGACTTGCTGGCCTGTTCTTCGCACAAGCTCTATGGACCTCATCAGGGGGTTCTGTGGGGCCGTCTTGCTCTGCTTGAGCAGCTCATTGCCTACAAACCTCGACCTACGCTCGATAAGCCTCCCTACAAGTTCGAAACCGGAACTAAAAGCAGGGAGGCCATCGCGGGTGTGGGAGGAGCGATCGAGCATTTAGCGTGGATAGGGCGCACCCTGGGTGGCAGCCCTGTGAATGGGAGCCAACGCAATCAGATCGTGAGTGGCATGCACGCGGTGATTGCCCATGAACAACGCTTGGTGCAAGAGGTGTTGGCGGGGCTCGAAGCACTGGACGAAGTGAAGATTTATGGCCTATGCAAGCCCCATGATCTGCAATGTCGAGTTCCAACCCTGTCTTTTACACTCAAGTCGACGCCCAGTGCGGTGGTCTCCCAGCATATGGCCCGGCAGGGCATTCGCCTCTGGCATGGCAATAACTTCAGCCCTGAAACCCTCCATGCACTCGGCCTTGACCAGAATGATGGTGTGGTCCGAATCAGCTTTGCTCAGTACACGTCTTCGGAGGATGTTCAGCGCTTCCTCTTGGCCATGCAGCATTTTCGCTGAGAGGCGTTGAGCCGCTGATGGCCGCCAGGATTATGAGGCAATCGCGGGTGAGCCCTGGCGCGAAGCACCCAGGAACCGCAACAACGCCACCAGCGGGAACGCACTGCCCACCAGCATCACGCCCAGCCAGCCGCCGTGTTCATACACGCTGCTGGCAATCGCCGAGCCGAAGGCGCCGCCGATGAAGATGCTGGTCATGTACAGCGCGTTCAGGCGGCTGCGGCTGTTGGCGTCGAGGGCGTAGATGGTGCGTTGGCCGAGGACCATGTTCATCTGCACGCAGAAGTCCAGGACCACGCCGGTCACCGCCAGGCCGATCACGCTGTACAACGGGTGCACAAAGGCTGGCAGAAAACTCAACGCGGCAAACAGCATGGCCAGCAGTGAAGCGCGGTGCGTGTGCCCGGCATCGGCCAGGCGCCCGGCGATAGGCGCGGCGATGGCGCCCAGGGCGCCGACCAGGGCAAACAGGGCGATTTCGCTTTGGCTCAGGCCGTGGTTACGCGCCAGCTCCAACGGTGCAGCGGTCCAGAACAGGCTGAAAGTGGCGAACATGCAGCCTTGGTAGAAGGCGCGCTGACGCAGTAGCGGTTGCTTGCGCAGCAAGGTGCCCAGCGAGCCCAGCAGTTGGCCGTAACTGGCGCTGTGGTCGGGTTGGCGCTTGGGGATAGTCAGCATCAGCACGGCACTGATAAACACCATCACCGCGGCCGCCGCCATGAACATCGCACGCCAGCCAAAGTGGTCAGCCACCAGGCTGGACACCGGCCGCGCCAGCAGGATGCCCAGCAACAGGCCGCCCATGATGCTGCCGACTACACGGCCTCGGGACTCGGCGGGCGCCAGGTGCGCGGCCAGCGGGATAAGAATCTGCACCGAGACGGAACTGAAGCCGATCAGCAACGACACAAGCAGGAACACATTCGGCTGCTCGGCAAACGCCGCACCCAGTAGGCTGGCGATGGCCACCAGGTTGGTGATGATCATCAGCTTGCGGTTTTCCAGCAGGTCGCCCAGCGGCACCAGAAAGAACAGGCCCAGGGCATAGCCGATTTGCGTGAGTGAGACAATCAGGCTCGCCAGTGCCGGGGTCAGGCCGATGTCCGGCGCGATCAACTCGATGATCGGCTGGGCGTAGTAGATGTTGGCAACAATGGCGCCGCAACAGAACGCAAACAGCATCACCATGCCTCGGGTCATGGTGCTTGAAGCGTGTGAGGTAGCGGTCATGGTGTTCTCATTCAAGCGAAGGAAGGTAGCGGGCGAGAGTAAAGACAACGTCTGCGCCGGTGTAGAGCGTGCGCATTGATATCACTCATGCCGCAAATTAATGACTGAATCGTTAACTTTTGGGGCGAGCGCCAATGATACATTCAGGCATAACTGTCGAAACAGGAAATCCACTGCGATGAAAATCACGCTGAACAAGATGCTCCTGGCCTCCACCCTGGCTGCGGCCATGGCCATCGGGCTGGCCAACGCCGCCGAAGCCCCACGGGTCGGCGTACGCGGCGCCATTACTGCGATGGACGGTGACGCGATGCACGTCAAGGTCAACAGTGGCGAAGAGGTGGTGGTGCATCTGACGCCGGCCACCCAGGTACGCGCCGTTACCCTGGCCAAGATCGATGAGATCAAGCCCGGCAGCTACATTGGCTCGGCCGCCATGCCGAACGCCGATGGCACCCTGACTGCGCTGGAAGTCCACGTATTCCCACCGGCCATGGCCGGCACGGGTGACGGGCACCGCGCGTTTGATTTGAAAGAAGGCAGCAGCATGACCAACGGCACGGTTGGCGACCTGGTGGTCAGCAACGGGCGCACCCTGACCGTGAAGTACAAAGGCGGCGAGCAGAAGATTGTGGTGCCGGATGATGTGCCGATCGTGAACCTGGAGCCGGGCGATCGCAGCTTGCTCAAGGCGGGCGTGAAGGTGGTGTTGTTTGCGGCGCAGGGCGCGGATGGGACCATTACGGCCCAGGCGATCTCGGCCGGCAAGGATGGCGTGACACCGCCGATGTAACGGACCCAACACAAAACAAATGTGGGAGCTGGCTTGTGTGGGAGCTGGCTTGCCTGCGATAGCATCCCCTAGGTGTAACTGACACACCGAGGTGATTGCATCGCAGGCAAGCCAGCTCCCACATTTGTTTTACCGCGTACCTTCAGTTATTGACCCGAATAGATCTGGTCAAAAACCCCGCCATCATTGAAGTGGGTCTTCTGCACGGTACGCCAGTCACCAAAGGTCTTCTCCACCGACAGGAAGTCGACTTTCGGGAAGCGGTCGGTGTACTTGGCCAGCACTTTCGGGTCACGTGGGCGCAGGTAGTTGTTGGCGGCGATTTCCTGACCTTCCGGCGACCACAGGTACTTCAGGTAATCCTCGGCAGCCACACGGGTGCCTTTCTTGTCGACCACTTTGTCGACCACCGACACCGGCGGCTCGGCTTCGGCGGAGACGCTTGGGTAGATCACTTCGAACTGATCACGGCCGAATTCACGGGCGATCATTTCCGCTTCGTTCTCAAAGGTCACCAGCACATCGCCGATCTGGTTGGTCATGAAGGTGGTGGTAGCGGCACGGCCGCCAGTGTCCAGCACCGGTGCATGTTTGAACAATTCACCGACGAACTTCTTCGCCTTGTCTTCATCACCACCATTTTTCAGCACATAACCCCAGGCCGACAGGTAGGTGTAGCGGCCATTACCCGAGGTCTTCGGGTTGGGCACGATTACTTGCACGCCATCTTTGAGCAGGTCGGGCCAGTCTTTCAGGGCTTTGGGGTTGCCCTTGCGCACGATAAACACGGTGGCGGAGGTGAACGGCGCGCTGTTGTTCGGCAGGCGCGTGACCCAGTTGTCCGGCACCAGTTTGCCGTTGTCCGCCAGGGCATTGATGTCGGTGGCCATGTTCATGGTGATTACATCCGCCGGCAGGCCGTCGATCACCGAGCGCGCTTGTTTGCTGGAACCGCCGAAGGACATCTGCAACGTCAGCTTGTCGTCCGGATGCTCGGCTTCCCAGTGCTTCTGGAAGGCGGCGTTGTAGTCCTTGTAGAAGTCGCGCATCACGTCGTAGGAGACGTTAAGCAGTGTGACCGGTGCGGCTTGCACGGCACCGGCCAGGGCCAGGCCCGCGGCCAGAAGAGAGGCGCTGAGGATTTTTTTCACTGCTCATTCCTTGTTGTTCGAGAGAAGACTGGGGGCAATTTGCCAGCAACTATAGCCGGGCCTGCATAGGCGTTTAAAGATTAAAACGTACTGTGCTTATTCCACTTTATGAAACAGGTTGCTGCCGCAGCGCGAGCAAAACGCTGCGTTGGGTTCGTGGCTGTTTTTCTTGCACACCGGGCAATCGTGTTCCAGTTGTTCCCCGCGCATGGCGCTGGCCAGTTCAGCGGTAAAAATCCCGGTGGGCACGGCGATGATCGAGTAACCGGTGATCATCACCAGCGATGAGATCACCTGGCCCAGCGGCGTCTTCGGCACGATATCGCCAAAGCCTACGGTGGTGAGGGTCACGATCGCCCAGTAAATGCCCTTGGGAATGCTGGTAAACCCGTGCTCCGGGCCTTCAATCACGTACATCAGGGTGCCGAATACCGTCACCAGGGTGCACACGCTGACCAGGAACACCACGATCTTCTGTTTGCTGCCGCGCAGCGCCGCCATCAAGTAGTTGGCTTGCTTGAGGTACGGGCTGAGCTTGAGCACGCGGAAAATCCGCAGCATCCGAATGATGCGGATAATCAGCAGGTATTGGGCATCGCTGTAATACAGCGCGAGGATGCCGGGCACGATGGCCAGCAAGTCCACCAAGCCATAAAAGCTGAAGGCGTAGCGCAAGGGTTTGGGCGAGCAGTACAGCCGCAAGCCGTACTCGATGGCGAAGATCAGCGTGAAGCCCCATTCGATATAGGCCAGCACATCGGCGTAGTTCTGGTGGATTTCGTCGATGCTGTCGAGCATCACGATCACAATGCTGGCAAGAATGATCAGTAGCAGGATGCCGTCAAAGCGCCGCCCGGCTGCGGTGTCGCTCTGGAATACCATGACATAGAGGCGCTGGCGCCAGTCGCTGTTGCTGTTCATAAAACCCGCCTGAATCGAATATCGAGCAAGCCTAGGGGGATTCGAACGGGCTGTCCACGCGGGCTTTGAACATCCGCTGCGTGGCGCGCACCAGCCAGCAGGCGAGGATAAACGGCGCAGTCAACGCGGGCAGGTGCAGGGTGGCAAAACCGGGTGTGAGGATAATCGCCAGCAGGATGCCCAGCAGTGGCAGCCACGGCTGGCGTCGTGACTGGCTCAAGGCCAGTGCCGCCAGCGCCGGGTTGTAGCTGTGCAGGCCGAGGAGGGCGCTGGCGGGTTCGTCGAGCAGTAGAGCGACCAGCACGCCAGCAGTAGCGCCGATCAAGGCCCACAGGGCGGCGCGCCGGTTGGCCAACAACAAGCCGACGGCAATCAAGACTCCCGCCAGTGGTTGGTCCAGCAGCATGACTTGCGCAAGGCCAATAAAGGGCGCGCTGACAATCGCAAAGAAGTTGGGCTCGACCAAGGCAAACGTAGGCTGAGGCGCGCTGCCGATCAACAGCCAACCCAGGCCGACAAAGGGCGCGGTGTACGCGGACAAGTCATCCGGGTGATGGGTATGTTTCAACCATAGCCGCGTGAGCATCGCACTCAGGCCGCCGCACGCCAGGATCAACGGCGGCAACAACGCAGACCAGGCGAAGTGCTGGCTGATCAACACACCCAGCAGCACGCCGTTGTAGCTATACAGGCCGGCCTGGCGCTCTGCCTTGGGATAACCCCGGCGCTGGGCCGTGAGCAAACCGGCGAGGCCGCCCAGCAACGCCCCGCCGAGCAAGGCCGGGGCGCCGATCAGGATGGCCAACAGGCACAGCAGGCCGCACAACGGCTGGCGCTGCAGGAATATCTGGCTGAAGCCGTTGAGCAGCGCTTCGGCCCAGTCGGGGCAGGTTGGGTTGTGCATGGTGGTTAGTCAGTGAGACCGAGTTGCCCTTATCGCAGGCAAGCCAGCTCCCACAGTTGGCTGTGTTCACACATAAAGAGGTGTGAACCCAATCAACTGTGGGAGCCGGGCTTGCCCGCGATGAGGCCCTTACAGACGCTAAATCAACGTCTCGATACGCAACGAATTGGTCGACCCCGGCTGCCCGAACGGCACCCCCGCGGTAATCACCAGGGTGTCCCCGCGCTGCGCCATGCCCTGCGCCTGGGCAATCTCCAGCGCCGTCGAGCACACCTCGTCCACCTGGCGCAGCCGGTCATTGACCACCGAATGCACGCCCCAGGCCACACTCAAACGCCGCGCCGTGGACAGGTTCGGCGTGAGGTTGAGGATCGGCGCCACCGGCCGTTCCCGCGCCGCGCGCAAGCTGGAACTGCCGGACTCGCTGTAGTTCACCAGCACCGCCACCGGCAGGATGCTGCTGATGCGCCGGATCGCGCAGCTGATGGCGTCCGACACCGTGGCATCCGCCTTGGGCCGGCTCACATCCAGTTGCGTCTGGTAATCCGGGCCGTTTTCCACTTGGCGGATGATCTTGCTCATCATCTGTACGGCTTCGAGCGGGTATTCGCCCGAGGCGGTTTCGGCCGAGAGCATCACCGCGTCCGCGCCTTCGGCCACGGCGTTGGCTACGTCGGTCACTTCGGCGCGGGTCGGTGCCGGTGAGAAGCGCATGGATTCGAGCATCTGCGTGGCCACCACCACCGGTTTACCCAATTGGCGGCAAGTGCTGATGATATCTTTCTGGATCTGCGGCACGCTCTCGGCGGGCACCTCCACGCCCAGGTCGCCTCTGGCCACCATGATCGCGTCGCTCAGTTCGGCAATTTCCCGCAAGCGCAGCACGGCTGAGGGTTTTTCGATCTTGGCCATCAGGAAGGCTTTGTCGCCGATCAGTTCGCGGGCTTCGCGGATATCTTCCGGACGTTGCACAAACGACAGCGCCACCCAATCCACGCCCAGCTCCAGGCCGAAGCTCAGGTCGCGGCGGTCCTTGGCGGTCAGCGGGCTGAGTTCCAGCAGCGCTTGCGGCACATTCACGCCTTTACGGTCGGACAGCTCGCCGCCATTGAGCACGGTGGTGTCGATGGCGTCGGCATGTTTGGTGATCACGCGCAGGCGCAATTTGCCGTCGTCCAGCAGCAGGTCCATGCCCGGCTCCAGCGCCGCGATAATCTCGGGATGGGGCAGGTTGACCCGGCGCTGATCGCCCGGGGTCGGGTCCAGGTCCAGGCGCAGCGCCTGGCCGCGCACCAGTTGCACTTTGCCCTCGGCAAAGCGCCCGACCCGCAGCTTCGGCCCTTGCAGGTCCATGAGGATGCCCAGCGGGTAATTGAGCTGGCGCTCCACCTGGCGAATCCACTGGTAGCGCTGGGCGTGGTCGGCATGCTCGCCGTGGCTGAAGTTCAGCCGGAAGATATTCACCCCGGCTTCCACCAACTCGCGGATGTCATCGATGCCATCGGTGGCTGGGCCGAGGGTGGCGAGGATTTTGACTTTCTTGTCAGGCGTCATGTTTGGCAGTCTCAAGAATCAGGATGGCGCGCAAGTCATTGACATTGGTGCGGGTCGGCTCGGTGACGATCAAACCGTCGAGTGCGGCGAAGTAGCCATAGCCATTGTTGTTGTCCAGCTCGTCGCTGGCCGACAGGCCCAGGGCTTCGGCGCGGCGGTAGCTGCACGGGGTCATGATTGCGCCGGCGTTGTCTTCGGAGCCGTCGATGCCGTCGGTGTCACCGGCCAGTGCGTACACGCCGGGCAGGCCTTTGAGGCTGTCGGTCAGGCTCAGCAGGAATTCGGCATTACGCCCGCCACGGCCATTGCCGCGCACGGTGACGGTGGTTTCACCGCCCGAGAGAATCACGCACGGCGCCGCCAAGGGCTGGCCATGCTGCACGATCTGCCGGGCGATACCGGCGTGTACCTTGGCCACGTCGCGTGCTTCACCTTCGAGGTCACCGAGGATCAACGGGCTGAACCCGGCCTGGCGAACTTTCACCGCTACCGCTTCCAGCGATTGCTGCGGGCGGGCGATCAACTGGAAGTGGCTGCGGGCGAGCACCGGGTCGCCGGGTTTGACGGTTTCCGAGGCGGGGTTCTGCAACCAGCTGCGCACCGATGCCGACGCCTCAATGTTGTAGCGCTTGAGAATCGCCAGGGCTTGCTGCGAGGTGCTCGGGTCGCCGACGGTGGGGCCGGAGGCGATCACCGTGGCCTGGTCGCCCGGCACATCCGAGATGGCGTAGGTGTACACCGTCGCCGGCCATGCGGCCTTGGCCAACCGGCCGCCCTTGATGGCCGAGAGGTGCTTGCGCACGCAATTCATCTCGCCAATGGTCGCGCCGGATTTGAGCAAGGCTTTGTTAATGGTTTGTTTGTCGGCCAGGGTGATGCCTTCGGCGGGCAGGGCCAGCAAGGCCGAACCACCGCCGGAGAGCAGGAAGATCACGCGGTCGTCTTCGGTGAGGTTGCTGATCAGTTCCAGCACACGCTTGGCGACGGCCAGGCCGGCCGCATCGGGCACCGGGTGTGCGGCCTCGACCACTTCGATTTTCTTGCACGGTGCGTCGTGGCCGTAACGGGTGACCACCAGGCCCGAGACTTCGCCCTGCCAGCAGTTCTCGACCACCAGCGCCATGGCGGCCGCGGCTTTGCCGGCGCCGATCACGATTACACGGCCGCTGCGGTCGGCGGGCAGATAAGGTTCAAGGACTTGTCGGGGGTGGGCGGCGTCGATGGCTGTGGCAAACAGCTCGCGAAGCAGGTGTTGCGGATCGACCGACATAAGCGGGCTCCCGGGGGATTCTTGTTATTAGAATTAAGACTTGAAACGGGATCAAAATGTGGGAGCTGGCTTGCCTGCGATAGCGGTGTACCAGGCAATGAATGTCTAACTGAAAGACCGCTATCGCAGGCAAGCCAGCTCCCACATTGGCCTGCATTTCAAATCGAATTACTTATCGCGAATCGAAAAATTCGCCATATGCTCCAACCCTTTGATCAGCGCCGAGTGGTCCCAATTACCGCCACCAATCGCCGTGCACGTGCTGAACACCTGCTGCGTGCCAGCCGTGTTCGGCAGGTTGATCCCCAGCTCCTTGGCCCCGGCCAGCGCCAGGTTGAGGTCTTTCTGGTGCAGGTTGATGCGGAAGCCCGGATCAAAGGTGCCCTTGATCATGCGCTCGCCATGCACTTCCAGGATCTTCGACGAAGCAAACCCGCCCATCAGCGCTTCGCGCACCTTGGCCGGGTCGGCGCCGTTCTTCGATGCGAACAGCAGTGCTTCGGCCACTGCCTGGATGTTCAGCGCGACGATGATCTGATTCGCCACCTTGGCGGTCTGGCCATCGCCATTGCCGCCGACCAGGGTGATGTTCTTGCCCATGGCCTGGAACAGCGGCAGGGCGCGTTCGAACGTCTGCGGCTCGCCACCGATCATGATGCTCAAGGTGCCGGCCTTGGCGCCGACTTCACCGCCGGACACAGGCGCGTCGAGGTATTGCGCGCCGGTTGCATTGATCTTGGCGGCAAAGGCCTTGGTGGCGGTGGGGGAGATCGAACTCATGTCGATCACTACTTTGTTGGGTGACAGGCCGGCGGCAACACCGTCGGCGCGGAACAGCACATCGTCCACCTGTGGGGTGTCGGGCACCATCACGATGATGAACTCGGCTTCCTGGGCGACTTGCTGCGGGTTGGCCAGGGCCACGGCACCCGCCGCGATCAGGGCTTCGGGCGCCTTGCCGTGATGCTCGGACAGAAACAGTTGGTGGCCGGCCTTTTGCAGGTTGGCGGCCATGGGTTGGCCCATGATGCCGGTGCCGATAAATCCGATTTTAGCCATGATCAACATCCTCTTTTTATTCTAGGTGCAGGGCGGACACGGTCCACCAAACACTGAAGATCCAAATGTGGGAGCTGGCTTGCCTGCGATGGCATCACCCGGTTTTGCCTGATACACCGCAGTGTCTGCATCGCAGGCAAGCCAGCTCCCACCTTCTTTTGTGTTGTGTCAGTCAGATGGCGTTATGGGTCTTGAGCCAACCCAGTCCCGCCTCGGTGGTGGTCAGCGGCTTGTACTCACAGCCGACCCAACCGGTGTAACCAATCCGATCCAGATGCTCGAACAGGAAGCGATAGTTGATCTCCCCGGTCCCCGGCTCGTTACGCCCAGGGTTGTCGGCCAACTGGATGTGGTTGATCTCACCCAGGTGCGCAGCCATGGTTCGGGCCAGGTCGCCTTCCATGATTTGCATGTGGTAGATGTCGTATTGCAGGAACAGGTTGGCGCTGCCCACCTGCTCGCGAATCGACAGGGCCTGCGCCGTGTTGTTCAGGTAGAAACCCGGGATGTCGCGGGTGTTGATCATCTCCATCACCAGCTTGATGCCCGCCGCTTGCAGCTTGTCGGCGGCGTACTTGAGGTTGGCGACAAAGGTCTTTTCTACGGTTTCGTCATCCACACCGGCGGGGCGAATCCCGGCCAGGCAGTTGATCTGGGTATTGCCCAGCACTTGGGCGTAGGCGATGGCCAGCTTGACCCCGGCACGGAACTCCTCGACCCGGTCCGGGTGGCACGCCAAACCGCGCTCGCCCTTGGCCCAGTCACCCGCCGGCAGGTTGAACAGCACTTGGGTCAGGCCGTTGGCATCCAGCTGCGCCTTGATCTCGGCGGAGCTGAACTCGTACGGGAACAGGTATTCCACACCCTGGAAGCCGGCGTCGGCGGCCGCTTTGAAACGGGCGAGAAAGTCCTGCTCGGTAAACAGCATGGACAGGTTGGCGGCAAAACGCGGCATAGGGTTCTCCTTAATCGAGCAGGGAAATGGCAGTCGGCGCGTCGTTGCCGACCAGGGCCAGATCTTCGAATTCGTTGACGGCGTTGATCTCGGTGCCCATGGAAATATTGGTCACGCGTTCCAGAATAATCTCAACAATCACCGGAACCTTGAATTCTTCGATCATTTCCTGCGCCTTGCGCAACGCCGGCTGGATCTGGCCCGGCTCGAATACGCGCAGCGCCTTGCAACCCAAGCCTTCGGCGACAGCGACGTGGTCAACGCCATACCCGTTGAGTTCCGGGGCGTTGAGGTTGTCGAAGGACAGCTGCACGCAGTAGTCCATTTCAAACCCGCGCTGGGCCTGGCGAATCAGGCCCAGGTAGGAGTTGTTCACCACTACGTGGATGTACGGCAGCTTGAACTGCGCGCCCACCGCCAGCTCTTCGATCATGAACTGGAAGTCATAGTCGCCCGACAACGCCACCACCTTGCGGCTCGGGTCGGCCTTGACCACGCCGAGTGCCGCCGGAATGGTCCAGCCCAAGGGGCCGGCCTGGCCGCAGTTGATCCAGTGACGTGGCTTGTATACGTGCAGGAATTGCGCGCCGGCAATCTGCGACAGGCCGATGGTGCTGACGTAACAGGTGTCTTTGCCGAACACCTGGTTCATCTCTTCGTACACGCGTTGCGGCTTGACCGGCACGTTGTCGAAGTGGGTCTTGCGGTGCAGGGTGGCCTTGCGCTGCTGGCAGTCATGCAGCCAGGCGCTGCGATCCTTGAGCTTGCCGGCGGCTTTCCACTCGCGGGCCACTTCAATGAACATCGTCAGCGCAGAACCGGCGTCAGACACTATGCCCAGGTCCGGCGTGAACACGCGGCCAATCTGCGTCGGTTCGATGTCGACGTGAATGAACGTGCGGCCTTCGGTGTATACCTCCACCGAACCAGTGTGGCGGTTGGCCCAGCGGTTGCCGATGCCCAGCACCACGTCCGACTTGAGCATCGTTGCGTTGCCATAGCGGTGCGAGGTTTGCAGGCCGACCATGCCCACCATCAGCGGGTGATCGTCCGGGATCGTGCCCCAGCCCATCAGGGTCGGGATCACCGGGATGCCGGTGAGTTCAGCAAACTCAACCAGTAGCTCGCTGGCGTCGGCATTGATCACGCCGCCACCGCTGACCAGCAAGGGGCGTTCGGCCGCATCCAGCAGCGCCAGGGCTTTTTCCACCTGGATGCGCGTAGCCAAGGGCTTGGCCAGCGGCAGTGGCTGGTAGGCGTCGATATCGAATTCGATCTCGGCCATCTGCACGTCGAACGGCAGGTCGATCAGCACCGGGCCAGGGCGGCCGGAGCGCATTTCATAAAAGGCTTTCTGGAACGCGTAGGGCACTTGGCCGGGCTCCAGAACAGTGGTCGCCCACTTGGTCACCGGCTTGACGATGCTGGTGATATCCACGGCCTGGAAGTCTTCCTTGTGCATCCGTGCACGTGGGGCCTGGCCGGTGATGCACAGAATCGGGATCGAGTCGGCCGAGGCGCTGTACAGGCCGGTGACCATGTCGGTGCCCGCCGGGCCGGAAGTACCGATGCACACGCCGATATTGCCGGCTTTGGTGCGGGTGTAGCCCTCGGCCATGTGCGAGGCGCCTTCAACGTGGCGAGCAAGGACGTGATCGATGCCACCGACCTTCTGCAAGGCCGAATACAGCGGGTTGATCGCGGCGCCCGGGATACCGAAGGCGGTGTCCACGCCTTCACGGCGCATTACCAGGACGGCGGCTTCGATTGCTCTCATTTTGCTCATGGTTTTGGTGCCTCTTGCGTTTTGTAATTGTATACAAGTGGTGTCTGGACAAAGTGTATTCACGGCGAGCTGCGAAGGTCAATGCATTTTGCAAAGTGGCCATGGCGTTCGTCGGAAGCACTTTTTTCGACGTGTGGAGCCTTTATGCGAAAATATTGTATACAAAAATAAATGTCATTGTGTTCTATTTGTTTGATCGAGCATCTGATCAAACAGACCTCCACCGCATTCCCAATAACAAAAGAAGGACGGCACCATGAGCGCTTTAACCTTGAAACTTGCCACCCAACTCGCCAGCCAGGCCCTCACCGCAGGCCGCACGATCTCGGCTGCGCCGCTGACCATCGCGGTGCTCGACAGCGGCGGCCACTTGATCACCCTGCAACGCGAAGACGGCGCCAGCCTGCTGCGCCCACAAATCGCCATCGGCAAGGCCTGGGGCGCGATTGCACTGGGCAAGGGCTCGCGCCTGCTGGCGCTGGACGCACAGCAGCGCCCAGCGTTTATCGCCGCGTTGAACAGCCTGGGGCAGGGCAGCGTGGTGCCGGCACCGGGTGGTGTGTTGATACGGAATCAGGATGGGGTAGTGCTGGGGGCGATCGGGATCAGCGGAGATACCTCGGATATTGATGAGCAGTGCGCGATTACGGCTATCGAGGGGGTGGGGTTGTTGGCGGATGCGGGGGTTTCTGCTTGATTCTGTGGTGACTGTAAGGGCCTCTTCGCGAGCAAGCCCGCTCCCACACTTGGCTGCATTCCAAAGGTGGAACTCGGTCAAGTGTGGGAGCGGGCTTGCTCGCGAAGGCGGCGACCCGGTCTTGGCTTTAAACCCAAATCGCATCCCACAACGGATAGTCGCCAATCCGCTCTACCAACCCTGCTCGCAGTGGATTGGCCACCACATACCTGGCCATTTTTACCAAATCATCCTCCCTGCGCAGTGCCCGATCATGAAAACCGGTTTGCCAAAGCCGGCCCTTGCGCCCGGTTGCACCATTCACCGATCGCGTACTTTTGGATTTCACCTGACACATCAAATCCCCCAACGAGCCTTTTTGCAGTTCGATCAGCCAGTGGAAATGGTCTGGCATCACCACCCAGGCCAATGAATTAGCCAGGCCTTGGTATTGGGCCAGTCTGAACTGCCAGACCACCAGGCGGCCGAGGTGAAAGTCGCCGAATAGTGGGACTCGCTCCTGGGTGTTGGTGGTGATCAGGTAGACGCGGTTCGGTTCGCTGAACCGCCCGATGCGCAGGCGGTGTGAAGTCGCTAGATCAGGCATTCCATGGCCTCTCTTCAGATGGGTTCTGAGAGGCTAGATCTCGGTGGCTGACGCTGATCGGCAGGCTTTTGGCAGGATGTGTCTGGATGGGCGCTTTCGCGAGCAAGCCCGCTCCCACATGGGGTCTGCGGTGTTAATACAATTTATGTCTCGCGCGGATCAAAATGTGGGAGCGGGCTTGCTCGCGAATAGCACCGTCACCTCGGCCCATCAGCCCAACTCACACCCCTTCAACACCAACCGAATAATCGTTTGCGCCGCCGCCTCATAATCCGCCTCATCCAGCTTGGCTTTGCCGGTCACCGCCGATATCTGCCAGTCAAAATCGGCATAGGTCTGCGTCGCCGCCCAGATGCTGAACATCAGGTGGTTGGGGTCTATGGCGGCGATCAGGCCGCGATCTACCCAGCTTTGGATGCAGTTGATGTTGTGCTTGGCCTGGGCGTTGAGCTGCTCGATCTGCTCGGGGCTCAGGTGCGGGGCGCCGTGCATGATTTCGCTGGCAAACACCTTGGATGCAAACGGCAAATCGCGGGAGATGCGGATTTTCGAGCGGATGTAGTTGCTCAGCACCACCGACGGCTCGCCCTCGGGGTTGAACGGTGTGGAGGCGGCCAGGATCGGCTCGATAATGCTTTCGAGCACCTCTCGGTAGAGGTTGTCCTTGGACCTGAAGTAGTAATAGACGTTGGGCTTGGGCAGCCCGGCCTTGGCGGCGATGTCGCTGGTTTTGGTCGCGGCGAAGCCCTTGTCGGCAAACTCCTCGCTGGCCGCCCGCAGGATCTTTTCTTTATTGCGCTCGCGAATGGTGCTCATAAACCAGGAGTTTCCTTGCCAGATCGGCGGTTGTGCATGGTAGCACCGGCTATCCGCGAGCCTCAAGAATGCGCCCGTAAAGCTTTGCGCCGCGCTATGCTCGGCGTTTCTCATTCTTATGGAAGCCCGATTGATGGCAGGAAGCAGCTTGTTGGTATTGATCGACGATATCGCCGCCGTACTCGATGACGTTGCGCTGATGACCAAAATGGCCGCCAAGAAGACCGCCGGCGTGCTGGGCGATGACTTGGCACTCAACGCCCAGCAGGTTTCCGGCGTGCGCGCCGAGCGGGAAATCCCTGTGGTGTGGGCGGTGGCCAAGGGGTCGTTTGTCAACAAACTGATCCTGGTGCCGGCGGCATTGCTGATCAGCGCCTTTGCGCCGTGGGCGGTCACGCCGCTGTTGATGCTCGGCGGCGCCTATTTGTGTTTTGAAGGCTTTGAGAAGCTTGCGCACACCTTCTTGCATAAACGCACCGAAGAACAGGCTCACCTGGTTGAAGCCGTGGCTGATCCGGCGACTGACTTGGTGGCATTTGAGAAGGACAAGATCAAAGGTGCAATTCGCACCGATTTCATCCTCTCGGCGGAAATCATCGCCATCACCCTGGGTACCGTTGCGGATGCGCCTTTGATGCAGCAAGTGATAGTGCTGTCGGGCATCGCCATTGTCATGACCATTGGCGTGTACGGGCTGGTGGCCGGTATCGTCAAGCTCGATGACCTGGGTCTGTGGCTGACGCAAAAGCCCGGCCAGGCGGCTCGCAGTATCGGTGGGGCGATCTTGCGCGCCGCGCCTTACATGATGAAAAGTCTGTCGGTGATCGGCACAGCGGCGATGTTCATGGTCGGCGGCGGCATACTCACCCATGGCGTGCCGGCGGTGCATCACTGGATCGAGACGCTCAGCCAGAGTGTCGGCGCGGCGGCGTGGTTGATGCCTACGTTGCTCAACGCAGTGGCCGGGATTATTGCCGGGGCGCTGGTGCTGGCCGTGGTTTCACTGGTAGGCAAAGTGTGGCGCGCGCTGAAACGCTAGATTGGCATTCGGCGGGCATATAGATACTATGCTAATCATTAGCTAGCTATCTATGTGTTCGCTGAATGAAGCTTTCCACGTTTCAACTGCCTGACTTCTGGCAAGCCACCCTGGCGCCCTCGCGGGACGATCTGCTGTTTGCGTTGCGCAACATGATCGCCGGCGGGGTCGCGTTGTATCTGGCCTTTTGCTTGGACTTGCAGCAGCCGCAATGGGCGCTGACCACGGTATTTATCGTCGGCCAGTCCACCAGCGGCATGGTCTTGGCCAAGGGTGCCTATCGGTTACTGGGCACGTTTGTGGGCGCGGCGGCTTCGGTGGTGATGATTGCTGTCTTCGGCCAAGCGCCTTTGTTGTTTCTACTGTGCATGGCGTTGTGGTTGGCGTTTTGCACCACAGGCGCGTCGTTGCTGCGCAATCACGCCTCTTATGGGTTTGTGCTGGCGGGCTACACCACGGCGATTATCGCGCTGCCTGCGACTGCGGCGCCGCTTGGGGTTTTCGATGAGGCGGTAGCCCGTTGCCAGGAAATCAGCCTGGGGATTCTCTGCGCGTCTATCGCCAGCACGATTTTATGGCCGCGCCGGGTTGAGCAGACGCTGGCGGTTCAAGGCCGTGCGGCCTGGCAGGCGGGCCTGCGCGCCGCGGCGTCGGAGCTGCTGGGCACCGATCAGCGCAAGGGGTTGCTCGAAGCACTGGGCCGTTTGGTTGCAGTTGATGCCCAGCGTGACCATGCCTGGTTCGAAGGCCCCAAGGGCCGGCGCAGATCCCAGGCGCTGCGGGTGCTGAGCCGGGACTTGCTGGGACTCTTGCGCGCGGCCCGCGGCGTGGCACGGCAGCGACTGATGCTGGAAGATGCGACCCGCGTGGCGCCTTGGGTGGACGAGGTGGCCGCGACGCTACAGCAAGAGCGGCCCGATGCGCTGCCTGCACTCTCGCAGCGCCTGAGGTTGGCGCTGGGTGATCCAGGTTTGAGCGCGGAGGCGCACTTTTGCCTGGTGCAATTGGCCGAGGTGCTGCGCTTGATCGATGTGGGCGCATTGACCCTGGCGGCCGTCGAAGCTGGCAGGGTGCCGCCCGGTGCGCCAGGCGCCCTGTCCTGGCATCGGGATATCGAGCAAGGCGTGCTCGGTGGGCTGCGCAGTGCCTTGGCGTTTCTGGCCGTTGCGGCATTCTGGATTTTTACCGACTGGCCGTCGGGCCTGGGTGCAGTGTCGATCAGCGGCGTGGTCTTGAGCCTGTTTGCCGCGCGGGAAAACCCTTCTGCGTCGGGCCTCAATTTTCTCAAGGGCATTGCGCTGTCGATCCCGATAGCCGGCTTTGTGCGCTTTGCCTTGTTGCCCGGGTTTGATGCTTTCGCGCTGTTATGCGTGGCGTTGGGCGTGCCGTTGTTTTTCGCCTCGCTGTGCATGAGCCGGGTAAAGCTGGCCGCCACAGCCTCGGCGTTTTGCATCTTTTTCGTCAACAACGTCGGGCCCAGCAACCTCATGAGCTACGACATCGCCGCCTTTCTCAACAAAGCTATCGCGACCCTGGTGGGCGTCGGCATTGCAGTGCTGGTGTTTCGCCTGATCCAGCTCAACCCTGGCGAGCGACACTACCGGCGTATGTTCAAGGCTTCGTTGGTCGATTTGGCGCAGTTGACTTCGCGCCCTCTGGAGCAAGCCGAGAGCTGGTTTGGCGGGCGCATGGCCGATCGCTTGATTCGCCTGTCACGCTACAGCCAAACCTTGCCCGCCGAGCGTCGTACCCATTGGGATAATGGCCTGCTCGGGTTGGACCTGGGTGATGAGTTGCTGGAGTTGCGTGCAAGCCTTGCGGGCAGCCAGGGCGCCTTGGCTGGCGAGCGTGATAATTATCTGCGGCAGTTGGCGGTGATACTCAGGCACGCGGGGCCAGGCTTGGCAACGGCGGGGATGCTGGATGGGCCAAGTGCTGCACTGCTTCAAGCACTTGAGCAGCCGTCGGGGTTGACGGAGCAGGATCGGGAGATGGCCAGGGCGGCGGTGCTGCAGTTGCGGTTTACCTGGCAGAAATGGTGTCAACGGGGCGTTGAGCAGTAGGAGCTGGCGAACCAGCTCCTGCAGGGAGGTTACTCGGCGATCTGCAACTTGCGCGACTCGGTATAGATGTAGCGCACCTTTTCATACTCAAACGGCGAGTTCATCTGACCGTAGCGGAAGCTGGTCTGGTAGCGCTTGTCGACGGCGCGCAAAGCCCAGATTTCCGGGTGGTTTTCGCTGACCTTGGAGACGTTGAGGAAGTTGATCTCGGTCTCGGCGCCGTAGTCGACGATCAGGCCGGTAGTGTCACGCAGGTTCGAGGGCCCGAAGATCGGCAGCACCAGGTAGGCGCCGCCAGGGACGCCGTAGAAGCCCAGGGTCTGGCCGAAGTCTTCGCTCTGGCGCGGCAGGCCCATGGCGGTGGCCGGGTCCCACAGGCCGGCGATGCCGATGGTGGTGTTGAGCAGCAGGCGCCCGGTGGTTTCCAGGGAGCGGTGGCCCTTGAGTTGCAACAGGCTGTTCACCAGGTTGGGCACATCGCCCAGGTTGTTGAAGAAGTTGCTCACACCGGTACGCAGGAAGCTGGGAGTGACGTAGGTGTAGCCGTTGACCACCGGCAGGAACACCCATTGGTCGAAGCGGTAGTTGAAGTGGTACACGCGGCGGTTCCACGACTCCAGCGGGTCATAGACGTTAAGTGCCGTCAGTGATGAACGCTCGAATTCACGCTGGTCCAGGCCCGGGTTGAACTTGAGTTTGGTCAGCGGTTCCTTGAAGCCGTCGGCGCCGACTTTGACCGGCTCGTGGGCCTTGCTGTTGTCGGCATTGGCCACGCCTGCGCACATCAAGGCGGCAAGCAGCAGAAGATATTTAGCCACGGAAGAACTCCAGCATGGCGTCGGCGTTGACGCGGTAATTGAGGTTGCCGCAGTGGCCGCCCAACGGGTAGACGGTCAAGCGATCGCCGAAGGTTTTACGCAGGAAACCCAGGTCGCCAGGGCCGAGGATCAAGTCGTCGGCGTTGTGCATCACGGCAATTTTCGGGCTGTCGTGCAGGTAGTCCTTGAGGGCATACAGGCTGACCTGATCGATCAGTTGCAGCAGGCTGCCGCCGTCGGAGCGCGCGCGCCACATCGGGATCACTTGTTCGGTGAGGTAGCAGTCGAAGTCGCATTGCAGCGCACGCTTGAGGAACGGCGTGAGGCTGGTGCCTTCGGTGATCGGGTATTTCGGCGGGATGATCAGGCCGCGACGGTTGATCAGGTCCGAGGTGAAGGCAATGTCGGCCGCCGAGAAGCGGAACGAGGTGCCGATCAGCATCGCCATCTGTTCGTTGGTCAAGTGCTGCTTGGACTGCTGGAAGTCGTAGAGCAGGGCATCGTTGAGGTCGATGTAGCCTTTTTGCTGGAAGTAACGGGTCAGCTTGCTCAGCACCAGCTCATAAAACGTGGTGGTGTTGTTGATGCCCTTGACCTCGGTCTGTACCAGCTTGTCGAGGTTGGTGATCGAGGTGTAGAGGTTGACCGGCGGGTTGAGCAGCAGCACTTTCTTGAAGTTGAAGCTGCGGCGGGTCTCGTCGAGCTTGCTCACAAATGCCGCGTCCAAAGCGCCCAGGCTGTAGCCGGAGAGGTAGTAGTCGGTCACCGGCAGCGTGGAGTTCTGCGCGCGCACCGCCTGCATCACGCGGTACATGTCTTCGGCGTCTTCCTGGGTAATGCCGGGAGTGGCGAAGCGCGAAGCCGCGGCGATGAAGTCGAAGCTGGTGGGCGAGGACAACTGGACCACGTGGTAGCCAGCTTTGTAATAGAGCTTTTTGAGGTATTCGTTGATGCTGCTGTCATACCGCGCACCGGTGCCGGAAATCAGGAAAATCAGCGGTGCGGCGTGGTCTTGCTTGGCGATGCGGTAGGTGAGTTTCTTCACCGCCCAGAAGTTGTCCGGCAGGCTGAACTGGCGCTCAGGGCGCATGGTCAGGCTGTAGTCGGACTGGTTGATCTCGTCGTCGCTCGGCAATTGCGGGCGCAGATTTGGCGGAGTGGTGGCGATAGTCGCTTCGAACGGGTTGGTCAAAGGGTAGCCATAGCTGGCTGGGTCGATATCGACGGCCAGTGCTGACGCACTCAAAAATAGGCTGCCCAGCAAGGCAGCGCAGCGCAAGGAACGGAGCATGACTTAATCCCTAAGAGGAAACGTGCTGAATGAAGTTCGCAGGCTATGACCACCGCGTTGCCACCGAAGTGCCAGCCCTCGGCACTAAAAGTCGGAAAAAACCACGGAATCGGGGTAATAGTAGCCAGAAGATACACGTTGCCATGCATTGATGAACACTAATTGTGTGTATGCGCCTTGCTAACGGCTGCCGGCGCATTAAGCTGAGCGCCGTTTTTGCCTATCGGAGTACCCCATGTCCCGTCGTTTGCCACTGATCCTGCTGCTTATTGCCCTGCCGTTATGGTTGGCCGCCAGTTATGGCGCCCGTTACGGGTTTATGGAAGATGGCCAGTGGGTGGGGGTCTGCGTTGACGAGGCCAGCCGCTGGGAATGCCAGTTGCGCTCGAACCTGGGGCTGATGATTCACTTCAAGGTATTGGGCTGGGCCGCATTGGTTACGTCGGTGCTGGCGTTTTTTGTGCCGGGGCGAGCGGGCTGGGGTTTGGCGGTGTTGGGGATGGTGTTCGGGTTGCCGGCACTGGCGTTGTATAACACCACGTTTGCGGTGTTTGCTGTGGTGATTGCGGGGTTGCGGTTGGTCAGGAAGCCTCGGGGCGTCTGATAGAGCCTCATCGCAGCGGTGCGACGATTCGACAAGCCAGTTCCCACATTAGATTGGGTGCATCCCATGGAATGCGGTCGAATGTGGGAGCTGGCTTGCCTGCGATAGCATTTTTAAGCTTTGCGCACCCGCAAGCAACGCCACAACGCTAAAACCATCAACCCGCTGACCAGCGCCCAACCCCACGCCTGCTGGTTCAGCAAGCCTTCGCGATACAGCTGCGGCGCAATGCCGGCGCCAATAATGAAGGCCAGCAGCGCAATCTCCCGACGCGGGCCGGTGACCGGGCGAACCAGGTAAACCAGTGCCGGCAATACCAGTGCCGCACTTGGGAAGCTGCGATAGCGCGGGTCAAACACCAACGCCAGCATCATCACTGCACCGGCGAACCCGGCAATTGCCACCAGCCAACCTGCGCGTTGCTCCAGCCAAGTGAAGGCGCGTTCCCGCCAAGCTTCCCGAGCGCTTAAAGCCAGCGCGGCATGGGCCAGTACCAACAGGTTCAACACCACCAGTAAGCCCGCCCACACCCATTCATCGTTGAAACGTGCTGTGACACGGGTCAGCTCGGCCCAGGTGCCAATGGAGCAGGCGGCCACTACGCCGAGTAATGGCAGCATGAATGCGGCACGCGCGCTGCGCACCCGACCGCCCAGTGCCAGAGTGCCCAGCAGAATCAGGCCGCCGATGCCCAGCCACAGCGGCCAATACGGCACGTTACTCACCGGCCCGGCAAGGATGCCCTTGTCCTGGCGGTCGGCGTCAAACAAGCCCCAGTAACCACCGACTGCACCTTCGCTGGCGCGTTTCCACGGCTGGTCAAACGCTTCGATCAGGTTGTAGCGCCAGCCATTGGCCTCGGCCATGGCCACAAAACCACGCATGAACTTGGCCTCGTTGACCCGGCTCGGCACCGCGGTTTCGCGCTGGCGGCCTTCGCTGGGCCAGCCGGTCTCGCCGATCAGCACATCTTTAGGGGCGAATTTGTTGCCAAAGGTCTGGCGCACATCCCCAACATGCTTGAGGGCCTGGTCGATGCCCGACGGGTCATCTTCCCAGTAGGGCAGCAGGTGAATGGTCAGGAAATCCACCGCCGGGGCGATTTCCGGGTGTTGCAGCCAGAACTCCCACACATCGGCATAAGTGACCGGCTGCTTGATCTGGCTTTTGACCTGATGGATCAGCGTCACCAACTGCTTGGCGGTGACTTCCTTGCGCAGCAGGGCCTCGTTACCGACGATCACCGAAGTGACCACATCGGGGTTGGCATTGGCAGCAGCAATCAGTTCTTTGATTTCTTTTTCGGTGGCCACCGGGTCACTGCTGACCCAAGCGCCGGCCATCACCTTCAAACCATGCTTGCGCGCCATGCCCGGTAGGGCTTCCAGGCCGGTCATGGAATAAGTGCGGATGCATTCAAAACGGGTGGCCAGCAGCGCCAGGTCGGCGTCCATGCGCTCAGGGCGCAGTTTGAACGGCTGGTCGAACGGCGACTGGTCCTTGTCGAACGGCGTGTAGGACGCGCATTGCATCTTGTGGCTGGCACTGGCCACATCCGGCAACACCACCGGTCGGCCAAGGCCGTACCAATAGCCGACGAGGGCAAGCACGCCGAGGATCAAGGCGCAGAAATAGGGCAGGGCAGGAAAGCGGGCAGTCGCGGGCATGGTCAGCTTATCTGGGGGAGCAAAGGCGCGCATCTTACCCGGATTTAGCCCGTCCCAGTGGGGCTGCATAATTTAGACATGCAAAGTTCGGGCGGGAAATTGACGCCAAGTCCTAAGAACTGTCCTGCTGGCGATGTGATGTCGTTTCTTGCTTACCCGAGGTCGCTGACAGAGCAGGTCCAAGGCCCCGGCAGGTTGATGATCGAAGTGTCAGCACTCCACTGGCGGCGCACCACCGTGATCGACGCGCGTGAAGGGGGCGCGATGCACCCTATAACAACAGGTTGACGTCGCTCGGCATCCGCCGAGCGCAGCACTTTCGGGGAAGTATTATGAAGATGCGACGACTCTTGGGCGCAGCTGCCACTCTGGTAGTTGCGATGGGCTCCACACTGGCCAGCGCCGACAGCAAAACCCTGAGCATCGGCTATGTAGATGGTTGGTCCGACAGCGTTGCCACGACCCATGTGGCAGCCGAGGTGATCAGGGAAAAACTCGGTTACGACGTGAAACTGCAAGCGGTCGCCACCGGGATCATGTGGCAGGGCGTAGCTACCGGCAAACTCGACGCCATGCTCTCCGCCTGGCTGCCCGTGACTCACGGTGAATACTGGACCAAGAACAAGGACAAGGTGGTCGACTACGGCCCCAACTTCAAGGATGCCAAAATTGGCCTGATCGTGCCGGAGTACGTTAAAGCCAAGTCCATCGAAGACCTCAAGACCGACACCACCTTCAAGAACAAGATCGTCGGCATCGACGCCGGTTCAGGCGTGATGCTCAAGACCGACGAAGCCATCAAGGCCTATGGCCTGGACTACAAACTGCAAGCCAGTTCGGGCGCTGCGATGATCGCCGAGCTGACCCGTGCCGAAGACAAGCAGGAATCCATTGCGGTGACCGGCTGGGTGCCACACTGGATGTTCGCCAAGTGGAAACTGCGCTTTCTGGACGACCCAAAAGGGATTTATGGTGCTGCTGAGACCGTCAACAGCATCGGCAGCAAGGGCCTGGAGAAGAAAGCGCCGGAAGTCGCCGCTTTCCTGAAGAAATTCCAGTGGGCCTCCAAGGACGAAATCGGCGAAGTGATGCTGGCAATTCAAGAGGGCGCCAAGCCTGATGCCGCGGCCAAGGATTGGGTCGCCAAGCACCCTGAACGTGTCGCCGAGTGGACCGCAAAATAAAGCACTAACCCTTGTGGGAGCGGGCTTGCCCGCGATGGCAGCGTATAAGTCACAGATGTTTTGACTGATACACCGCCATCGCGGGCAAGCCCGCTCCCACATTAGCCTCGCACGCCCGTAAACCCTCGCTACACTCCCTCTACTACTAAGGTCGTCTGGAACCTGTTCCGCAGCCGCATACAGTGGATATGTTCCAAAATAATAAAAAGCTGTGCTGCGAGGATAAAAACAATGAACGACAGCATTTACCTCTCGATTCAAAACAGCCCGCGTTTCAAGGAGCTGGTCAGAAAAAGGGAAAGGTTCGCCTGGATTCTCTCGGCGATCATGCTAGGGCTTTACTCCGCTTTCATCCTGTTGATTGCCTACGGGCCACAAATACTGGGGGCCAAACTCAGCCCCGGCTCATCCATCACCTGGGGCATCCCCATCGGGGTCGGCCTGATTGTCTCGGCCTTTGTCCTCACCGGCATCTATGTACGACGCGCCAACGGCGAATTCGACGACCTGAACAATGCGATTCTCAAGGAGGCTGCGCAATGATCCGTCGTCTATTGGCTGTACTTGGCGCTTCGGTCTTTGCGCCCGCCGTTTGGGCGGCGGATGCATTGACCGGTGAAGTGCACAAACAACCGCTGAACGTTGCAGCGATCCTGATGTTCGTGGTCTTCGTCGGCGCGACGTTGTGCATCACCTACTGGGCGTCCAAACGCAACAAGTCGGCGGCCGACTACTATGCGGCCGGCGGCAAGATCACCGGTTTCCAGAACGGCCTGGCGATTGCCGGCGACTACATGTCGGCGGCGTCCTTCCTGGGGATTTCCGCGCTGGTGTTCACCTCCGGCTACGATGGCCTGATCTACTCGATCGGCTTCCTGGTGGGCTGGCCGATTATTCTGTTCCTGATCGCCGAGCGCCTGCGTAACCTGGGCAAGTACACCTTTGCCGACGTGGCGTCCTATCGCCTGGGGCAAACCCAGATCCGCAGTCTGTCGGCCTGTGGCTCGCTGGTGGTGGTGGCGTTCTACCTGATCGCGCAAATGGTAGGGGCGGGCAAGCTGATTCAGCTGCTGTTCGGTCTGGACTACCACGTAGCGGTGATCCTGGTGGGTATCCTGATGTGCATGTATGTGCTGTTTGGCGGCATGCTGGCAACCACTTGGGTGCAAATCATCAAGGCGGTGCTGTTGCTGTCCGGTGCTTCGTTCATGGCGTTGATGGTGATGAAGCACGTCAACTTCGACTTCAACATGCTGTTTTCCGAGGCGATCAAGGTTCACCCTAAAGGTGAGGCGATCATGAGTCCCGGCGGCTTGGTAAAAGATCCGATTTCGGCATTCTCGCTGGGCCTGGCGCTGATGTTCGGTACGGCCGGCCTGCCGCACATCCTGATGCGCTTCTTCACCGTCAGTGACGCCAAGGAAGCGCGTAAGAGCGTGCTGTATGCCACCGGTTTCATCGGCTACTTCTATATCCTGACGTTTATCATCGGCTTTGGCGCGATCCTGCTGGTGAGCACCAACCCGGCGTTCAAGGATGCTGCAGGTGCCTTGCTCGGCGGTAACAACATGGCGGCGGTGCACCTGGCCAACGCGGTGGGTGGCAGCATTTTCCTCGGCTTCATCTCGGCCGTGGCGTTTGCCACCATCCTGGCAGTGGTTGCCGGTTTGACCCTGGCCGGTGCTTCGGCGGTGTCCCATGACCTGTACGCCAGTGTGATCAAGAAGGGCAAGGCCAACGAGAAAGATGAGATTCGCGTGTCGAAGATCACCACCGTGGCGTTGGGCGTGTTGGCGATCGGCCTGGGTATCCTGTTCGAAAGCCAGAACATCGCGTTCATGGTCGGCTTGGCGTTCTCGATTGCTGCCAGCTGTAACTTCCCGGTGCTGCTGCTTTCCATGTACTGGAAAAACCTCACCACCCGTGGCGCCATGATTGGCGGCTGGCTGGGCTTGATCAGTGCCGTCGGCCTGATGATCCTTGGCCCGACCATCTGGGTGTCGATCCTGCACCATGAAAAAGCGATCTTCCCTTACGAATACCCAGCGCTGTTCTCGATGATCATTGCGTTCGTCGGCATCTGGTTCTTCTCCATCACCGACAAGTCGGCGGCGGCAGAGAAAGAGCGTGCGCTGTACTTCCCGCAGTTTGTGCGTTCGCAGACTGGCCTGGGGGCGAGTGGGGCGGTAAACCACTAAGATTTGTAACGGCTACAAAAAAAATGCCCCGGTCGTGAGATCGGGGCATTTTTTTGCTTTTATTGGTAACGGATTTCACAAAACAGTTTCTCAACGCTTGCATCAATAAAGTGCCTCTACGCCGATCGTTCCCATGCTCTGCGTGGGAATACAGCCATGGACGCTCTGCGTCCCGGTTGGCGCTGGCCTCCGGTCTTGCGCTCAATTCCTGCACAAATAAAAACGGCCTCCTTGTGAAAGGAGGCCGTTTTTAAGACCAAATAGTTAGATGCTTACTTGCGATCTTCCAGTTTGGTGATATCACGCGACTCGTAGCCGGTGTACAGCTGGCGCGGACGGCCAATCTTGTACGGGCTGGAGAGCATTTCTTTCCAGTGCGAGATCCAGCCGACAGTGCGTGCCAAGGCGAAGATCACGGTGAACATGCTGGTTGGAATGCCGATCGCCTTGAGGATGATCCCCGAGTAGAAGTCGACGTTCGGGTACAGCGAGCGTTCGATGAAGTAAGGGTCGGTCAGGGCGATCTCTTCCAGGCGCATGGCCAGTTCGAGTTGCGGATCGTTCTTGATGCCCAGCTCCTTCAACACTTCGTCGCAGGTCTGTTTCATCACGGTGGCACGCGGGTCACGGTTCTTGTAGACGCGGTGACCGAAGCCCATCAGTTTGAACGGATCTTCCTTGTCCTTGGCCTTGGCGATGAACTTGTCGATGTTGGACACATCGCCGATTTCATCGAGCATGGTCAGCACGGCTTCGTTCGCACCGCCGTGGGCAGGGCCCCACAATGCGGCAATGCCGGCGGCGATACAGGCGAACGGGTTGGCACCCGAAGAACCCGCCAGACGTACGGTGGAGGTGGAGGCGTTTTGCTCGTGGTCGGCGTGGAGGATGAAAATCTTGTCCATCGCCTTGGCCAGCACCGGGCTGATCGGTTTGATCTCGCACGGGGTGTTGAACATCATGTGCAGGAAGTTTTCCGCGTACGTCAGGTCGTTGCGCGGGTACATCATGGGTTGACCCATGGAGTACTTGTAAACCATTGCGGCCAGGGTTGGCATCTTGGCAACCAGGCGGATCGCGGAAATTTCGCGATGCTGCGGGTTATTGATGTCCAGGGAGTCGTGATAGAAGGCCGACAGGGCGCCGACTACACCGCACATGACGGCCATCGGGTGGGCGTCGCGACGGAAGCCGTTGAAGAAGGTCTTCAACTGCTCGTGAACCATGGTGTGGTTCTTCACGGTGCTGACGAACTGGGCTTTCTGCTCAGCTGTTGGCAATTCTTCATGCAGCAGCAGGTAGCAGGTTTCCAGGTAGTCCGATTTCTCGGCCAACTGTTCAATCGGGTAGCCGCGGTGCAGCAAAATACCATTGTCACCATCGATGTAGGTGATCTTCGACTCGCAAGAGGCGGTCGACATGAAGCCTGGGTCGAATGTGAAACGGCCCGTGGCCGTCAGGCCCCGTACGTCGATAACATCGGGACCAACGGTGCCGGTTAAAATGGGCAGCTCGACGGGGGCTGCGCCCTCGATGATCAACTGCGCTTTTTTGTCAGCCATGTGGCCTCCTATTTATGCTTCAAATCATCAGACAGACCCCCCACGCAGGGCCCGCACCACTATATTGATATAAATCCAGATGTCAATTTGCCTAAAGTCTTGCTCCAGAAGGCTTTAACCATACTTTTTCGTCGAAATTGACTGCCATTTACGCCTTTTATACCGCCAGCGCAATCCGCTATTAGGGTGAGGAGTGCGCGTTGTCATTAGTAACCTAACTGTCTATACTCGGCCACCGACCGCCAAGGGCTTTTGGGCTTGCTTTCATTGGGGGTCGCACTCCCTGGGTGGTGCTTACCTGACCAGTGCACTCCCCAACAACTTTGCCCTGATTGTTAGGGGCTCTTCAGTGTGAAAAAAAGCCGTGAATAGCCAACGACCTGTAAACCTAGACCTAAGGACCATCAAACTCCCCATCACCGGCGTTACGTCGTTCCTGCACCGTGTTTCCGGCATCATCCTGTTCCTGGGCTTGGGCATCATGCTTTATGCATTGAGCAAATCCCTGGGTTCCGAGGAAGGATACGCCGAGGTGAAGGCATGCTTGACCAGCCCGCTGGCCAAGTTCGTAGCATGGGGCCTCCTGTCCGCTCTGCTGTATCACCTGGTAGCCGGTGTGCGCCACTTGATCATGGATGCGGGTATCGGTGAGACGCTGGAAGGCGGCCGCCTGGGCTCGAAAATCATCATCGCCATTTCCGTGGTGCTGATCGTTCTGGCAGGAGTTTGGATATGGTAACCAGCGTTACGAACCTTTCGCGTTCGGGCCTCTATGACTGGATGGCACAGCGTGTGTCTGCGGTCGTTCTCGCGGCTTATTTCATTTTCCTGATCGGATACCTCGTCGCAAACCCGGGCATCGGCTATGAGCAATGGCATGGCCTGTTTTCCCACAATGCGATGCGAATCTTCAGTCTGCTGGCCCTTGTAGCCCTGGGCGCTCACGCCTGGGTCGGCATGTGGACCATCGCGACCGACTACCTGACGCCGATGGCGCTGGGCAAGTCCGCGACTGCAGTACGTTTTCTCTTCCAGGCAGTCTGCGGCGTTGCGATGTTCGCGTACTTCGTCTGGGGTGTGCAGATTCTTTGGGGTATCTGATTCATGGCTAACATTCCAACTATTTCCTTCGACGCCATCATTATTGGTGGCGGCGGTGCCGGCATGCGCGCAGCGCTGCAGCTGGCTCAGGGCGGTCACAAGACTGCCGTGATCACCAAGGTGTTCCCGACCCGTTCCCACACTGTGTCGGCCCAGGGTGGCATCACCTGCGCCATCGCCTCCGCCGACCCGAACGATGACTGGCGCTGGCACATGTACGATACCGTCAAGGGTTCCGACTACATCGGTGACCAGGACGCTATCGAGTACATGTGTCAGGAAGGCCCGGCCGCCGTGTTCGAGCTGGACCACATGGGTCTGCCGTTCTCGCGTACCGAGCAAGGTCGTATCTACCAGCGTCCATTCGGCGGCCAGTCGAAGGATTACGGTAAAGGCGGGCAGGCTGCCCGTACGTGCGCCGCTTCCGACCGTACCGGTCACGCGCTGTTGCACACCCTTTATCAGGGCAACCTGAAAGCCGGTACCACGTTCCTGAACGAGTACTACGCCGTTGACCTGGTGAAGAACGCCGACGGCGCCTTCGTCGGTGTGATCGCCATCTGCATCGAAACCGGTGAAACCACCTACATCCGTGCCAAGGCTACTGTGCTGGCAACCGGCGGTGCAGGTCGTATCTACGCGTCGACCACCAATGCCCTGATCAACACCGGTGACGGCGTCGGCATGGCCCTGCGTGCTGGCGTGCCGGTACAAGACATTGAAATGTGGCAGTTCCACCCGACCGGCATCGCCGGCGCCGGTGTACTGGTTACAGAAGGTTGCCGTGGTGAAGGTGGTTACCTGATCAACAAGCACGGCGAGCGTTTCATGGAGCGTTATGCTCCGAACGCCAAAGACCTTGCGGGTCGTGACGTTGTGGCCCGTTCGATGGTTAAGGAAATCATCGCCGGTAACGGCTGTGGTCCGAACGGCGACCACGTACTGCTGAAACTCGATCACCTCGGTGAAGAAGTCCTGCACAGCCGCCTGCCAGGTATCTGCGAATTGTCCAAGACTTTTGCGCACGTTGACCCGGTAGTTGCTCCGGTTCCGGTTGTTCCGACTTGCCACTATATGATGGGCGGCGTGCCGACCAACATTCATGGCCAGGCGATCACCCAGAACGCCGAAGGCGTGGACGAGATCATCCACGGTCTGTTCGCCGTAGGCGAAGTGGCTTGCGTATCGGTACACGGTGCCAACCGTCTGGGCGGCAACTCGCTGCTCGACCTGGTGGTATTCGGTCGTGCTGCCGGCCTGCACCTGGAAAAAGCCCTGACCGACGGCATCGAATACGATGACGCCACCGACGCCAACATCGAGGCCGCCCTGGCGCGCCTGAACGCTCTGAACGAGCGTACCGATGGCGAAGACGTGGCTACCCTGCGTCGCGAGCTGCAAAGCTGCATGCAGAACTACTTCGGTGTATTCCGTACCGGCGAATACATGCAGAAGGGTATTGCCCAGCTGGCCGACCTGCGCACGCGCATCGCCAACGTCAAGATCAACGATAAGAGCCAGGCGTTCAACACGGCTCGTATCGAAGCCCTTGAGCTGCAAAACCTGCTGGAAGTGGCCGAAGCCACTGCGATCGCCGCCGAGGTTCGTAAAGAATCCCGTGGTGCCCACGCCCGTGAAGACTTTGAAGATCGCGACGACGAAAACTGGTTGTGCCACACCCTGTACTTCCCGGGTGACAAGCGCGTGACCAAGCGTGCCGTGAACTTCTCGCCGAAGACGGTGCCGACGTTTGAACCGAAGATTCGGACTTACTAAGGGTGGCTGCCATGTTGAAAGTCAGTGTTTACCGCTACAACCCTGATCAGGACGCCGCGCCGTTCATGCAGGAATTTCAGGTCGATACCGGTGGTAAAGACCTGATGGTGCTGGATGTACTGGCACTGATCAAAGAGCAGGACGAAGGTTTCTCCTATCGTCGCTCTTGCCGTGAGGGCGTTTGTGGCTCCGACGGCATGAACATCAACGGCAAAAACGGCCTGGCGTGCATCACGCCGCTGTCGGCTGTTGTTAAAGGTAACAAGCTGATCGTTCGTCCTCTGCCAGGTTTGCCGGTTATCCGTGACCTGGTGGTCGATATGAGCATCTTCTACAAGCAATACGAGAAAGTTAAGCCGTTCCTGCAGAACGACACGCCGGCTCCGGCCATCGAACGTCTGCAGTCCCCTGAAGAGCGTGAAAAGCTCGACGGTCTGTACGAGTGCATCCTGTGCGCTTGCTGCTCGACCTCGTGCCCGTCCTTCTGGTGGAACCCGGACAAGTTCCTGGGTCCAGCTGCCCTGCTGCAAGCGTACCGCTTCCTGGCAGACAGCCGTGACACCAAGACGTCCGAGCGTCTGGCTTCACTGGATGACCCGTTCAGCGTATTCCGCTGCCGCGGGATCATGAACTGCGTCAACGTATGTCCCAAAGGCCTGAACCCGACTAAGGCCATTGGTCACATCCGTAACATGCTGCTGCAAAGCGGCGTGTAAGCGACGTTGTAGCAAAGCAGGACCGTTGTGCCCGTAAATGCTACGGCGCAGGCTTCAACCGGCGCCGTAGTTTTAACTTGAGCAGCGACTTACAAAGCCGCAGCTCTTATTTTGAAGAAATGAGACAAGCAGGGGCATTCGGGTTGGTACCCGAACTATCAGCGTGATCCTAAGTGGCTTGTTTTGGTCGCTGCACTTGGCCTTTTGCAAGCAAACTCGGTGTTTTCGCCGGTGGTGTCCCCAAATCGAGGGTGACCAAGCATGCAAGAAAGCGTGATGCAGCGCATGTGGAACAGCGGCTATCTTTCAGGTGGTAACGCTGCCTATGTGGAAGAGCTTTATGAGCTCTACCTGCACGACCCTAACGCTGTGCCAGAAGAATGGCGCACCAAATTTCAGACGTTGTCTTCAGACGGCAACGCTGCCACCGATGTATCGCACGCAACAATTCGCGATCAATTTGTGCTGCTGGCAAAGAACCAGCGCCGCGCCCAACCGGTTTCCGCCGGTAGCGTGAGCAGCGAGCATGAGAAGAAGCAAGTTGAAGTATTGCGACTGATCCAGGCTTACCGGATGCGTGGCCACCAGGCGGCCCAGCTTGACCCGCTGGGGCTCTGGAAGCGTCCTGCACCTGCTGACCTGTCGATCAATCATTACGGCTTGACCAATGCCGATCTTGATACGACCTTCCGTGCCGGCGACCTGTTCATCGGCAAAGAGGAAGCGAGCCTACGCGAAATTCACGAAGCGTTGCAGCAGACATATTGCCGCACCATCGGCGCTGAGTTTACGCACATCACCGATTCCGAGCAGCGCCACTGGTTCCAGCATCGCCTGGAAGGTGTGCGTGGCCGTCCGGTTTTGTCCGCCGACGTGCGCAGCCACTTGCTGGAGCGCGTGACCGCGGCCGAAGGCCTCGAGAAATACCTGGGTACCAAATACCCGGGCACCAAGCGTTTCGGCCTGGAAGGCGGCGAAAGCCTGATTCCAATGCTCGACGAGCTGATCCAGCGTTCCGGTTCCTACGGCACCAAGGAAATCGTGATCGGCATGGCTCACCGTGGTCGCCTGAACGTGTTGGTCAACACCTTCGGCAAGAACCCGCGTGAACTGTTCGATGAGTTCGAAGGCAAGAAGAAGGTCGAGCTGGGTTCCGGTGACGTCAAGTATCACCAGGGCTTCTCGTCCAACGTAATGACTACCGGCGGTGAAGTTCACCTGGCCATGGCCTTCAACCCGTCCCACCTGGAAATCGTTTCTCCGGTGGTCGAGGGTTCGGTGCGTGCTCGCCAGGATCGTCGTAACGATTCCACCGGTGAGAAGGTCCTGCCGATTTCCATCCACGGTGACGCGGCGTTCGCCGGTCAAGGCGTGGTCCTGGAAACGTTCCAGATGTCGCAGACTCGCGGCTTCAAGACCGGCGGTACGGTTCACATCGTCATCAACAACCAAGTCGGTTTCACCATCAGCAACCCGCTGGACGCGCGCTCTACCGAGTACGCGACCGACGTTGCCAAGATGATCCAGGCGCCGATCCTCCATGTGAATGGTGATGATCCGGAAGCCGTGTTGTTCGTGACCCAGCTCGCCATCGACTACCGCATGCAGTTCAAGCGTGACGTGGTCATCGACCTGGTTTGCTACCGCCGTCGCGGTCACAACGAAGCGGATGAGCCGAGCGGCACCCAGCCGTTGATGTACCAGCAGATCACCAAGCAGCGCACCACCCGTGAACTGTACGCCGACAGCCTGATTACGGCCGGCGTGGTTGACGATGCGCGTGTTCAGGCGAAAGTCGACGAATACCGCAACGCGCTGGACAACGGCCTGCATGTAGTGAAAAGCCTGGTTAAAGAACCGAACAAAGAGCTGTTCGTGGACTGGCGCCCGTACCTGGGCCACGCCTGGACGGCGCGTCACGACACCTCGTTCGACCTCAAGACCCTGCAGGAACTGTCCGCCAAGCTGCTGGAAATTCCAGATGGCTTCGTGGTGCAGCGCCAGGTTGCGAAGATCTACGAAGACCGTCAGAAGATGCAAGCCGGCGGCCTGCCGATCAACTGGGGTTACGCCGAAACCATGGCGTACGCGACCCTGGCGTTCGAAGGTCACCCGATCCGCATGACCGGCCAGGACATCGGCCGTGGTACGTTCTCGCACCGTCACGCGGTACTGCACAACCAGAAAGACGCGACCACCTACGTACCGCTGCAACACCTGTACGAAGGCCAGCCACGTTTCGACCTGTACGACTCGTTCCTGTCCGAAGAGGCCGTACTGGCGTTCGAATACGGCTACTCCACCACCACGCCAAATGCGCTGGTGATCTGGGAAGCCCAGTTCGGCGACTTCGCCAACGGTGCCCAGGTGGTTATCGACCAGTTCATCACCAGCGGTGAGCACAAGTGGGGCCGTCTGTGCGGTCTGACCATGTTGCTGCCACACGGTTATGAAGGTCAGGGTCCGGAGCACTCCTCGGCCCGTCTGGAGCGTTACCTGCAGCTGTGCGCCGAGCACAACATCCAGGTGTGCGTGCCGACTACCCCGGCCCAGATCTACCACTTGCTGCGTCGTCAGGTGATCCGCCCGCTGCGCAAGCCGCTGGTAGTGCTGACCCCGAAATCGCTGTTGCGTCACAAATTGGCCATCTCGACCCTGGAAGATCTGGCCGACGGTTCGTTCCAGACCGTGATTCCAGAAATCGACACCCTGGACGCTGCCAAGGTCACTCGCCTGGTCCTGTGCAGCGGCAAGGTTTACTACGACTTGCTGGAAAAACGCCGTGCCGAAGGCCGCGAAGACATCGCCATCGTGCGTATCGAGCAGCTTTACCCGTTCCCGGAAGACGACCTGATGGAGGCCATCGCGCCTTACACCAACCTCACCCACGCGGTGTGGTGCCAGGAAGAACCGATGAACCAGGGCGCGTGGTACAGCAGCCAGCATCATTTGCGTCGCAGTATCGGTAACCACAAAACAGGCCTGGGCCTGGAGTACGCCGGTCGTGATGCTTCTGCTGCACCTGCGTGTGGTTATGCGTCGATGCACGCCGAGCAGCAGGAAAAACTGCTGCAAGATGCTTTCACTGTTTAACGCCTTCGCGCTGACTGAAACCGAATTTTAAGGACCCACAGATAATGGCTATCGAAATCAAAGCCCCGTCATTCCCGGAATCGGTTGCCGATGGCACCGTTGCCACCTGGCACAAGAAACCAGGCGACGCTGTAAAGCGTGACGACCTGATCGTCGACATCGAGACCGACAAAGTCGTTCTGGAAGTGTTGGCCGAAGCTGACGGCGTGCTGGGCGCGATCGTGGCTGAAGAGGGCGCTACCGTCCTGTCGAACCAGATCCTGGGCTCGATCGAAGCGGGCGGCGCTGCTGCTCCTGCTCCGGCCGCCGCTGCTGCTCCGGCCGCCGCTGCTGCTCCAGCTGCCGCTGCCGCTCCGGCTGCAGGTGGTGAAGACCCGATCGCTGCACCGGCTGCGCGTCAGCTGGCTGAAGAAAACGGCATCAACCTGGCGTCCCTCAAGGGCACCGGCAAAGACGGCCGCGTAACCAAGGAAGACGTGGTTGCTGCTGTCGAAGCCAAGAAAAACGCTCCGGCTGCTGCACCGGCCAAGGCTGCAGCACCTGCTGCCGCTGCGCCTGTGTTCGCTGCTGGCGACCGCACCGAGAAGCGCGTACCGATGACCCGCGTGCGTGCCACCGTGGCCAAGCGTCTGGTTGAAGCACAGTCGAACATGGCGATGCTGACCACCTTCAACGAAGTCGACATGACCGAAGTCATGGCCCTGCGTTCGAAGTACAAGGATCTGTTCGAGAAGTCCCACAATGGCGTGCGCCTGGGCTTCATGTCGTTCTTCGTGAAAGCGGCCACCGAAGCGCTGAAACGCTTCCCGGCAGTCAACGCTTCCATCGACGGCAGCGACATCGTTTACCACGGCTATGCAGACGTCGGCGTTGCCGTGTCCAGCGACCGTGGCCTGGTAGTACCGGTTCTGCGTAACGCCGAGCTGATGAGCCTGGCTGAAATCGAAGGCGGCATCGCCGGCTTCGGCAAGAAAGCCCGTGACGGCAAGCTGACCATCGACGAGATGACCGGCGGTACCTTCACCATCACTAACGGTGGTACCTTCGGTTCGATGATGTCGACCCCGATCGTCAACCCGCCGCAAGCTGCGATCCTGGGCATGCACAACATCATCCAGCGTCCGATGGCCATCAACGGCCAAGTCGTGATCCGCCCGATGATGTACCTGGCGCTGTCGTACGATCACCGCCTGATCGATGGTAAAGAAGCCGTGACTTTCCTGGTAACCATCAAGAACCTGCTGGAAGACCCGGCTCGTCTGCTGCTGGACATCTAAAGACGCAGCTGCAAGTTGCGAGCTACAAGCTGTAGGAAAAAGCAGCTTGGCTTGCAGCTTGTCGCTTGAAGCTTGTCGCTGAATAGAGGATCTATTTTCATGACACAGAAATTTGACGTTGTAGTGATTGGTGCCGGTCCTGGCGGCTACGTTGCCGCGATCAAGGCCGCACAACTGGGCCTCTCGACTGCTTGCATCGAAAAATACACCGACAAGGAAGGCAAACTGGCGCTGGGCGGTACTTGCCTGAACGTTGGTTGCATTCCTTCCAAGGCGCTGCTGGACAGCTCCTGGAAATTCCACGAAGCCCAAGACGGTTTCGCGATCCACGGCATCAACCATGCTGGCGTGACCATGGACGTGCCAGCAATGGTCGGCCGTAAAGCCAACATCGTTAAAGGCCTGACTTCCGGCGTTGCCACCTTGTTCAAGGCCAACGGCGTCACTTCCCTGCAAGGCCACGGCAAGCTGCTGGCTGGCAAGAAAGTTGAAATCACCAAGCCGGACGGCTCGGTTGAAGTCATCGAAGCCGAAAACGTGATCCTGGCACCAGGTTCGCGTCCAATCGACATTCCGCCTGCTCCTGTTGACCAGAACGTGATCGTTGATTCGACCGGCGCCCTGGAATTCCAAGCGGTTCCCAAGCGTCTGGGCGTGATCGGCGCTGGCGTAATCGGCCTGGAACTGGGTTCGGTATGGTCGCGCCTGGGTTCTGAAGTGACTGTGCTGGAAGCCCTGGACACGTTCCTGCTGGCTGCCGACACTGCAGTGTCCAAAGAAGCGCTGAAAACCCTGACCAAGCAAGGTCTGGATATCAAGCTGGGCGCCCGTGTTACCGGTTCCAAGGTCAACGGCGAAGAAGTCGTTGTGACCTACACCGATAAAGAAGGCGAGCAGACCATCACCTTCGACAAGCTGATCGTAGCCGTGGGTCGCCGTCCAGTGACCACCGACCTGCTGGCTTCCGACAGCGGCGTGAACATCGACGAGCGTGGTTTCATCCACGTTGACGATCATTGCGCTACTACCGTGCCAGGCGTGTATGCCATCGGCGACGTGGTTCGCGGCATGATGCTGGCGCACAAGGCTTCCGAAGAAGGCATCATGGTTGTCGAGCGCATCAAGGGTCATAAAACCCAGATGAACTACGACCTGATCCCATCGGTTATCTACACCCACCCGGAAATTGCATGGGTCGGCAAGAACGAACAGCAGTTGAAAGCTGAAGGCGTTGAAGTTAACGTCGGCACCTTCCCGTTTGCCGCTTCTGGCCGTGCCATGGCAGCTAACGACACCGGTGGTTTTGTCAAAGTCATCGCTGATGCCAAGACTGACCGCGTATTGGGCGTCCACGTGATTGGCCCGAGCGCTGCAGAACTGGTTCAGCAGGGCGCGATCGGTATGGAATTCGGCACCAGTGCCGAAGACCTGGGCATGATGGTCTTCTCCCATCCGACCCTGTCCGAAGCGTTGCACGAAGCAGCGTTGGCAGTGAATGGCGGCGCCATCCACATCGCCAACCGCAAGAAGCGCTAAGCGAGATAATAAGAAACCACGGCGGAGTTGCCCGTCGTGAGCCTTGCGCGCAAGACTCACCGCGGAATATCCGCTGGACGCAGCCTTGCACAGTTTTACGGGTCTTAAGCCTCGCAAATTGTGCAAGCAGCAGTCACAGGTGGTGCGGCACTCATAATGAGCGCAGCGCCGAATGCGCAGTACCTAACGAAGACGGTAAAAAGCATGAATCTTCACGAGTATCAGGGTAAGCAGCTGTTCGCTGAATACGGCCTGCCAGTATCCAAGGGTTACGCAGTAGACACCCCGGAAGCAGCAGCAGAAGCTTGCGACAAAATCGGTGGTACCGAATGGGTTGTCAAAGCCCAGGTCCACGCCGGTGGTCGCGGTAAAGCGGGCGGCGTCAAGCTGGTTCGCAGCAAAGAAGACGCCAAGGCCTTCGCACAGCAGTGGCTGGGTAAGCGTCTGGTGACTTACCAGACTGATGCCAATGGCCAACCAGTCACCAAGATCCTGGTTGAATCGTGCACTGATATCGCTAAAGAGCTGTACCTGGGCGCTGTCGTTGACCGTTCGAGCCGTCGCATCGTGTTCATGGCTTCCACCGAAGGTGGCGTGGACATTGAGAAGATCGCCGAAGAAACCCCAGAAAAAATTCTGAAAGCCACTATCGATCCACTGGTTGGCGCTCAGCCATTCCAGGGTCGCGAGCTGGCTTTCCAGCTGGGCCTGGAAGGCAAGCAAGTTGCCCAGTTCGCCAAGATCTTCGTAGGTCTGGCCAAACTGTTCCAGGATCACGATCTGGCCCTGCTGGAAGTGAACCCACTGGTGATCAAGGCTGACGGCGATCTGCACTGCCTCGACGCCAAGATCAACATCGACGCCAACGCCATGTACCGTCAGCCTAAGCTGAAGACTTTCCACGATCCGTCGCAAGACGATCCGCGCGAAGCGCACGCTGCCAAGTTCGAACTGAACTACGTAGCCCTGGAAGGTAACATCGGTTGCATGGTCAACGGTGCTGGCCTGGCCATGGGTACCATGGACATCGTCAACCTGCATGGCGGCAAACCAGCCAACTTCCTCGACGTGGGCGGCGGTGCTACCAAAGAACGCGTTACCGAAGCGTTCAAGATCATCCTGTCCGACTCCAACGTCGCCGCAGTATTGGTCAACATCTTCGGCGGCATCGTTCGTTGCGACATGATTGCCGAAGGCATCATCGGTGCAGTGAAAGAAGTTGGCGTTAAAATCCCGGTGGTTGTTCGCCTTGAAGGTAACAACGCTGAACTGGGCGCTAAAGTACTGGCAGAAAGCGGTTTGAACATCATCGCGGCTACCAGCCTGACCGACGCTGCTCAACAAGTTGTCAAAGCTGCGGAGGGCAAATAATGAGCGTCCTGATCAATAAAGACACCAAAGTTATCTGCCAGGGTATTACCGGTTCGCAAGGTAGTTTCCACACCCAGCAAGCCATCGAATACGGCACCAAGATGGTTGGCGGCGTAACTCCGGGCAAAGGCGGTACCGAGCACCTGGGCCTGCCAGTGTTCAACACCGTGAAAGACGCTGTAGCTGCCACTGGCGCCACCGCCAGTGTGATCTACGTTCCAGCTCCTTTCTGCAAAGACTCGATCCTGGAAGCGGCATTCGGCGGCATCAAGCTGATCGTTTGCATCACCGAAGGCATTCCTACCCTGGACATGCTGGACGCTAAAGTTAAGTGCGACGAGCTGGGCGTAGTCCTGATCGGCCCTAACTGCCCAGGCGTGATCACCCCAGGCGAATGCAAGATCGGCATCATGCCAGGTCACATTCACTTGCCAGGCAAAGTCGGTATCGTTTCGCGTTCCGGCACCCTGACCTACGAAGCTGTCAAGCAGACTACTGACGCCGGTTTCGGTCAGTCGACTTGTGTCGGCATCGGCGGTGACCCGATCCCAGGTTCGAACTTCATCGACATCCTGAAGCTGTTCCAGGAAGACCCGAAGACCGAGGCGATCGTAATGATCGGTGAGATCGGCGGTTCGGCTGAAGAAGAAGCGGCTGCCTACATCAAGGCCAACGTGACCAAGCCGGTTGTTTCCTACATCGCTGGTGTGACTGCCCCTGCAGGCAAGCGCATGGGCCATGCTGGCGCAATCATCTCTGGCGGCAAGGGCACAGCAGACGAGAAGTTTGCTGCCCTGGAAGACGCAGGCGTTAAAACCGTGCGTTCGCTGGCAGATATCGGCAAGGCTTTGTCCGAACTGACCGGTTGGGCTGTCAAGTAAGCCTCGCGCTTAGCTGACGCTTCACCACACAAAGGCCACCTTCGGGTGGCCTTTGTGCATTCTGGATTTGCCCATTTTTTGGCAGATTTACTCGGTCAAATGTGGGAGCTGGCTTGCCTGAGATAGCAGTGTGTCAGCCAACACATTTGGCACAGACAGATCGCTATCGCAGGCAAGCCAGCTCCCACAGGGACGGCACTGCCAAATTAAGTATGAAAACGCGACATTTGGATGTCGCTTATCGGACAGTCCGCCCCGCAACAGTGCGTTTGTCGGCTTATTTCTGTACTCTAGCCGCCTCTTTATGCGTCCGCCTCCCAAAAGGAAGCCGCGCGCTAGACCGGTCGGTCCCCATCAGGGCCGGCAGCAGTTCCCTCATCCACAGGGAATCCCTCTCTAAATTCCGATTCAGTAGTGTGGTATTTCCTGAAATGAAAGTGTTGAAAAGCCAGGACATCCTGGCGTTAGGCTTTATGACTTTTGCCCTGTTCGTGGGCGCCGGCAACATCATCTTCCCGCCTATCGTTGGTTTGCAGTCCGGGCCTCACGTCTGGATGGCAGCGCTGGGCTTCCTGATCACCGCAGTTGGCTTGCCGGTGGTTACCGTGATCGCGCTGGCCAAGGTCGGCGGCGGCATGGACGCATTGAGCAGCCCGATCGGCAAGATCGCCGGTGGCCTGCTGGCGGCGGCGGCGTACCTGGCGGTAGGTCCGCTGTTCGCCACCCCGCGCACCGCGACTGTTTCGTTTGAAGTGGGCCTGGCGCCGCTGACCGGCGAAAGCCCGCTGGCGCTGTTCCTCTACAGCTCGGTGTACTTCCTGCTGGTGTTCTTCATTTCCCTGTACCCAGGGCGTCTGCTGGACACGGTAGGGCGTTTTCTCGCACCGTTGAAGATCATCGCCCTGGCCGTGCTGGGCATCGCTGCGTTTGCCTTGCCGGCCGGTGATGTCGGTGTTGCCACCCCGGAATACGTCGCTGCACCGTTCTCCCAGGGCTTTATCAATGGCTACTTGACCATGGATACCCTCGGCGCGCTGGTGTTCGGTATCGTCATCGTCAACGCGATTCGTTCCCGTGGTGTTGAGTCGCCAAAGCTGATCACTCGCTATGCGATCATCGCCGGGCTGATAGCCGGCGTGGGCCTGGCGCTGGTGTATATCAGCCTGTTCCGCCTGGGTTCGGGCAGCCACGCGGTGGCGGCCGGTGCCAGCAATGGCGCGGCAGTGTTGCACGCCTACGTGCAACACACCTTCGGCTCCCTGGGCAGTGGCTTCCTCGCTGTGCTGATCTCCCTGGCGTGCCTGGTCACTGCCGTGGGCCTGACCTGTGCTTGCGCCGAGTACTTCAGCAAAGTGCTGCCATTGTCTTACAAGACGCTGGTGGTGATCCTGGCGCTGTTCTCGCTGTTCGTGTCCAACCTGGGCCTGACCAAGCTGATTGCCTTCTCGATCCCGGTGCTCACCGCGATCTACCCGCCGTGCATCGTGCTGGTGGCCCTGAGCTTCTGCAAAGACTTCTGGCAGGAGCAGGGCCGTATTGTTGGCCCGGTGATGCTGGTGTCGTTCATCTTTGGTTGCATCGACGCGCTTAAAGGCGCTGGCTTGGCCGATTGGATGCCTGCACAGTTGGCGCACCTGCCGCTGAGTGAGCAAGGCCTGGCATGGCTGGTGCCGTCGGTGATGACGCTCGGCGTGGCGGTAGTGGTTGACCGTATGCTCGGCAAGCGTAGCGAAGCCATCGCCTAAGCCGCGGTTTCACGCTGTACTGAAATGCCCCGTATCAATCGATACGGGGCATTTTTTATGCCTGCAAGACCACAACGCTCTAAAGTTGGAGTTCGGTCAATGTGGGAGCTGGCTTGCCTGCGATGGCGTCGGTTCAGTCACTGCTGTGTCGCCTGATCCACCGCCATCGCAGGCAAGCCAGCTCGCACATTTTTAACCGTGTTCGTCTTCATCCATCGTATACAAGGCCCCGCATGTCGTTCATCGAAACCAATCAAATCCACCTGCTGGCCGCCTTCTGGTTTGCCCTGTGCTGGGGTGGCTACACCCGCTATGCCAGTTGGAAAGCCCGAGACACCGCCTGCCTGGCCAGCGTGCTGCACCTGTATCGCGAAGACTGGATGCGCCGTATGCTGCTGCGCGATAACCGGATTGCCGACGCCAGTGTGATCGGCAACCTGGAGCGCAATGCCTCGTTCTTCGCCTCCAGCACGTTGATTATTCTCGCCGGTATTCTCACCGTGCTGGGCGCGTCCGAGCGTGCGGTATCGTTGCTGGCGGACATCCCCATGGTGCAGCAGGCGTCACAGGGCATGTCGGAAATCAAGCTGCTGTGCCTGGCGCTGGTGTTCGTCTACGCGTTCTTCACCTTCAGCTGGTGCATGCGTCAATACAACTTTGCCGCCGTGCTGGTGGGCTCGGCGCCGATGATCGGTGAGCGGCAGGTGTCGGAGCAGGAGCGCAAGGCATTTGCCCTGCGGGCGGCGCGGGTGATTTCGATGGCGGCCAACCAGTTCAACTTTGGCCTGCGCTCGTATTACTTCGGCATGACCATGCTGGCCTGGTTTGTCAGCCCCTGGTTGTTCATGTTGATGAGCAGCGGTGTGGTACTGGTGCTGTATCGCCGCGAGTTTCATTCCGACGTACTGCAGGTGATGGTTTATACGCCGACCGATATGCCGGTAGCCGAGCCGGCTAAAGAAACCGTGTCTTGATGAGTGGCACCCAGGGTTAATCAAATTCTATAAATCGCAGGCAAAGTAAAGCCCGCTATGTAAGCGGGCTTTCTTTTTGCAGCAAATGCCAGGCTATTAGTTCTTGGCAGGTTCTGCAGGTGCGGCAGGTGCAGCTTCTTTCGCGGCGGCTTCGTTCGATTCAGCCTGAGCTTTGGCAGCATCGGCGTTTTCTTTCGCAGCGTCGTTCACTTTATCCTGTGCTTTCGCCATGTCCTTCTGAGCTTGCTCAGAATGCGCGGCGGCATCTTGGGCTTTGTCTTCGGATTTCTTATCGCAGGCAGCGAGACCGAGGGCAGCGGCCAACATCATGGAAATAGCTAAAGTCTTGCGCATGGGGTGTTTCTCCTTATTGAAGATATCTACTGGCCTTTCGAGCTTGGACGGCCAGCATTAGTTCCTTTTGTTTCAAAGATATATAAAACACCGCTGCCAAGGAACTTTTAGTCCTGTCCCGGCTACTGCGCAAACCCACACTAATAAGAGTCTGCACACATGACCGAAAATCCCTTGTTAGAGCGTGCCACACGCTTTGTTTTGGCCCTGCGCCATTGCCAGGTGCTGGGCATTATCGTGCATGCCGCCAGCGAGGAGGGCATGACGCTGGCCCTGCCTTACGGCCCGCATATCGTCGGTGACCCTCAGACCGGCGTGATTCACGGCGGCGCGCTGACCTCACTGATGGACACCGCCTGCGGCATGGCCACGCTGTGCGTACTGCCGGAGTTCGAGGTGTGCCCGACCCTGGATTTGCGCGTCGACTACATGCATCCCGCCGAGCCGCACAAGCCGGTGTATGGCTTTGCACAATGCTACCGGGTGACCACCGACGTGATCTTTACCCGTGGCTTTGCCTACCAGGATGATCCTCAGCAACCCATCGCCCATGTGGTGGGCACCTTCATGCGCATGGGCAAGCGCCTCAAAGGCACGCAAGGACTCGGCAATTCGATCAAGGGAGACCAGGCATGACGCATCGATTCAAGACCCGCCTCGAACAGGCCCATGAGCGCGGCGACTATGAGGCGTTGCTCAACCTGGTGCCCTACGCCAAGCTGATCGGCATCGAATGCTCAAGGTTGGGGGATGAGCTGCTGTTTCGCCTGCCGGCCAACAAGGACAATATTGGTAACCCGATATTGCCAGCGCTGCACGGCGGTGTGATCGCAGGCTTTATGGAGCTGTCGGCAGCGTTACATTTGCTGGTATTTACCGGTGTGCCAGGTTTGCCGAAAATCATCGATTTTTCCCTGGATTACTTGCGTGCCGGGCAGTTTCGCGACACTTACGCCAAATGCCAGGTGTGGCGCCAAGGCCGCCGGGTGGCGAATGTGGCGATCACCGCCTGGCAAAGCACCGCCGCTGAGCCGATTGCCACCGCTCGCGCACATTTCAAAATTGAGGAATTGGTGCGCCCTTGAAATCCTGGTCTTAGCCCCCAACTTTGATGACAACCCGCCGCCAACCCTTTCGGGCGCGGCCACTGCCATCCAATTGGAGTTTGATGACCATGAGTGTGGAAACTCAAAAGGAAACCCTGGGCTTCCAGACCGAGGTGAAGCAACTGCTGCACCTCATGATCCATTCGCTGTATTCCAACAAGGAAATCTTCCTTCGCGAATTGATCTCGAACGCCTCTGACGCTGTCGACAAATTACGTTTCGAAGCCCTCTCCAAGCCTGAGTTGCTGGAAGGTGGCGCCGAACTGAAAATCCGTGTGAGCTTTGACAAGGACGCCAAGACCGTCACCCTCGAAGACAACGGCATCGGCATGAGCCGTGAAGACGCGATTACCCATCTGGGTACCATCGCCAAGTCCGGCACCGCAGACTTCATGAAGAATCTGTCGGGCGACCAGAAGAAAGATTCGCACCTGATCGGTCAGTTCGGCGTGGGCTTCTACTCGGCCTTCATCGTTGCCGACAAGGTTGAAGTATTCAGCCGCCGTGCTGGCCTTGACGCCAGCGAAGGCGTGCACTGGGCCTCCAAAGGTGAGGGCGAGTTCGAAATCGCCACTATCGACAAGGCTGACCGTGGCACGCGTATCGTGCTGCACCTCAAAGCCGCTGAAGATGAATTCGCCGACGGCTACCGACTGCGCAATATCATCAAGAAATACTCCGACCACATCGCTTTGCCGATCGAACTGCCGAAAGAACAAGCGGCTGTCGAGGGCGAAGAGAAACCTGCCCAGGAATGGGAAGTGGTCAACCGTGCCAGCGCCTTGTGGACCCGCCCTCGTACCGAAGTCAAAGACGAGGAGTATCAGGAGTTCTATAAGCACATCGCTCACGACTACGAGAACCCGCTGAGCTGGAGCCACAACAAGGTCGAAGGCAAGCTGGAATACAGCTCGCTGCTTTATGTACCGGCCCGTGCCCCATTCGATCTGTACCAGCGTGAGGCGCCAAAAGGCCTGAAACTGTACGTGCAGCGCGTGTTCGTGATGGACCAGGCGGAATCGTTCCTGCCGCTGTACCTGCGCTTCATCAAAGGTGTGGTCGACTCCAACGACCTGTCGCTGAACGTGTCGCGGGAAATCCTGCAGAAAGACCCGATCATCGACTCCATGAAGTCGGCGCTAACGAAGCGCGTGCTCGACATGCTGGAAAAACTGGCGAAGAACGAGCCTGAGCAATACAAGGGCTTCTGGAAAAACTTCGGCCAGGTCATGAAAGAAGGCCCGGCAGAAGATTTCGCCAACAAGGAAAAAATCGCCGGCCTGCTGCGTTTTGCCTCGACTCAGGGTGACGACGGCGAGCAGATCGTGTCGTTGGCCGAGTACCTGGCACGCGCCAAGGAAGGTCAGGACAAGATCTACTACCTGACCGGCGAAACCTACGCCCAGGTCAAGAACAGCCCGCACCTGGAAGTCTTCCGCAAGAAAGGCATCGAAGTGCTGCTGTTGACCGACCGTATCGACGAGTGGCTGATGAGCTACCTCAGCGAGTTCGACGGCAAGACCTTCGTCGACGTGGCCCGTGGTGACCTGGACCTGGGTAACCTGGACTCCGAAGAAGAGAAGAAGGAAGCCGAAGAAGTCGCCAAGGCCAAAGAAGGCCTGGTTGAGCGGATCAAGACTGCCTTGGGCGATGCCGTCAGCGAAGTGCGGGTTTCCCACCGTCTGACCGACTCTCCGGCGATTCTGGCCATCGGTGAGCAGGACCTGGGCATGCAGATGCGTCAGATCCTCGAAGCCAGCGGGCAGAAAGTGCCGGATTCCAAGCCGATCTTCGAATTCAACCCGGCTCACCCGCTGATCGAGAAACTCGATGGCGAGCAGAGTGAAGAGCGTTTTGGCGACCTGTCGCACATCCTCTTCGACCAGGCAGCCCTGGCTGCCGGTGACAGCCTTAAAGATCCGGCCGCGTATGTGCGCCGCCTGAACAAGCTGTTGGTTGAACTGTCGGTTTAACACCGTTGTAGAAAAACCCGCTTCGGCGGGTTTTTTCGTTCTAACGCACCTCAACTGGAGTAAATGATGAGCCAAGTCACTGTACGTTCCGTGGTCTATCAGATTGATGGCCAGTCTTATGAAAGCCGCCTGGCGTTCGATGCCAGCCACAAGGGCCCGCTGCCGGGCCTGCTGATGGCGCCGAACTGGATGGGGGTGAGTGCGGGTGCCGAGGAAATCGCCAAGAGCGTGGCCAGCCAAGGCTACGTGGTACTGATCGCCGACCTGTACGGGCAAACCGTGCGCCCGACGAATGGCGATGAAGCCGGCGCTGCGATGATGCCGTTGAAGAACGATAACCCGGCGCTGCTCAAGCGCATGCAGGCGGCCTTTGAGCAACTGCAAAGCCAGACCGAAGCGGCCGTTGATACCTCGAAGCTGGCGACCTTCGGTTTCTGCTTTGGTGGTTTCTGCTCGCTGGAGCTGGCACGTACCGGTGCACCGTTGAAGGCTGCCGTGTCGTTCCACGGCACGATCGACACACAAAACCCGGCAGGTGCCAAGCACGTCAAGGGTTCGGTGTTGGTGCTGCACGGCGCGTCCGATCCGTTGGTGCCGAAAGAGCAACTGCCGGCGTTTGAGCAAGAAATGAACGCCGCCGGTGTGGATTGGCAACTGCTGAGCTACGGCGGCGCGGTGCATTCCTTTACTGACCCGCACGCCAATGTGCCGGGCAAGATGATGTACGACGCGCAGACGGCCAAGCGTGCGTTCCAGTCGATGCATAACTTGCTGGATGAAGTGTTCAAGGGCTAAAGCTTTAGCGCCTGTTCCGGCCTCATCGCAGGCAAGCCAGCTCCCACACTTTGAACTGTGAAAACAGTCGACAGGTGGGAGCTGGCTTGCCTGCGATAGCTATCTGACAGGCAACTCGATTCTTTCTGACTCACCCGGCACCGTCGGCCAATCCCCGGCCGCCCAGCGCTGCCTGGCCTGTTCAATCACCGCCGGATCGCTCGCGACAAAATTCCAATTGATCCGCCGTGGCCCATCCAGCGGCGCGCCGCCGAACACCACCACGTGGCAATCGCTTTCGGCAAACAAGGTCATTTCCTGCCCGCTCGGCAATACCACCAGGCTATGCGCCTCCACTGCCTCACCGTCCAACTGCACCTCGCCGTCCAGCACATACACCGCGCGCTCCTCATGCTCATCCGGGATCAGCAGCGTCGTGGCCGTGTGCATCTGCACCTCGGCATATAGCGTAGGCGACAGCACCGGCACCGGCGATTTAAGGCAGAAACCCGCGCCTGCGATCAGGCGAATCTGCACGCCCAGGTTATCGCTCACCGGCAGGCTTGCCGCCGGGTGATGGCTGTAGTGGCCCGGCCCGGTTTCATGGTCCTTGGGCGAGGCCAGCCACACCTGCAGGCCGTGCAAGCTGAAACCACTGGCCTTGAGGGCTTCGGGCGTGCGCTCGACGTGGGCAATTGCGCTGCCGGCGGTCATCCAGCTGACGTCGCCGGCTTGCACTACCTGGTCCGAGCCCAGGCTGTCCTTGTGTTGCAGGGCGCCTTCGAACAGGTAGGTGAGGGTGGACAGCCCGATATGCGGGTGCTGGCGGATATTCATGCCGGTGCCGGGTGCATAGCGGGTCGACAACATATGGTCGAAAAACACAAAAGGCCCGACGCTGCGGCATTCGCGTGACGGCAGCGGTCGCAGGATCGGCTGGCCTTCGACGTCTTCGGCGCGCGGGCGGATCACGGTAAGGGTGGTCATGGGGCGTCCCTGTCTGAGCGGGTTAGGTGCTACTGAGCATAACCCGCTCGACGGGAGGTTGGGGCTACTGGCTGAAAGCGCCTTCGGACAGTTTGGTTTCGATGGTGACGTCGGCAGTGGTCATCAGCTTGTGTACCGGGCACTTATCGGCGACGCGATGCAGCTCATCGCGCTGCTCATCGCTGAGTACGCCCTTGAGCGTCAGCTTGACGTTGAGCTTGTACTTGCCTTTTTGCTCCTCTGAGCTGTCGTGGGTAACTTCCACGGTGACGCCGGTGAGCGGGATGTCTTTTTTCTGCGCGTAGAGCTTGACGGTCAGCGCCTTGCACGAGGCCAGGGCGGCGTCGAAATAATCGTGGGGCGAGGGCGCCGAATCATCACCGCCCAGGCTCTTGGGCAGGTCGGTGAACAGTTCGTGGTTGTTGATGTTCACGCTGTGGCGAAAGTTGTCGTGGTTAAGCGTATTGACGGTAACAGGCATGGCAAACCTCACGAGGGCAGTAAAAGGTCATGCAGTTATAGAGCATGCTGGCACTTCAGTGTTCCGTGTTTTTTCCAATGGCTGCCCGCGCGATTGCCAAGCGCGTTGATATCGCGTTTTCGTCTTACGCAAACGCGACAAAGGGCCGATACCTTTCAGGAGACCTGCTGCAGGTGGATGCAGCGCATTCGGAAGGAATCCAGGCATGAGTATCCGTAGTTTGAATATCGCCCCGCGCGCAGGCTTAGGCTTTGGCGTGCTGGCATTGATGGTGTTTGCCCTGGGCGGCTTCGCCCTGCTGCAGATGGCCAATATGCGCCAGCAGTCCGATCAGGTGGAGAACAACTGGCTGCCCAGCGTGATGGCGGTGGGGGAGATGAGCCAGGACCTGTTGCGGGTGCGTGCCCTCACCCTGCGTTTGGTGGTCAACCGTGACCCGCAGGCGCTGGCGCAGAACGAACAGAAGCTCACCGACCTGAAAAACGGCCTGCACCATGCGCAGACGCTCTACGAAGGGTTGATCGTACTGCCCGAAGAGCGTGTGCTGTTTGATCGTTTCAAAAACCAGGAGCAGCAATACCTGCAACGTCAGGAGCAGGTGATGGCGTTTTCCAAGGCCAACCAGCTGGAGGATGCGGTCAGGATCGTCAATGGGGAGATGAATCAACTGGCCGATGAGATGGCCGCGACCCTGCACGACCTGGTCGCCTTGAACAAGGCCAGTGCCAACCAGGCCGCGAACCTCGCGCAGAGCGTATTCACCCAATCGCGCACATGGGTGGTTGGCATGATAGTGCTCACAGCATTGATCACCATTGGCCTGGCGGTATGGCTGACCCGCAGCATCGTGCTGCCGTTGGCGCAGTCGCTGAAGGTTGCCCAGGGCGTGGCAGGCGGCGACCTCACTGGTGAGATCAACGTAACCGGCAACGATGAGCCCGCGCGCTTGCAGCAGGCGCTCAAGGGCATGCAGGAGAACCTGCGCGACACCATTCGACGGATTGCCGAGTCTTCGAACCAATTGGCCTCGGCTTCTGAAGAACTCAGTTGTGTGACTGAAGATGCGACCCGTGGTTTGCACCAGCAGAACCAGGAAATTGAACAGGCGGCCACGGCGGTCAACCAGATGACCGCGGCGGTGGAGGAGGTGGCGAGCAATGCGGTGGCCACGTCACAGGCGTCCCGTGAGTCTGACCGCATTGCCCAGCGTGGGCGCGAGCAGGTGCATCAGACCGTGGTGTCGATTGAAGCGCTGGCCGATGACGTCACATCCAACGCGACCCAGGTTGAGGACTTGGCGCAGAAGGTCTATGGCATCAGCAAGGTGTTGGATGTGATTCGCTCGATTGCCGAGCAGACCAACTTGCTGGCGCTGAATGCCGCGATCGAAGCGGCGCGCGCGGGCGATGCCGGGCGTGGGTTTGCGGTGGTGGCCGATGAAGTGCGGGCACTGGCCCATCGCACGCAGCAGTCGACTCAGGAAATAGAATTGATGATAAGCGGGATTCAGCAAGGCACCGATCAAGCTGTCAGTTCGATGCAGCAGAGCAATACGCGGGCGCGCTCTACGTTGGATATCGCCAAGTCGGCGGGCACGGCGTTGGAGGAGATTGCGTCGGCCTTTACCTTGATCAACGAGCGCAACCTGGTGATTGCGAGTGCCTCGGAGCAGCAGGCAGCGGTGGCGCGGGAGGTGGATCGCAATTTGATGAATATTCGCGACCTGGCGCATCAGACGTCGACGGGCGCTAACCAGACCAGTGCGGCGAGCCAGGAGTTGTCGCGGTTGGCGGTGGACCTGAATACCATGGTGGCGCGGTTTTCGGTGTAGGGCTTGGGACCGAGGTGACGCTATCGCAGGCAAGCCAGCTCCCACATGTTGAATGGCGAACACCGCCATATGTGGGAGCTGGCTTGCCTGCGATGAAGGCGACTCGGTCTCATTCCATTGCCCACAAAAAAGCCCCGAACCAGTCGGGGCTTTTCCAGGTGATCAACCTGCGGGGCTTACTTGCCCTGCCAGCGTTTCAGTACCAGGGTGGCGTTGGTGCCACCGAAGCCGAAGCTGTTGCTCATCACGGTGTCGATTTTTGCGTTTTCAACGGTCTTGGTCAGGATCGGCATATCGGCGACGACCGGGTCGATCTCGTCGATGTTGGCCGAGCCGGCCATGAAGTTGCCTTCCATCATCAGCAGGCAGTAGATCGCTTCGTGAACGCCGGCGGCGCCCAGGGAGTGACCCGACAGGCTCTTGGTGGAGCTGATGGCCGGAGCCTTGTCACCGAATACCGCACGCACGCCTTCCATTTCCTTGGCATCGCCGACCGGAGTCGAAGTGCCGTGGGTGTTCAGGTAGTCGATTGGGGTGTCCACGGTGGACATGGCCATCTGCATGCAACGAATGGCACCTTCGCCGCTCGGCGCAACCATGTCGTAGCCGTCGGAAGTAGCGCCGTAGCCGACGATTTCCGCGTAGATTTTTGCACCACGGGCCAGAGCGTGTTCCAGCTCCTCGACCACCACCATGCCGCCACCGCCGGCGATGACGAAGCCGTCACGCTTGGCGTCGTAGGCGCGGGAGGCCTTTTCCGGGGTTTCGTTGTACTGGGTGGACAGCGCGCCCATGGCGTCGAACAGGAACGACTGGCTCCAATGTTCTTCTTCGCCGCCGCCAGCGAATACGATGTCCTGTTTGCCCAACTGGATCTGCTCGACCGCAGTACCGATGCAATGAGCACTGGTGGCGCAGGCGGAGGAGATCGAGTAGTTCACACCCTTGATCTGGAACGGGGTGGCCAGACAGGCCGAAACAGTGCTGCCCATGGTCCGCGTTACACGGTACGGGCCAACGCGTTTCACGCCTTTTTCGCGCAGGATGTCCAGCGCTTCCATCTGGTTGAGGGTCGATGCGCCGCCGGAGCCGGCGATCAGGCCGGTGCGTACGTTCGAAACCTGGTCTTCGCTCAGGCCGGAATCGGCAATGGCGTCTTTCATGGCCAGGTAAGCGTAAGCGGCAGCGTGGCCGACGAAGCGATAGATCTTGCGATCAATCAGTTCTTCGAGGGGCAGGTCAATGGAGCCGGAAACCTGGCTACGCAGACCCATTTCGGCATATTCCGGGTTGAAGCGGATGCCAGGGCGACTTGCACGCAGGTTAGCGGTGACGGTCTCTTTGTCATTGCCCAGGCAAGAAACAATGCCCAGACCAGTGATAACGACGCGGCGCATGCGGATAACCCTTAAAAGTTGTCAGTGGAAGTGAATACGCCGACCCGAAGGCCTTCGGCAGTATAGATCTCGCGACCGTCGACAGTCACCGAACCGTCGGCGATAGCGAGGTTCAGCTTGCCCTTGAGGACGCGCTTGATTTGAATGTTGTAGGTGACTTTCTTGGCAGTCGGCAGGACCTGGCCAAAGAACTTCACTTCGCCCGAACCCAGGGCGCGGCCGCGACCTGGCAGGCCTTGCCAGCCCAGGTAGAAACCGACCAGTTGCCACATGGCATCAAGGCCCAGGCAGCCCGGCATCACAGGGTCGCCTTCGAAATGGCAGGCGAAGAACCACAGGTCAGGGGTGATATCCAGCTCGGCGACCAATTCACCTTTGCCGTACTTGCCACCCTCTTCGCTGATATGGGTGATGCGATCCACCATCAGCATGTTCGGGGCGGGCAGTTGCGCGTTACCTGGGCCGAACAGCTCACCGCGACTGCAGCGCAGCAGGTCTTCCCGAGTAAAGGCGTTTTGTTTGGTCATGCGAGCTCCTCAATAATCCCATGCGGCAGGGCAGGGTAAATCTTCCCGGACCGAATGAAGCGTTCATGCCTCATACCGGCAGCCTACACATAGACTATTGCGTTGTAGTGAAAGTCACAGCGTCAAGGTACTCAATGTACACTTGTTCACTGAAATTTTAAACCGAGCCTGTTTATCGGCCCGTTTGGGTGCCTAAGACTGCCGCACTTTCGTCTCTCGCGCCAGTCGCAGTTGGTTGATGGCGCGGCGCTATTGCACCCAGCGCTGCAGTATTTGCTGCAAATCCGTGCGTTTGAACGGCTTGGCCAGGTAATCGTTCATTCCGGCTGCCAGACAGGCTTCGCGATCGCCCTGCAAGGCGTTGGCCGTCAACGCGATAATCGGCAGGTCGGCGCAGCCGGGCAGTTGGCGAATCCGGCGGGTGGCTTCGTAGCCGTCGATCAGCGGCAGGCGGCAATCCATCAGGATCGCGGTAAAAATCAGGCTCTCGGCGCTGCGGATTGCCTCGGCGCCATCGGTGGCCAGGCTCACTTCAAAGCCCAGGCTGCGCAACATGGCCTCGACCACGGTGCGGTTGACCGGGTTGTCTTCCACCAGCAACACATGGCGGCCATCACCCGCGCTGGCCTTGCCCTCGGCGTCCAGGGCGATCGCCGGCAAGCTGTGCTGGTCGATGGCCAGTGGAATTTCCAGGGTAAATACCGAGCCACGGCCTTCCTGGCTTTGCGCGCGCAACGTGCCGCCCATTCGTTCGGCCAGCGTGCGAGCAATAGGCAGGCCCAGGCCGGTGCCGCCGTAACGTCTGGAAATGGAACTGTCAGCCTGCTGGAACGCATCGAACATCAGCTCCAGGCGTTCAGCGGAAATCCCGATGCCGCTGTCGCGCACCGTGCAGGTGAACCACACCAGTTCATGGTCGAGAGTTTGCCAATGGGGCTCGACGGTGACGCTGCCGTGCTCGGTGAATTTGAGCGCGTTACCGATCAGGTTCACCAGGATTTGGCGGATACGCGTCGGGTCACCCCTCACGCGCAAGGCGTCCATGCCCAGCGGAATCGGTAATTCCAGGCTCAGGCCACGTTGCTGTGCGCTGTGCTGGAAGGCCTGGGCGCAACTGTTGATCAGGTCCGCCAGGTTGAAGGCGATATGTTCCAGCTCCAGCGCGGCGCGTTCGATACGTGAGAAATCGAGGATGTCGTTGATGACTTTAAGCAGGTGCTCGGTGGACTCCGAGGCCAGCGCCGCGTACTCGGTCTGCTCCTCGGTCATCTCGGTGGTTTCCAGCAGTTGCAGCATACCCAGCACGCCGTTCATGGGCGTGCGCAACTCGTGGCTCATCATCGCCAGGAAGTCCGACTTGGCGTTGTTGGCCCGTTCGGCTTCTTCGCGGGTCTGGATCAACTGGGCCATGGCCTGGTGCTGTTCGCGGCTGGCCTGGTTAAGGCCTTCGGCGAGGTTGTTGATGTGCCGCGACAAGTCGCCCAGCTCCGAATCATCGACAATCGGCAGCGGTGTCTTGTAGTCGCCTTGCTGGATGGCTTTTACCGCGTGGCCCATGGCGCTGATCGGCTGCGACAGGCTCGCGGCCAGGCGCCGCGCGAGCAGGAAGGTAAACAGCAGGGCGAACAGTGCGAGGATGCCGGCCTTGAACAGAATCTCCTGCTGGCGCTGGCTGAAGGCGTCGTTGGACATGCCGACGATCACCCGGCCCAGGTAATCGGCACGCGGCGCCTTGGGTTCGTTGAGGTTGTCCTGGAAAAAGTCATTGCCCAGCTGGATATGCTGTAAGCGGATGGGCGCCTGGAACACTTTCACCGACAGCGAACGGTCGTGTTTTTCCGAAGGTTGTTCGACGTACACCAGGATGTTCTCAGTGCTGTCCTGAATCTCCAGGAAGCGCACATGCGGGGTGGCCAGCGTGGCACGCAGCAGGCTTTCGAGCACATCGTTGTTGCCGGAAATCACCCCGTACTCCGTGGCCGGGGCCAGTTGGTTGGCGATCAACTGGCCGGTGTGGTCCAGTTCCTGGCGCAGGTCCTGGATACGCACGAAGGTAAAGAAGCTGATCAACAGCAAGGTCAGCAACAGCGCCGGGCCCAGGGTGATGAGCTGGGTGCGGGTGTTGATGTCCCAACGACGGCGCAAGGTCATGGGCGTTTTTCTCCTTCGGCCAGGCGGGCGGCGACGGCGGTTTCGTCCACCTGTTCGATCCCCAGTGAGCGCGCGACCTGCGGGTTGCCCACGACTTTGAAGTGTTGCGGGTACAGGCTGCGTGGCCAGTTGGCTGGCGGATGATCCAGCAGGCGGTCGAGCACCGCCAGCCAGTCGGCCTGGTCGCTGTAGGTGCTGGCCAGGCTGCCGGCCTTGACGAACCCGGCGTTGGGCCCCACCAGCGGCAGTTGCTGGGCGTAGCTGCTGAGCAACAGGTTCTTCACGGTTTTCGGGTTGTACACCTGCGGGTCGTCGAGGCCGAGCAGCACGTCACTGTTCTTGAGCAGGTTTTGCAACGGGCGGCTGTCGTTAATGTTGTCCCAGCGTTGCGCCACGATTTCCAGGCCCATGGGCGCTGCATACTCGCGCAACTCCGGCAGCAGGAACTCACTGTCGCTGCCATAGAGCACACCGATGCGTTGGGCCTGCGGCAGGATGTTGGCGATCAGCTTGAGTTGGCGCGCCAGCGGCGGGTCGCTCCACAACAGGCTGATTTTTGCCGGGTGGGTGGTGCCCAGGCGCTGGCGTGCCTGTAAGCGGCTGATGCGCAACACCAGGGTCGGCGGGCCCTGGTCATCCTGCAGGCGCCAGTCGAGGCCGGGCAGGTCCAGCAGGATCAGGCGCGTGCCGGGCGGCAACTGGCTCGGCGCGGGCAAGTCTTTGAGCGGGACAAAGCTCACCTGGTCTTCGGGGCGTTGCTGGGCGAGGGCCAGGGTAAATGCCTGAACGCCGGCACCGTCTTCGGCGGCGGTCAACAGGATATCGGCGCTCCACGCCGGCGCGGTCAGCAACAGGCACACCAGCAGCACGGCGCGGCGCCAGAGCCGAAAGATAAAGAAGGGGGTCATCCGTGACTGAGCGCCCATGTCAGAATTCCAGCTCCGCGCTGAAATACAGGACATGGCGACTGTCGTAGTTGTTATCGGCCCAGGTGGTGGGCTGGTTATCGAGGCGTTGTTGCAACATGCCGGCCAGCTCCACATTGGCTTTGCCCAGGGCAATGCGCTTGGCCACCCGCAGGTCGACCCGTTCGAAGCGATATTGGTTGAGCGCATCGTCGCCGTAGTAGAACAGCGCACTGGACCAGCCGTGGCCCCACTCGCGCAGCCAACCGGCCGAGCCGCTGTTGCGCGCGGTTTGCGCCTTGTCCAGCGGGTTGCTGGAAGCGGCGTCGACGTAAGCATAGGTCAGGCGCAGACGGTCGGTATTGCTCATGCGCCAGTCGAACTGCGATTCGGCGCCGGTGAACCGTGCGCTGTTGGCGTTGCTGGCAATGTATTGGTTGTTGCGCAGCGGCGAGCTGATCATCTCGGTGATTTCGTCGTAGAACAGTTTCACGTCGACATTCAACCCGAAATCGGCAAAGAAGCCGTTGTAGCCCAGCTCTCGTGAACGCATCAACTCTTTATCGAGGTTGCCGGGGCCTCGCGTTACCACAAAATATTGCCCGGAGTTCTGCCCGTAGGTCGGGGAGCTCAAATTGGTGACGCGGTAACTCCAGTTGACGTTGTTCTCGAACATGTCCGGCGAGCGAATCGCCTCGGAGTACACCGCCCGCAAGCCGTGGCGCGGGTTGATCAGGTAGTTGACCGCCACCCGTGGCGTCAGCGAGTTGCCGCTCAGGTGGGTGTCTTCGTACATGGCGCCGCCTTGCAGCAGCCAGTGTTCGCTGGCGCGCCATTCCAGGTGGCCGAACAAGCGCCAGGTGGTGTCGTCGAGGGTGCCGTTGAAGTAGGTGTCGGAGTCGGCGCGGTCGTAACGGTAGTTCATGCCGCTGACCAAGCGCAGGCTATCGGACAGGCTCAGGGTGTCCTGAATCTCCAGGTCGTAGCGGCTTTCGCGGGTGCTTTGGTCGATGTCGCCGCACACGCTTTGGTTCGCGCCGTTGCGCCACTGGTCGAGTACCTGGTTGCCCAGCGTTTGTTCGGCGGCACTGCCGGGTGGTGCAACGCCCTGGCTGTAGGTGTCCATGTGCCGCGCCAACCGTTCGGCATAGTTGGGGTTCAACTGCCACAACTGCGTCAGTTCCGGGCTGAACGAGACCTTGGCGTCACAGGCTTTCCAGACCTGCTGGCGGTCCCATTGCTGGGCCGAGCCTTGAATGTACAGGCTGTGTTCGGGGTTGAAGTCGAAGTTCCAGCGCAACGACCCGGCATAGTCCTTGGCGACGGCATCGGAATTGGTGCCGCCTTCGGTAATCCCGGCGAACACCGGCAGGTAGGTATAAGGACGCTGGTTGGTGCCTTCCTTGGCGTCAAATTGCCAGTCCAGACTCTGTTGCGCATTCAGGGTCTGGCTCACCGCCAGGCTGAAGCGGTTGAGGCGGCGGCCGTCACGACGGTCGGCACCGACGGCGTCGCTGTCAAAGCCATCGTCCTGCTGGCCGGACAAGGACAGGCGCAAGTCTCCGGTTTCCCAGCCCACACCCTGGCTGGCGTAATAGTCGTTGATGCCGCGTTGGCCACGGATGACTTTAATCCGCGAGCCGTGGCTGTTGGCCGGTGAGCGCGTGAGGATATTGACCACCGCCATCAGTGCGTTGGCGCCGTAGCTGACGGTGTTGGGGCCACGGAACACCTCGATGCGCTCGATATCTTCCATGGCCACCGGGATGTCGCTCCAGTCCACGGTGGCCAGGCCCGCGCGGTACACCGAGCGCCCGTCGATCAACACCTGCATGCGTCGCGCGTCGCTGGCGCTGGTGCCGTGGTAGTTCACCGCCGCCTGGTTGCCGGTGGTGTAGCCGACCATCATCCCCGGTACCAGTCGCAGCAGTTCGGCGATGTCGCGTGCGCCGCTGGCCTTGATCAGCTCGCTGTCGATCACCGTCATGCTGCCGGGCACGGCCGCGGCCGATTGCTTGAGGCGTGTGGCGGTCAACACTTGCGGCAGTGGCTGGCTGTCGAGAAACAGGTCATCCGCCAGCGCAGGTGTGCTGCACAGCAACATCAGCAACAGAGATGAGCGAGGAGGATGGCCCAGATACACGGTGCAGCCTTGATAATTACGGATAGCCGCCCATGTTAACTGAGGTGGGGCCATTTGCCAGTCGTGGGACTTGCAATTACTTCACACAAGTGTGGCATTTTCCGACAAGCGCACGAATTGACGCGGGGGCTGGCCGCAAGCGGGTCGCCCCGTATAATGCCGCCATCGCCATGTAAGGATTAACGGATTGCATATGACTGAACAGCGCCCTATTGCGGTCCTGGGAGGCGGAAGTTTTGGTACCGCCGTGGCTAACCTGCTGGCTGAGAACGGCCACGCGGTGCGCCAGTGGATGCGTGATCCCGAGCAGGCCGAGGCCATCCGCGTGCATCGGGAAAACCCCCGTTACCTTAAAGGCATCAAGATTCATCCGGCGGTGGAGCCGGTCACCGACCTGTTGGCCACGCTGACCGACTGTGACCTGTGCTTTGTCGCGCTGCCTTCGAGCGCCTTGCGCTCGGTGTTGGCGCCCCACGCTAAACGCCTGGCCGGCAAGCTGCTGGTCAGCCTGACCAAAGGCATTGAGGCGCAGACCTTCAAGCTGATGAGCGAAATCCTCGCCGAGATCGCCCCGCAGGCGCGCATCGGCGTGCTGTCCGGGCCGAACCTGGCACGGGAAGTCGCCGAGCACGCGCTGACCGCCACGGTGGTGGCCAGTGAAGACGAAGCACTGTGCGAACGTGTGCAGGCCGTGCTGCATGGCCGTACCTTCCGCGTCTACGCCAGTGGCGACCGCTTTGGCGTCGAGCTGGGCGGGGCGCTGAAAAACGTCTACGCGATCATCGCCGGCATGGCCGTGGCGCTGGGCATGGGCGAGAACACCAAAAGCATGCTGATCACCCGCGCGCTGGCGGAGATGACCCGCTTTGCCGTGAACCAGGGCGCCAACCCGATGACCTTCCTCGGGCTGGCAGGCGTAGGTGACTTGATCGTCACCTGCTCGTCGCCCAAAAGCCGCAACTATCAAGTCGGCTTCGCCCTCGGCCAGGGCCTGAGCCTGGAAGACGCGGTCACGCGCCTGGGCGAAGTCGCCGAAGGCGTCAACACCCTCAAGGTGTTGAAGGCCAAGGCCCAGGAAGTCGGTGTGTACATGCCGCTGGTCGCCGGCCTGCATGCGATCCTGTTTGAAGGGCGCACCTTGGACCAGGTGATCGAGGTGCTGATGCGCGCCGAGCCCAAGACCGACGTCGACTTCATTTCCACCAGCGGTTTCAACTGAGGAACGCGCACATGAACGATCCTAAAGACACCCCAAAATACGAGTCCATCCTGCTGCGCGTCCTGTGGATGCTGGTGTTTGCCCTGGTGTGGCAAGTGGCGCAGTTCCTGCTCGGTGCGCTGGTGGTGGTGCAGCTGATTTATCGCCTGATCTACGGCGCGCCGAATCTGGGCCTGATGAATTTTGGCGACAGCCTCAGCCAGTTCCTGGCGCAGATCGGCCGTTTCGGCAGCTTTCACACCGAGCAGAAACCCTGGCCGTTCGCCGATTGGCCAACCCCACGTGCACCTGAAGGCGAAGCCGCCCACAGCGTGCCGCCAGCGCCGCACCCGGTGCGTGATGAGGAGCCAAAGCTGTGAAGCTATGGATTTTGCGCCATGGTGAAGCCGAAGGGCATGCGCGCACCGACGCCGAGCGCAACCTCACCGAGCATGGCCGTGGTGAAGTGTTGCGCAGTGCTGCGCATCTGATTGGTCAGCCCATCAGTGCAATTATCGCCAGCCCTTATGTGCGGGCGCAGCAGACGGCGCAGTTGGTGCGTGGTGCACTGGGGTTCGAGCCGCAGGTGCGCACGGTGCCGTGGTTGACGCCTGAGGGCAACCCGCTGCAAGTGCTGGAAAAGCTCGACACCGATGACAACGTGCTGTTGGTCAGCCATCAACCCTTGGTGGGCAGCCTGATCAGCTTTTTGCAGCATGGTCACCAGCGCCAGCCAGAGCCGATGCACACCGCGAGCCTGGCGGAGCTGGAAGGCGATTTTCCGCTGGCAGGGCTGATGAGCCTGGTCAGTGTGAAGCATCCGTAGGAAAAGCAATCGCGACTTTGTGTGCTATATAGTCAACCAAGCAAGTGCTTGGTTGGCTATCATCGGATCACATAGGAGCGCGTCCCATGCCTGTCGCTTTTCGTTTGCCGTTGCAGGTCTTCTTCGAACGTGAAGCGCGACATCCGCGCAAACCCTTTCTGGTGCAACCCATCGGCGGCGGCGAGGTGCAGACGCTCACCTGGGGCGATGTCGGCCATCAGGCCCGTTGCGCCGCGCATTGGTTGCGCGCCCGGGAATTGCCCCAAGGCTCGCACATTGCCCTGATCTCGAAAAACTGTGCGCACTGGATCATTGCCGACCTGGCGATCTGGATGGCCGGGCATGTTTCGGTGCCGTTGTACCCCAACCTCACGGCCGAGTCCGTCAACCATGTGCTCACGCATTCCGAGGCGGCGCTGGTGCTGATCGGCAAGCTGGATGACTGGCCTGCGATGGCGCCCGGCATCCCGGCCGGGTTGCCGACCATCAGCTTGCCGTTGTGCCCGGCCGGCGACTTTGATTTCAGCTGGGCAGACCTGCAAGCCAATGCGCCGATCCAGGACAACCCCGCGCCGGATGCCGCAAGCCTGGCAACCATCGTCTACACCTCCGGCACGACCGGCCTGCCCAAAGGCGTGATGCAAACCTTTGGCGCCCTTGGATTTGCGGCCACGCGCGGCACAGAGATATTTGGCTTGGGCGAGGGCGACCGGCTGCTGTCGTACTTGCCGCTGTGCCATGTGGCGGAGCGCATGTTTGTCGAGCTGGCCTCGATCTATACCGGGCAAACTGTGTTTTTCGCCGAAAACCTCGAGACTTTTCTGACCGACCTGCGCCGGGCGCGGCCCACAGCCTTGTTCGGCGTGCCGCGTATCTGGACCAAGTTCCAGATGGGCGTTTACGCCAAAATGCCGGAAAAACGCCTCGATACCCTGTTGCGTCTGCCTTTTATCGGCAAGCGCGTCGGCCACAAAGTGCTGGCCGGGCTGGGCCTGGATGCACTGCGCATCGCGCTGTCCGGCGCAGCCCCGGTGCCCGAGGCCCTGCTGCGCTGGTATCAACGCCTGGGCCTGGATGTGCTGGAGGTGTATGGCATGACCGAAAGCTGCGGCTATTCCCATGTATGCCGCCCTGGCCAACAAACGCTGGGTTGGATCGGCCTGCCGTGCCCTGGCGTCGAAGTGCGCATCGACTTGACGGGTGAAGTGCAGGTGCGCAGTGGTGCGACCATGCTCGGCTACTTCAAGGACCCGCAGAAAACCGCCGAAACCCTCACTGACGATGGCTTCCTGCGCACGGGCGACAAGGGGGAGCAGGACGCCGATGGCCGCCTGCGCCTGACCGGGCGGCTCAAGGAGATCTTCAAGACCAGCAAGGGCAAATACGTGGCCCCGGCGCCGATCGAAAACCGCCTGGCTGAACACGCACGCATCGAACAGGTGTGCGTAGTCGGCGATGGCTTGCTGGCGCCGATGGGCCTATGCGTGTTGTCGGCTGGCAGCCAGGACCGGCAGGCACTGCGCAGCAGCCTGGAACGCTGGCTGGAACAGGTCAACGGCGCACTGGACAAGCATGAACGCTTGCGCCAACTGGTGGTGGTCAAAGACAACTGGGCGGTGGAAAACGGCTTTTTGACGCCGACCTTAAAGATAAAACGCAACGTGATCGAGTCGACTTACGGTGCACAATTTTCGGCCTGGAGCGAACGCAGCGAGCCGATTGTGTGGCAGGATTAGGACCGTAATAAAACCAATAAGGACGACTTCATGAGCTTGTGGCGCACCCAACCGAATATCGAGCAACTCAACGCCATCCAGAAAAACACCATCGGTGAACTGCTGGATATCCGTTTCGAAAGCTTCGACGACGAGTCGCTGACCGCGAGCATGGTGGTCGACCATCGCACCCACCAGCCGTACGGCCTGCTGCACGGTGGCGCGTCGGTGGTGCTGGCCGAAAGCGTCGGCTCCATGGCGGCTTACCTGTGCATTGATGCCAGCAAGTTCTATTGCGTGGGCCTTGAAGTCAACGCCAACCACTTGCGTGGTGTGCGCAGCGGGCGGGTGAGGGCGGTAGCACGGGCGATTCATATCGGCCGTACCACTCAGGTGTGGGACATTCGCTTGACCAGCGACGATGGCAAAGCCAGCTGTGTGTCGCGCCTGACCATGGCCGTGGTGCCGTTGGGCGAGAACCCGCCGGCACGATAGGCGTGGCGTGAGTGTCATCATTCCTGGCGGTTACAGTCATTGCTGTACGGCTTAAGGCTGGTGACAATTCACTTCTGTTCCCGTAGATGGATCCTGTATGTCGCAGCACGTGTTTTTTGCCCATGCCAATGGCTTTCCTTCGGCCACTTACGGCAAGTTGTTTGCCGCCCTGGCCCCGGAGTACGCGGTGGCGCATTTGCCGCAGCACGGTCACGACCCCAGGTTTCCGGTGGATGACAACTGGCAGAACCTGGTGGATGAGCTGATCCATCACCTGGAACAGCAACCGGAACCGGTGTGGGGCGTGGGCCATTCCTTGGGCGGCGTGCTGCATTTGCACGCGGCCATGCGCCGCCCGCAGCTGTACCGGGGTGTGGTGATGCTTGATTCACCGGTATTGACCCGCGCTGACCGCTGGGTAATTCGCGCTGCCAAACGTTTTGGCTTTATAGACCGCCTGACCCCGGCGGGGCGCACCTTGGGCCGGCGTGAAGAATTCAGCGACCTGGCCGCCGCACGCAGCTACTTCGCCGGCAAAACGCTGTTTCGCGGCTTCGACCCGGAATGCTTTGACGCGTACCTGCAACACGGCCTGCAACAGGTGGGCGATCGCCTGCGCTTGCGCTTTGACCCGGCCACCGAAATCAGTATCTACCGAGGCGTGCCCCATACCAGCCCAGGCCAGGTTCGCCAGCTGAAGGTGCCGCTGGCGGTGGTGCGCGGGCGTCAGAGCCGGGTGGTGATGCGTCACCATGCCAGTGGTGTCGATCGTCTGCCCATGGGTGAAATGCTCACCATGCCCGGCGGCCATATGTTCCCTCTCGAACGCCCTCAGGACACCGCGACGTTGATCAAGAACCTGTTTTCCCGCTGGGAAGCCCGTGAGCGCAGCTGCGCATGAGCAACCCCGTCGAAGAAGTGCGCCTGAGCCTGCCGCATATCGAATTGGCCGCGCATCTGTTCGGGCCTGAAGACGGCCTGCCGGTGATCGCCCTGCATGGTTGGCTGGACAACGCCAACAGCTTTGCGCGGCTGGCGCCCAAGCTTGCGGGTTTGCGCATCGTTGCGCTGGACATGGCCGGGCATGGGCACTCGGCGCATCGGCCTGCCGGGGCCGGCTACGCCTTGTGGGATTACGTGTTTGATGTGCTGCAAGTGGCTGAACAACTCGGCTGGAAACGTTTTGCATTACTTGGCCATTCCCTTGGCGCCATCGTTTCCCTGGTGTTGGCCGGAGCGCTGCCGGAACGCGTCACACACCTGGGGTTGATCGACGGCGTGATCCCGCCGACCGCCGCTGGCGAGAACGCCGCCGAGCGCCTAGGCATGGCGTTGCAGGCGCAATTGAGCCTGCAAGACAAGCGCAAACCGGTCTACAGCACCTTGGATCGAGCCGTCGAAGCGCGCATGAAAGGTGTAGTGGCGGTCAGCCGTGAAGCCGCTGAACTGCTGGCCCAGCGCGGTTTGATGCCCGTGCCGGGCGGCTATACCTGGCGCACCGATGCACGCTTGACCCTGGCGTCGCCGATGCGCCTGACCGATGAACAGGCGATGGCTTTCGTGCGACGTGTGGGTTGCCCTACACAATTGGTCGTCGCGGCTGACGGCATGCTGGCGAAACATTCCGAATTGCTTTCTCAGCTACCTTTTACGGTGAACACGCTGCCGGGCGGCCATCATTTACACCTTAATGATGAGCCCGGCGCGATCCTTGTTGCAGACTGTTTCAATCGGTTTTTCTCCATGCCTTGACTTGGCGGGGTCAACTGCCGAGGCTGGGCGGATTGAAAGGGAGTCAACCATGTACGAACTCAACACCGCTGCGCACTTCGATGGCCAGGGCTCAATCATCCGATGAGCCTGCGTAAAGAATGTCTCCGTGTCCTCGGGCTGTGCTGTTTCAGCCCCTTGGTGTTCGCCGCCGATGTGCCAGGCAGCCAGGATCTGCCGACCGTGGCCCGTCAGGTCGACGCGCAAATCGTCGATTATCGCCCCGCCGAAGAAAAAGAACGCATCTACCCCATGGGCGCGATCCGCAAGATCAGCGGCCAGTTGCGCTACGAAGGCCAGGCTACGGCGCGCGGCCAAACCACTGCAATCACCTATGAGCTGCCTGCCGAGCACACCTCCAGCGCCGCATTTACCGCGACGCGCGAAGCGCTGCAGGCCAAGGGCGCGCAGCTGTTGTTCTGGTGCCAGGCGCGTGATTGCGGCGAAAGCAGCCTGTGGGCCAATGAAGTGTTCGGCAATGCCAAGCTGGTCGGCGCCGACGGCCAGCAGGAATACCTGCTGCTGCGCCTGGCCGCCCCGCAAGACAACTCGTTGGTGGCGCTGTATGGCATAACGCGCGGCAACCGCCGGGCTTATCTGCATGTAGAACAACTGGACGCCGGAGCGCCGTTGGGCGACTTGCTGCCCACCTCGGCAACCTTGCTGCGCGAGCTGAAAAGCACCGGCGAGCTGGACTTTCCGGCACTCGGCAGCGCGCCTGACGCCACTTGGCTGACCTTGATTTCCCGTGGCTTGAACCTCGACGCCACCTTGCGCGTGAGCCTCACCGGGCCGACCGCCGAAGCCTGGCGCCAGGGCCTGATCGACAGCGGTGTGCGGGCTGCCCGCCTGGAAACCGGCAGCGGTGACGCTAAGGGTTTGCACCTGCATCTGATACGCTGACCGTTATCAAGGCGAACGGACCCGTGCCGTTCGCCTAAGCTCTCTTCCTACAGCCTTATTCTCGAGATACCCGATGCTCAATAACGATCGCCTACTGGTGCAAATCCTGCTGCTGGTGTTGTTTGGTGCCAGCTTCTGGGTGATGGCGCCGTTCTGGTCGGCGCTGTTCTGGGGCGCGGTGCTGGCGTTTGCCAGCTGGCCGCTGATGCGTTTGCTCACGCGCTGGCTGGGTGGCCGCGAATCCCTCGCGGCGGGCATCCTGACCCTGGGCTGGATGTTGCTGGTGGCGGTGCCGCTGGTGTGGCTGGGGTTCAACCTGGCCGACCATGTGCGCGATGCGGTCGGCCTGATCAAGGATATCCAGGTTGACGGCTTGCCCGCCGCACCTGCCTGGCTGAACTCGATCCCCTTTATTGGCGAGCGGCTGGTGGCGACCTGGGACAGCATCGACCAACAGGGCGCGGCGCTGATGGTCAGCATCAAGCCGTACCTGGGGCAGGTGGGTAACTGGCTGCTGGCGCGCAGTGCGCAAATTGGCGGCGGTATCCTCGAGCTGACCCTGAGCCTGGTGTTCGTGTTCTTCTTTTACCGTGATGGGCCACGGCTGGCGATGTTTGCCCATCGGTTGCTGGAGCGCCTGATCGGCGAGCGCGCCGGTTACTACATCGAGTTGGTGGCCGGCACTGTGCAGCGCGTGGTCAACGGCGTGATTGGTACGGCGGCGGCCCAGGCCCTGCTGGCGCTGATCGGCTTCCTGATTGCGGGGGTGCCGGGCGCGCTGGTGCTGGGCATCGTCACCTTCCTGCTCAGCCTGATCCCTATGGGGCCGCCGCTGGTGTGGATCCCGGCCACGGCCTGGCTGGCATGGAAGGGCGACTACACCTATGCGGTGTTCCTCGGTGTATGGGGCACGTTCATCATCAGTGGCGTGGACAACGTGCTCAAGCCGTACCTGATCAGCCGAGGCGGCAACCTGCCGCTGGTGATCGTGCTGTTAGGCGTGTTTGGCGGCTTGATTGCCTTTGGCTTCATCGGCCTGTTTATCGGCCCGACCTTGTTGGCGGTGGCCTACAGCCTGCTGACGGATTGGAGCGCGACCCAGTCCCAGGAACGTCGCGAAGATAAAGCACTTTAGGCCCTCGGTAACCACATCACGGCCGTGAGGCCACCGCCTGGGGTTTCCTCCAGGCTGAGGTGGCCGCCGAGGCGCTCTACGGCTTCCTTGGAGATCGTCATGCCCAGGCCAACGCCGCCGGAGTTGCGGTTGCGTGAGCCTTCGAGGCGAAAAAACGGTTCGAACACCGCCTCGCGTTTATCCGCCGCAATCCCCGGCCCGTGGTCGATCACGCGGATCACCAGGGCGCCACGGCTGTCCGCCAACTCAATACGCGCCGTGCCGGCATACCGCAGGGCGTTGTCGATCAGGTTGTTGAGGCACGAACGCAGTGCCATCGGTTGCACCTGCAACGGTACGCACGTGCCGGAGAACTGCACGTCCGAGCCTTGGTCCTGGGCGTTTTCGCTGAGGGACTCGACCAGCGCCTGCACATCGAGCCAGTGCCGGGTCTCGCTGGTGCGTTGTTCGTGCAGGTAGCTCAAGGTGGCGTCGAGCATACCGATCATGTCGTCCAGGTCCTGGCGCATCTGGCCTTGCAGCTTGGTGTCTTCGATCTGCTCCAGACGCAGCTTGAGGCGTGACAGCGGCGTGCGCAGGTCATGGGAGACGGCGCCGAGCATGCGCGCGCGCTGGCTGACTTGTTCGCGGATGCGTTTTTGCATCAGGTTGAAGGTCGATGCAGCCTGGCGTGCTTCCCGTGGCCCGGATTCGTCGAGTGGCGGGCTATCGAGGTCAAGGCTCAAGCGTTCGGCCGCTGCGCTCAGGCGCTGGATCGGCCGGCTCAGCAGTTTGGCGCCGTACCAGGCGGCGATGATCAGCGAGATAAACTGGAAGGTCAGCGGTACCACGGGGCCGCCGTACCATGGGCGGTGATGGCGGGCCAATGGCTTCATCGTGCCGTCTGGTTGCTCGACAAAGGTTTCCTGGGGCCGTGGTGGTGGCGGGCCGTAATGACGGAACCAGAAGATCGCCAGCACATGAGCGAGCACAATAGCCACCAGCAATACGCCGAACAGCCTGCCAAACAGCGTATTGAAGGTGGCGCGCATCAACCGATATCCCGGGCGTCGAACAGGTAGCCTTCGCCACGCACGGTTTTGATCAGTTGCGGTGCTTTCGGGTCATCCCCAAGCTTCTGGCGCAGGCGCGATACGAGCAGATCGATGCTGCGGTCAAAGGCTTCGATGGAGCGGCCACGGGCAGCATCGAGCAATTGTTCGCGGCTCAACACACGGCGCGGGCGCTCGATAAACACCCACAGCAAGCGAAATTCCGCGTTGGACAGCGGCACCACCAGGCCATCATCGGCCACCAGTTGGCGCAATACGCTGTTGAGCCGCCAGTTGTCGAAACGGATGTTGGCGCGCTGCTCGGTGCGGTCATCGCGCACCCGACGCAGGATGGTCTGGATACGTGCCACCAGCTCGCGCGGTTCGAACGGCTTGGACATATAGTCATCGGCGCCCAGTTCCAGGCCGATGATGCGGTCGGTGGGTTCGCAGCGTGCGGTGAGCATCAAAATCGGGATGTCCGATTCAGTGCGCAGCCAACGGCACAGCGACAGGCCGTCTTCGCCCGGCAGCATCAGGTCGAGCACCACCACATCAAAGGTTTCGGCTTGCATGGCGGTGCGCATGGCCGTGCCGTCGGTGACGCCGGAGGCAAGAATATTGAAGCGGGCCAGGTAGTCGATCAGCAGTTCGCGGATCGGCAGGTCGTCATCGACGATCAGCGCGCGGGTGTTCCACCGTTTGTCTTCGGCGATCACCGCGCTTTTTTGCTCTTCGTTTACAGAGACGGTAGGGGTATGCATAGTGCGATCATCTGCCTGGGTTGTTGCATTGAGCATAGGCGCCCGGCTCCATGGCTGGAAGTGCCGGGCGAGCGGTCATGTGCGCGAGGCTAGTCGCGGGGCGTGTTGAGGGCATGTCGGGAATGTATCAGTCTTGACACATCTTCTTAAAACACTGGGTTATGCGCGCTTGATCAGCATTTTACCGATCATCGGATCCCGCAACGGCGCCGCTTGCGCTACAATCCGCGCCGATTTCGACTTGCCTGAGAGCCCATTCCAATGTCCGTCTGCCAGACTCCTATCATCGTCGCCCTGGATTACCCCACTCGTGACGCCGCACTGAAGCTGGCTGACCAGTTGGACCCCGCGCTTTGCCGGGTCAAGGTCGGCAAGGAACTGTTCACCAGCTGCGCCGCCGAAATCGTCGGCACCCTGCGTGACAAAGGCTTCGAAGTATTCCTCGACCTGAAATTCCATGACATCCCCAATACCACGGCCATGGCGGTTAAAGCCGCCGCCGAAATGGGCGTGTGGATGGTCAATGTGCACTGCTCCGGCGGCCTGCGCATGATGAACGCCTGCCGTGAAGTGCTCGAGCAGCGCAGCGGCCCGAAACCCTTGCTGATCGGTGTGACCGTGCTCACCAGCATGGAGCGCGAAGACCTGGCCGGCATCGGCCTGGACATCGAGCCGCAGGAGCAGGTACTGCGCCTCGCAGCCTTGGCGCAGAAGGCTGGCCTGGATGGCCTGGTGTGTTCGGCCCTGGAAGCCCAGGCGCTGAAGACCGCGCACCCGTCGCTGCAACTGGTAACCCCGGGGATTCGTCCCGCGGGCAGCGCCCAGGATGACCAGCGTCGTATCCTGACGCCGCGTCAGGCGCTGGATGCCGGCTCGGACTACCTGGTGATCGGTCGCCCGATCAGCCAGGCGGCGGACCCGGCCAAGGCACTGGCCGCAGTCGTCGCCGAAATCGCCTGATGATCGTTCCCACGCTCTGCGTGGGAACGCCTCTTGTGACGCTCTGCGTCACGCTTTGGGACGCAGAGCGTCCCGGGCTGCATTCCCACGCAGAGCGTGGGAACGATCGGGTCAGCTGACTTTAAGCACCAATTTCCCAAAGTTCTCGCCGTTGAACAGCTTCATCAACGTCTCCGGGAACGTCTCCAGCCCCTCGACAATATCTTCCTTGCTCTTGAGCTTGCCCTGGGCCATCCAGCCGGCCATTTCCATGCCGGCGGCGGCAAAGTTCGCCGCATGGTCCATTACCACAAACCCTTCCATGCGCGCACGATTGACCAGCAACGACAAATAGTTGGCCGGGCCTTTCACTGCTTCTTTATTGTTGTACTGGCTGATTGCGCCGCAGATCACCACCCGTGCCTTCAAGGCAAGGCGGCTGAGCACGGCGTCGAGAATGTCGCCGCCGACGTTATCAAAATACACATCCACGCCTTTAGGGCATTCGCGCTTGAGGGCGGCGGGCACGTCTTCGCTTTTGTAGTCGATGGCCGCGTCAAAGCCCAGTTCATCAATGAGGAACTTGCACTTGTCGGTGCCCCCGGCGATGCCCACCACGCGGCAACCCTTGAGCTTGGCAATCTGCCCGGCAATGCTGCCCACTGCGCCAGCGGCGCCGGAGATCACCACCGTATCGCCAGCCTTGGGCGCGCCGGTGTCGAGCAGGGCGAAGTAGGCGGTCATGCCGGTCATGCCCAGCGCTGACAGGTAGCGCGGCAGCGGGGCCAGTTTGGGGTCGACCTTATAAAAGCCGCGCGGCTCGCCCAGGAAATAATCCTGCACACCCAGCGCGCCGTTCACATAATCACCCACGGCAAATTTCGGGTTGTTCGAGGCAATCACCTTGCCCACGCCCAGCGCCCGCATCACTTCACCGATGCCGACCGGTGGAATGTAGGATTTACCCTCGTTCATCCAGCCACGCATGGCCGGGTCCAGGGACAAGTATTCATTGCGCACCAGCACTTGCCCATCACCTGGCGTGCCCACCGGCACTTCCTGGTAGGTAAAGGTCTCCCGCGTGGCGGCGCCGACCGGGCGTTTGGCGAGCAGGAATTGGCGGTTGGTCTGGGCAGTCATGGCAGGGACTCTGTTAGAAGTGAACCCTGAGTGATAGACCTTCAGCGGCCTGGGGGCAAGGTTAAGGGGGGCTGCGAATGCCCGCCGATAGGTTGGACTGATAGTTGGCCTGGGCGTCTTATCACTGCGATTCATGCAACCCCAACCGGCCATATGATAGTGCTGACGCGCCCGCCGTCGGCTTGGCTAGACTCGGCCCACGGCTATTTCTTGCATAGGACATCCCCCATGAGCATGACGTTTTCCGGCCAGGTTGCCCTGGTGACCGGCGCCGCCGCCGGTATTGGCCGCGCCACCGCGCTGGCATTTGCCGCAGAAGGCTTGAGAGTAGTGGTAGCCGACCTGGATGTGGCGGGCGGCGAGGGTACGGTTGCGTTGATTCAACAAGCAGGCGGCGAAGCGCTGTTCGTGCGTTGCAATGTCACGCTGGACGCCGATGTGCAGCAATTGATGGCACAGACCATCGCCGCCTATGGGCGCCTGGACTATGCCTTCAACAACGCCGGCATCGAGATTGAGAAGGGTAAGCTGGCCGACGGCAGCCTGGATGAGTTCGATGCAATCATGGGCGTCAACGTCAAGGGCGTGTGGTTGTGCATGAAGTATCAACTGCCGCTGTTACTGGCCCAGGGCGGCGGTGCGATCGTCAACACCGCCTCGGTAGCCGGGCTGGGCGCTGCGCCGAAGATGAGCATCTATGCGGCGTCCAAGCATGCTGTGATCGGCCTGACCAAATCGGCCGCAATTGAATATGCAAAGAAGAAAATCCGCGTGAATGCGGTGTGCCCTGCGGTGATCGACACCGACATGTTCCGCCGTGCCTATGAAGCAGACCCGCGCAAAGCCGAGTTCGCCGCCGCCATGCACCCGGTTGGGCGCATCGGCAAGGTCGAGGAAATCGCCAGTGCCGTGCTGTACCTGTGCAGTGATGGGGCGGCGTTTACCACCGGGCAAGCCTTGGCGGTGGATGGTGGCGCAACGGCTATCTAGGACTCCATGCCATGCACTCTTAGAAAAGGATGGGGCTGCTGTGGGGCGTTTCCATGGCTGGCACAAGGCCTCGTCAGAATGTGTATCAGCAGGTAAATAAGTCAATAAAATCAATACTTTAATAATTTTTTGCGGCCGGCTTGAGCGAGCTTCTGTGCTTAACTGTTTGGGGTTGAATAACAGACAGTTCAAGTGAGTGGCTCATGGATTTAGGGATCGATCGACAAGCCCTTGTACCGGTGGTGCAGCAAATCGTCAGCGCGGTGGCGCAATGGATACGCAAGAGCGGCGCGAGCCCCGGCACGCGCTTGCCGTCCATCCGGCAACTGGCCCTCGACAACCTGCTCAGCCAGTCCAGCGTGATCGAGGCTTTCGAGCGAATGGTGGCCCAGGGGTTGTTGGCGTCCAGGCAAGGCTCGGGATTTGTGGTCGCCCAGCCGCCTGTTTGCCTTGAAGGCCACTGGTATGAGGGTGCAGAGCTGGGCTGGGGCGCCTATGTCGATGGCCCGTTGGGCGAGTTGAAGCTGGGTTGCGGCTGGCTGCCGGACACATGGCGTGAAAGTGATGACCTGTGCTACGCGATACGGGAAATCAGCCGCACCGACACGGCCGGTCTCTTCAACTACAGCACGCCATTGGGCCTGCCAGCATTGCGCGAGCAACTGCTCAAGCGGCTGACCCAGATAAAGGTGGGCACCTGCCTGGATCGCATCCTGACCACCCATGGTGCCGGCCATGCACAGGACCTGTTGATCCGCTCACTGCTCAAGGCTGGCGATACGGTGGTGGTCGAGACGCCGGGCTACGCCAATCTCTATCGACAATTGGAGCGCCATGGCGTCACGTTGCTGGAAGTTCCGCGCACCGTGGGCGGCCCGGACATGCCAGTGCTTGAGCAACTGCTGCTACGGCATCGCCCCAAGTGCCTGTTCATCAACTGCCTCTACCACAACCCAACCGGCACCAGCCTGTGCCGCGCCGTGGCTGAACGGTTGCTGGAGCTTTCGCGACGCGATGGCTTCCTGATCATTGAAGAAGACGTCTATGGCGACCTGCAGCACGCCAGTTGCACGCGGCTGTCGGCGTTGCCCCATGATGACCGGGTGATCTACGTATCAAGCTTTTCCAAAACCCTGAGCAGTGCCTTGCGCGTGGGCTACGTCAGTGCCGGCACAGACATCGTTGCGAAAATGGCCAGCCTCAAGACCCTGACCGGTATCGGCACTTCACGGTTTGCCGAAGCAGTGGTCGCCACATTGCTGGCCAATGGCACCTACCGCAAGTGGGTGCAACGCCTGCGCAAGCGTTTGAATGCGCAAATGGCAGCCACCCTGCAGGTGCTGGAGGATGAGGAATGGCAGGTGTTTGCCGTGCCTGCTGGCGGTATGTTTGTGTGGGCGCGGCCGGGCCTGGGCGATCATTCACGGTTGCAGGCGTGCGCGCGCAGGCTTGGTGTCCTGCTGTCTTGCGGGGCGCTGTTCACTCCCCGCGGTGAGCACAGTGACTGGCTGCGCATAAATGTGGCCTATGCTGCTGATCAGCGGGCTTTGGAGTTGTTCCGTGCCATGGGGCCTGCCAGATCGACCTCAACCATTCTGAAAACGACGAGCATGTAGCTTTTTGCCATTATTGTGACGCCAACGTCTTGTGCCAATGGCGTCTCGTTGCGAATCTCGCTGCATGGCAACCAGGCTTGCTGGCATCTGCCCGTGCAAGAGGATTCAAGTGCAATGATTTCGGCCGTGCAACGACGTTTCGCCAACCTCGGTATGGCAAAAAAGCTGGGCTTGGGCTTCTTCCTGGTGCTGCTGCTGACGGCGCTGGTGGCGGCCATTGGCGTGTGGTCGCTGCAAACCATTGGCCAGCGTTTCGAAGGCCTCAATGCCATGTCCTCGCTCAACAGCGGCTTGCTCAAGGTGCGCTTGATCGAGCAAGACTACGCGTTGCACGCCGACCCCAAAGCCGTTGATGCCTTGCATGAGAGCGTCGATGCACTGGCCGCCCTGGCGGCCACGCTCAAGGCCCAGTCCGCCGCCAATGTGCCGGTGATGGGCGACGTTGAACAGGCGTTGGCCGCGTATCGCAAGGCGTTCGATGAATTTGTCGAGTTGACCCAGACCAAGGACCTGGCTTTGGAAATGGCCAGTTGGTCCGTTTCCAGCGTGGCCAATAACCTCGATGTGCTGCAAGCCGGCCTGGCCGACGATGGCGCCTATGGCCTCAAGGAAAGCCAGGGCAAGGAGGGCGCCGAGTTTATCGAACAGGCCGGGCAGGTCAGCCAGGTGTCTCGCTTGATGCTGCAAGCCATGAACGAGGCGCGGGTACGCCTGGACCAGAGCCGCAAGGCCGATGCCGACAACGCCGAACAGGGCAAGATCGAACAGGCCGACCAGGCCCTTGCGCAGGTTGAGCAGTTGAAAACCTCGGTCAAGGACGCGGGTTACCAGACCGTGCTCAATGAGGTGTCCGGGCATATTGCGGCCTTCAGCGAAAAGCTCGGTGAGTACACCGGTTTGCTGGCTCAGGAAAAAATCGTCTACAAGCAATTGCATGACCGCGCCGACCAGGTGGTCAGCCGGGTCAACCAGGCGTATGCCGCCGAAGACCAGTCGATGCAGGCGCAATTGAAGAAAAGCACGCTGCTGATCATCGGTTCCTCGGCACTGGCGTTACTGGTGGGGCTGGTTGCAGCCTGGCTGATTACCCGCCTGATCGTGGCGCCGCTGCGCAGTGTAATCGCAGTGGCCCAGCGGATCGCCGCCGGTGACCTGAGCGGGCGGATGGAGGTCAGTCGCCGCGATGAAATTGGCCAGCTGATGCAAGCGATGCAACAGATGGGCAATGGCTTGAGCCAGATGGTCAGCGGCTTGCAGGCCGGCATAGAGCAATTGGCCAGCTCTGCGCAATCCCTCTCCAGCGTCACCGAACAAACCAATCTAGAGGTCAGCAGCCAGAAGGAGGAGACCGAGCAGGTCGCCACGGCGATGAACCAGATGACCGCCACCGTGCATGACGTGGCGCGTAACGCCGAAGAAGCCGCGCAAGCGGCGCAGACCGCCGATGCCAAGGTCGACAGCGGCCAGCAGGTGGTGCGTCAGAGCCTGCAACGCATTGAGTTGCTGGCGTCCTCCAGCACCAGTGCCAGCGCCAGCATCGACAGCCTCAGTGCCGAAATCCAGCACATCGGCACGGTATTGGGGGTAATTAAAAGTGTCGCCGAACAGACCAATCTGTTGGCCCTTAACGCAGCCATTGAAGCCGCCCGCGCCGGCGAGCAAGGCCGGGGGTTTGCGGTGGTGGCCGATGAGGTGAGGGCACTGGCCAAGCGTACTCAGCAATCGACCGAGGAGATCGAGCGGTTGGTGAGTACTTTGCGCAGTGCGGCGCAGTCATCGGTGCAGCAGATTCAGCAAAGCGGCGAGCTGGTGAAACTGGCCGTCAGCGATGCGCTGGAAACCGAGAGCGCGTTGGGCAGCATCGCCGCTGCCGTGTCCCTGATCCAGCAGATGAATCAGCAGATTGCCGCCGCCGCCGAGGAGCAAAGTTCGGTGGCCGAAGAGATCAATCGCAGTGTCACCAGTATCCGCGCGAGTGCCGACCAATCGGCGCTGAGCATGCAAGGCAACGCCGCCTCGAGCATTCAGCTGGCGCAGCTGGGGGCCGAACTCAAGGGCATGGTGGGGCACTTCCGCCTTTGATCAGTGAGCAAAGGCGGAGCCGTACGATCAGGCGTTGTTGGCGAGGAAGGTCAGCAGGGCTTCATTGACGAAGTCCGGGTTTTCGCGGCTGGAGATGTGCCCGGCGTCTGGAATCAGGGTCAGGCTGCAACCGATCAACTCAGCCATTTCCCTGGATTCGGCGGGTGGGCGTGGCTTGTCCTGCTCACCGCACATGATCAGGGTGGTGTCGGTGTCCAGGCGGTGCAGTTGGTCGAGGATATCGGCGCGGCTGAAGATCTGGCGGCCCAATGGCACGATGCTGTCCAGCAAACGCTCCTTGGAGAAGGCTTGCAGCGACTGGCGGAAATCCTGGTACAGCGCCGACTCGCGGTCGATACCTGGCCGGAAGAAGATCGGTGCGATCACATCCAGCAACGGCTCAGGGATGGCACCGGCGTCTTCGATCATCTTGAACAGCGAGAAATAATACTGACGCGTGGCCTCGGGCTCGGCGCCCAGGTAGGTGTCCATCAGCACCAGGCTGTTGATGCGCTCTGGGGCCAGTAATGCCAGGCGTGCGCCCCACATGCCGCCGACCGACAAGCCCACCAGATTGATTTGTGGGATGTCCAACTGATCCAGCAGGGCCAGGGTCTGGCGCGCCAGGTCGTCCAGGGACTGGGTTTGGGCCGGTAGCGCGCCGGATTCACCATGGCCCCAGAGTTCGGGGACGATCACGCGGTACTGTTGCGACAGCGCTTCGATTTGCGGCGCCCACATGTGGCGGTCCCACAGGTAGCTTGAGCCCAGCAGAACGACCGGGCCGGTGCCCTGGTCGACGTAGTGCAGCGGTTGTCCATCAATGACGGCGACAGGCATAGCAGGCCTCTGACTTCATGGAGTTAGGGGCACTTTTTTACGCTAGTCGGGGGCGGGGGGATAGGTGCAAAGTGATGGCACTTTGTTGTGGCGTGTTGCGTTGGGGGGCATATCCGTTATTTAGGTAACGGCGGCTTAGGAGTCCGCCCTGACGGCGGGGCACTTTTGGAAAGACCGGAATGGCGGCCCAGACAAAAGCAACCAAAAAGTCTTCGCCCCAACACTCGGCAACAGCGACAGCAACAGCAAAGCCAAACTCGGTCAACTGTGGGAGCTGGCTTGCCTGCGATGGCATCAACTCTGTGTACCTGATACACCAAGGTGTCTGCATCGCAGGCAAGCCAGCTCCCACAGAAAAGCAGATCTTCAGTGTATGCAAATCCGCTTTTGCTTTTGAACTAACCACTCAGGTCGGCTACTAGGCCGCCGTGCTCTGCTTTTGATCTTGCTTTTGATCTGAGGCGGCCCACGGATTCAAGCCTTCGTTCTGGCACACCGAGCCTAAGCGAGGTGCCGAGTGGTGGGGCGAAGACTTTTTGGTTGCTTTTGGCTGGGCCGGCATTCCGGTCTTTCCAAAAGTGAGCCGCCGTCAGGGCGGAACCCTAAGTAGCCGTTACCGCGGCAACGGATATGTACCCAACCCATCCATCCACCGCGCGCGCCAAACGATCAATCGTAAATAGCCTTCTTTTTCCACTCCGCATCCGCATCCACAACTTTAAGCCCTTCAGTCAACTCATTGACCTCATCTTCAGCCGGCTTGCTGTTAGTCAGTACCGTCGAATTAGCACGGGCCAATTGATTCTCAAGCAATTGCAACTGCGCGCTATAGAGCACCGGCTCTGGCTGTTTACGCAGGTACTGCACACCGCGCTCGAATGCCAGGCGTGCCTGGCCGGGTTGGTTCTGTTGCAGGGCGTGCTGGCCGAGGTTGTTGAAGAACTCGATGTGCAGCAGCACCAGGATATGACGAATTTCCTTGATCCAGTGCTTGGCCTCGTTGGTCGGCAGAAAACCATCCTGGGCCGCGCGGGTCACTTGGCCATGCAGGGCTTCAAGGAGGAAACGCACATCCTTGGCCTTGGCTTCGGTCTGGATCGGCGCCGGCGGGTTGGTCACCGGAATCGATTCGCCCTGGGCGATCAGCGCATTCAACTCAGTGATACGCGCCTTGAGTGCTGCACTGGACTTGTTGAGGTGCAACAGACGCTGGTTGACGTTCAGCTCAAGGCGGGTGAGCAGCAGCTTGAGCGCCGGGGTCATCAATTGGCCAGGAAAGGTCTCGGTGATTTCACCGCACCGACGCAGCCGATCATTGAGCTCGATCTCGGTACGTTTCTTTTCCAGCTTGTTGTTTTCCACCACGTGGTTCATGTAGCCAATGGCGATCAGTATTACGATCCCGGCTATTACCAGCAGGGTGATCATGAGTGGTGTCACCGGTGTGACCTCTTTTATAGGGTTTGCTGTGGAGTGTAGTGACTGGACCATCCGGCGGATAGGACTGTTCGACCAGTTGCCCAGGTAGTTTCTTCTATATAGGTAAGCGTTGCCGGGCGGGCTCTCTGCATAGATGCACATTGCCATCATTTGCTTGGGCGAACTATAGCGCCTTGTCGGGCGCCAGAATATAGGCGTCAAAGCCCGGACGGGCAGAGTGCCCGCCAAGGCCCGGAAAGCAGGGCGAAGTCATTGATTTAAATAAATTTATCCTTGGGGGTTGACGACCTTTCAATCCATCCATAGAATGCGCGCCACTTACAGCGTAAAGCACACAGCGAAACGCGGTAGGGAGTGAATGTTGTACGTGTGTCCCCTTCGTCTAGTGGCCTAGGACACCGCCCTTTCACGGCGGTAACAGGGGTTCGAGTCCCCTAGGGGACGCCATATGCGGGAATAGCTCAGTTGGTAGAGCACGACCTTGCCAAGGTCGGGGTCGCGAGTTCGAGTCTCGTTTCCCGCTCCAATTTACAAGCAATGTGGCCCTCGGGCGGCATTGAGTGAAACCAGGGCATAATCTTCGGATTTAACCTCTGGGCACTGAAACACACACCATGTGTTTCAGTTGTGTGTCCCCTTCGTCTAGTGGCCTAGGACACCGCCCTTTCACGGCGGTAACAGGGGTTCGAGTCCCCTAGGGGACGCCATTTTGCGGGAATAGCTCAGTTGGTAGAGCACGACCTTGCCAAGGTCGGGGTCGCGAGTTCGAGTCTCGTTTCCCGCTCCATATTTAACGAAAACGCCGATCAGCAATGATCGGCGTTTTTGTTTGTGCTGATTTTAATCAGCCGGGTCAGGAATCTGCGCCAGGGCATAGGCGAGAAGGAACAGGCTTATCAGGCCGCCTGCCTCGGCGTTGCTCATGTCGAATTCTTTGCGAATAAATGGCATCGCCACACCGAGGTTGGCGCGGTCGGCCGCCGCAATGGCGTAGATGACGAAAATCCAACCGGCGACCACCCAGCGATAGCGGCTGCACGCGACATGTGTAGGCCTTGTTGTGAAGTGCGTGGGAATAGTCTGTAGTTAATAGCGGGTGGGTGTGTACTGGTTCTGCTGTCTCTACTCTGGCCAGACCCGTGTGCCTGTTCACTTCAGAGAACTGCCCAGATGTTCCAACTCGATTTTTACTCAACCCTGGTCGCCGCCTCTCTGGTGCTGCTGTTGGGGCGTTGGCTGGTCGCCCGTATCGGCTTTTTACGCGCCTACAGTATTCCGGAGCCGGTGGTCGGCGGCTTATTGGTGGCTGCACTGCTGCTGTTGCTGCGCGCATTAACGGATATCGAGGTTCGATTCGACGCCTCATTGCAGGCCCCCTTGATGCTGGCGTTCTTTGCCACCATCGGCCTGAATGCGGACTTTGCCAGCCTGAAGAAAGGCGGGCGCATCCTCGGCATCTTCCTGCTGGTCGTGACGGCCCTGCTGGTGGTGCAAAATGCCATGGGCATTGCACTGGCCAAGGCGCTGGGGCTCGACCCGTTGATGGGGCTGTTGGCAGGCTCCGTCACCTTGTCCGGCGGGCACGGCACCGGTGCGGCCTGGGGCGCGGTGTTCAGCGAAAAATATGGCGTGGCTTCTGCGTCCGAACTGGCGATTGCCTCGGCGACGTTTGGCTTGGTATTGGGTGGGCTGATAGGTGGCCCCGTTGCCCGCTTGCTGATCAAACGTGTGCAGGTGCCCGGCGTTGAGCTGGCGCAACCGCCCCAGCCCAAAGGCTTTGAGCAGCCCAACCAGGAACGCATGATCACCTCGTTTTCATTTATCGAGACCCTGGCGTTATTGGCGATCAGCTTGCAGGTCGGCACCTTCTTGTATGGCTTTATTAAAGGTACGGCTTTCGAATTGCCGACGTTTGTATGCGTGCTGTTTGTGGGCGTGGTGTTGCGCAACGGCTTGTCGGCGCTTGGCTGGCATCAGGTGTTTGAGCGTGAAGTGTCGCTGCTGGGTAATGTCAGCTTGTCGTTGTTCCTGGCGATTGCGCTGATGTCGCTCAAGCTCTGGGATCTGGCGGCGTTGGCCTTGCCGATAGTGATTCTGTTGGCGGCCCAGGCGTTGCTGATGGCCCTGTTTGCGATCTTCGTGACGTTCCGGGTTATGGGCCGCAACTACGATGCGGCCGTGCTGGCGGCGGGGCATTGTGGTTTTGGCTTGGGGGCCACGCCGACCGCCATTGCCAATATGCAGGCGGTCACGCAGCGCTTCGGGCCATCGCCGATTGCGTTTCTGGTGGTGCCGATGGTGGGGGCGTTTTTTATCGACATTACCAATGCGGTGGTGATCAAACTGTACCTGGCGTTGCCGTTTCTGGGGGCGGCGGGTTGAGGGTACCTGCGAATGGTCGCCAAGCGGCGCCGTCCTGACGGATCAGTACGGCGTCGTGGCTCATGTACAGGTCGATGACTTGCTCTATTTGCACGTGGCGAAGCTTGAAGTCATGCGTGGGGGTGATTATCGCGCCATGTTTGTACAGCGTGTAAAAATGCACCTCACCCGAGAGTTGCAAGCCGGCCTCTTGCTGCGCAACTTCGAACGCTTGATCCGGTAATTGCACCTGAAAAAACGCCAGCAGAGGCCAGCGTTTTTGTTGTTCTTTGTCTGATCCGGCGCCTACTGCCTCATAAGCACGACGCATCCCCAGTACCCTCTGGTGGTACTGCGCGGTGCTGGTCTGCCCGGTGATGGCCAGCGACAGTTGGCCCTCCAATGCGGCTTGTGTGTAGTCGCTGTATTCATAAGCACGGTACTGCACCACTGTGCGCCCCTGGGATTCAATCAAGGTGGGGCCGGCGCGACCATCCCAGGCCGGGCTGTCGCCCAGGCCGATTTCGCTGTCTGTCAGCGGAATGACCGTGGCCGAAACATTCCGCGGTTCAAAGCTGCGGGTGGAGTCAGGCGCCACCCCCGGCCAGTACGAGCCGAGTGCCGCACAGATGCGTGCATCCTCGGTAAACGGGCTGGCTAGCTGATAACCGCACAGCATGTTCGTAAACGGAGCGTCGACCAGGCCCCGGCCCACTTCCCAGCCCGGCCCAAAGACCCCGCTGGCGAAATCCGGCAGCCAGGATTGCCGTTGTGTGCGTTGCACAGGTAGCGTCGGGCCTGGTGTTGTAGAGGACTGTGGGTGGGAGACGATGGCGGTGACGCCACGGTCTTCAGGGGCGAAGTAACCACCGGCAAGGGCTTGATTGATGAAAAAGCGCACGTCAGACAGTGGGTTGACCCGTGTATGCCAAACCTCTGGGCAGGGCGGCGCAGGGCAAGGGAAAACCGCCGGGTCGCTGGACCATTGCTTGAGCTCTCGTTGCCCACATAACGGAAAAAAATCCGGCGCACCGATGATGGAGTAGGCGGCGATGCTCGCCAGTTCCAGCGCAGGGCAGTGGGCCCGTACCCAGCCGTCGGCCATGGCATCCTGATAATGCAGGGCTCGGTAGCCGCCCGCCTTGACGATGGCGTCGACATCCTCACGCTGGTTGAGGTCTTCGATCGAACCGTCGTCGCGCAAATGATGGCGCCCATGCACCAACCCACCGGTATTGGGAGGCATCATGAACGACAGCGGACGGTCTTGGTAATAGGCCAGTTCCACCAGCGCTTCTTTGGCGTCGGGCATCAACAGCCCCGGCGCGAACTCATCGGTATTCGCCCAATGGCACAAGCCCTCGGTAATGACGAAAGGCGCGTTGAGAATGTCAGGCTCTTGCCAGCCGGTATCGCGAAATCGCCTATGGATCTGTCCGATTTTTTCATTGATCTGGTGGTTTTCCAACTGCACAGTCAGGTCCATTCCGGCCAGGCACTCGTTGCCATCGAACACTTTGTGCAGGGGCACCCAGAACTCCAGATCCTCATCGATAGGTTGAGCATCCATTGGGCCAAACCGCGCCGGTTGGCCGGTGTGCCGGGCAGCGATGAACGCGCCGTAGCGCGCCGGTATCACCCGCATCTGGTTTGGCTGGCCCTCGACAAAGGGCAAAAAACCTCTTTGCTGCGGGTTATACAGCGCGTCCGCCGTGCCGACCCGGGCCACCCCGGTACGCGAGAAACACAGGTCCGCCTGGCGCCTGTGCACAGTTTCGGCGTAGGGCCGGTATTCATACGCGAACACTGCAATCGCCAGTTGCGCCTCACCGGCCAGTTGCTGCAAAGCCTCCAGGGTCGGGGGAGCGGCGCCGTAGACATAATTGAGGACGTGCTCGATTTCAGCGGCTGTGGGGAAGGCCGTGAGCGTTTTACCCTGGACCGCGGTGACCACATTGGGCGAGGCGAAGGCATGAAACAGCAGGCTGTCGGCCGGGTGCCCAGGCTCTATACCGCGTGTGGCATCAGCGGAAAAATCCTCAAAGCCTGGCTGGGTGCGATCAATCTGCACAGGCCTGGCGAGTTCCTCACGCAGGCTTGTCGAGGTGATGTCCAGGCCGTGGTGCAGCAACAGGTCATGCCATCCTGCTGAGGCCAGGCGTGTGCAAGCGCGTTCTACATCGCTGATCAAGGACATCACGCCCCCTCCGATAGAAACCAGGGGAAAGGGTAAGCAAAGGGGGCATGCGCGGTAACTGACCGAACGGCTAGGTTACCGCCCGGGGGCTTCTTGAGGATGGCGAGTGATCGCGCGCCTAATTCAGCGTGTAAACGTCCTGTTTAGGCATGAAAAAACGCGAAAAGAGTTCGGACTGCGATTTGATGTTGAGCTTGGTGTAGATATTGCGCCGGTGCACCTTGATGGTTTCTGTCGACAGCGCCAGTTTGCCGGCGATTTCTTTATTGGAAAAACCACTGAGCAGCAACTTGAGCACGTCCTTCTGGCGCGTGGTGATCTGCGTGCCCAACTGCACAATGGCTTCGGACCAGGGCGGCGGCTCACTGAGGTTTTTTTCTTCATCGACTTCAAAACACATGCGTTGATGCATCAAGGCCATGACCCACGGCTTGATGATATCCAGTGTGGTGATCTGTTCCGGGGTGTAGCGCGTGTTACTGCCAAATGAAATACACAGGGTTCGATCCGCGTCGAGCTGGACGTTGTACTGCACCTCATCGACGGACACGTACCGGGCGAAATACTGATGGTAGTACTCGGTGGTCAGGAAGTGCTCGGGGGCAATGTCTGACAGATGGAAAAAACCGCTCTGCGGGTTTTCACGGTTGGCAATGTAAAACGGGTCCAGCAGGTAAAGGCCTTTTACATACAGTTGCGTCAGGGCGTCGACTTCGTCGGCATCCGCAACCTCGGTCACGCTGACGACGTTGACTTGCTGGTTGCTGAACACCAGGACCACCCAATTGTCGATCTGCACATACTCATTCAACACGCGAACCAGTGAGCTCCAGAAGGCTGGGCGGTTCAGCTCCATGATGAGTTTGCCGGCTGACCGGTGCCAGGCGAGGTTGTGAAGGTCGAGTGACATGGACTACCCCTTTTGGGTTAGGGATTCATGGGGCTGAGCTAAGTATTTGTAGGTATTTACTATTCGACGACGCCGGGTATATTCACCCACCAGCGTTGATGGCCATGAAGGCCTGTCGTTTTTGACAAGGATAGTTATATGAATAAATCACATTTGCGAGCCATTTTTTTAGCCTCGCTTGTCTTTGTCGGGGCCAGCACGCCCGCAGCGGCGGCAGAACCCCGGGTTAACCTGTACAACTGGTTCGGGTTGATCGCTCCCGAGACACCGAAGGAATACGAGCAGAAAACCGGCACCAAGATGCACATCGATACCTTCGACAGTGCCGAGGTCATGCAAAGCAAGGCCATGGCCGGGCGCACCGGGTATGACGTCGTCGTCGCCACCTCCAACGTATTGCCAAGCCTGATCCAGGCGGGCGTGCTGGCCCCGCTGGACCGCAGCCAACTGAGCAACTATGCGCATATCGACCCGGAAATGCTGGCCTTGCTCGCCACTAACGATCCGGGCAACCAATACGCGATTCCGTACCTGTGGGGCACCACCGGCATTGGTTATGACGTGGATAAGGTCAAGGCGGCACTGGGTGATAACGCCCCGGTGGACAGCTGGGACTTGATCTTCAAAGAAGAAAACATCAGCAAGCTCAAGTCCTGCGGCGTGGCGATGCTCGACTCGCCGAGTGAAATCATCTCCATCGCCTTGCATTACCTCGGCCTGCCGAGCAACAGCCAAAACCCCGAGGATTACCAGAAGGCCCAGGCGCTGCTGCTGAAAATCCGCCCTTATGTCCTCTACTTCGACTCCTCCAGAACCGACGCCGACTTTGCCGATGGCAATATCTGCGTGGTCGTGGGTTGGGCGAGCGGGGCGCTGACGGCCCAGGCCATCAATGAGAAAAACCATACTGGCCGCAAGATTGCCTACAGCTTGCCGCGCGAGGGTGGGCTGGTCTGGTCGGAAAACTTTGTGTTGCTCAAGGATGCGCCCAACGCCAAGGCCGGCTTGGCGTTTATCAATTACATGCTTGAGCCCGAGGTGATTGCCAAGAGCTCCAATCACACGCTGTACCCGAATGCCAACAAGGACGCCACCGCGCTGGTTGAGCAGAAGTTGCGCGATAACCCGTGGATTTATCCGTCCAAAGCCACCATCGCCACGCTGGTGCCGCTTGAGCCGTTGCCCTTGAAGCTGGAGCGTATCCGTACACGTGTGTGGACCAAGGTGAAGAGCGGTACGTGACTGGCTGAGTGAGGCCCGAGTGCTTTCGCATAGATCCCAGAGAGGGAGATAAATCATGGCCCGACGTGATGACCCGTGCGATGTGAAATCGGACGATTATCAGGCGTACAAGGAGATTGAGGAGCAGATCGGTCACTGTACGCCGGAGCAGGCCTGGGCCATGTATTACGTCTCGACCGGGATGGTGCGTGAACACGTTACGCGGGCGGTCATGGAGCATATCGGCAGGGGTAATCGGGCGCTGCTGCTGGAGTTTCCTGAGTTGGCGCGGGTGCAAGAGCGGTCTCGTTTGATGCTTCCTCTTTGAGGGTGGTGCTTTTTCAGGTCTTTTGAGGCGGTCTTAGGGGCGGTGGTTTTGAGTGTATATCCGTTGCTGCGGTAACGGCTTCTATTGGTTCCGCTCTTACAGCGGGTCACTTTTGGCAAACGCCCCAAAAGTAACCAAAAGGTCTTCGCCCCACCACTCGGTGCCTCGCCTAGGCTCGGCATGCCCTCACTCCGGCTTGAATCCGTGGGCCGCCGCGATGGGCCATCCTTGGCCCAGCGCGGCTAACCCGGCGTCCTGCCGGGTTACCCACGGATTCAAGCCTGCGTTCGGCCATCGTGGTTAACGGGGCGCCTCAGATCAAAAGCAAGATCAAAAGCAGAGCACGGCGGCCTGAAAGCCGACCTGAGTGGTTGAATCAAAAGCGAAAAGCGAAAAGCGGATTTGCATACACCTGGGATCTGCTTTTCTGTGGGAGCTGGCTTGCCTGCGATGCAGGCACCTCGGTGTGTCAGGCACACTGAGTTGATGCCATCGCAGGCAAGCCAGCTCCCACATTAGACCGAGTATGGCTCTGCTGTTGCTGTTGCTCTGGTCCTTACATCCTTTTCGATGACGAAGTCAGCGGTCTTTTGATCTGCGCTTTTGATCTTGATCTGAAATCGCCCCCCAAATCACTGGCGGATTGCGGGCATGCCGAGCCATAGCGAGGCACCGAGTGTTGGGGCGAGGACCTTTTGGTTACTTTTGACTGGGCCGGCATTCCGGTCCTTGCAAAAGTGACCCGCTGTAAGAGCGGAACCCTACTCAGCCATCACCCAAATAACGGATATGTACTCAACAACCCATCCCCCCACACAGAGCGTTCGGCCTGTGTTCAACACATCTTCATGGCCCGCGCCAAGCGCAACGTACCCTGGCGGATCTCATCCCGATTGAGCGAAGCAAAGCCCAGGCGCAACGCGTTCTCCGCCAAGCCCTCAGGCGAAAACTGACGCGCACTGCGCACCACAACTCCCTGGCCCAGGGCATCCTCCACTAACCGGTCAACATTCGTCTCATCCTGGAAACGCACCCACAGCGCCAGCCCGCCCTCGGGCGTACGCACCTGCATACGCTCGCCGAACGCCTCGTGCAGACAGCTCTGCAACACTTCCCGCCGCGCGGCGTATTCTTTCGAAACACGGCGCAAGTGCTTCTTCAATTCACCCTCATTGATCAGGTCCGCCAACATTTTCTGCGCGACGGCATCGGTGTCGCCCACCACCAGTGCGGCGCTTTTTTGCAGCACCTCAATCACATGGGCAGGCGCCACCACATAGCTGCAACGGAACGTGGACCCCAATGCCTTTGAAAGCGAGCCGATGTAGATCACATGGCGTTGCGAGCTGTCACTGGCCAGCGGCAAATAGGGCCGCCCGTTAAAGTGATACTCGTGGTCGTAGTCTTCTTCGATCACGCAAAAATCATGCAGCGCCGCCAAGGCCAGCAGCTGTTGCCGACGTGCCGCATGCAGGCTTACGGTGGTGGGGAATTGATGGTGCGGGGTGAGATAGATCATGCGCACTTTATGCGTTTGGCAGAGCTGCTCGATATGGTCGGTGCGGCAGCCCTCATCGTCCATGTCGACCGTGATCAAACGCGCACCGAGTTTGCGGAAAATCTCCCACGCCGGCGGGTAACTCAGGCGCTCCACCAACACCACGTCACCGGGCTGGATCAGCAGGCTGGCCGTGAGGTACAGCGACACCTGGGTGCCTGGCGTCAGGCAGATATTCTCGGCGCTGATCATCAGCCCGCGATTGTTGCGCAGCATGTCGGCCAGCGCGCAGCGCAGGTAATAGCCGGTGCCTTCGCTGCCGTAGCGCACTGTGTTGGTGGTAAAGCTGCTGCGCAAGGCGTTGCGGTAGTAACGATGCAGCACGGCTTGCGGCAGCAAGCGGTGATCGCACGCGCCGTTATCGAAAAACAACGCGTCATGCCGGTGCTCCAGGGCAATCACCTGGGCGTTCTGGGCGAAGTAGGGCACGACCGCCTGTGGCACCAGCGCTGGGGCGAAAGACGGTTGCGAGCGACTGGGCACGGGCTTGGGCGCCAGTTGCGCATTGACGAAGGTGCCACGGCGCGGCTCGCTGATCAGCCAGCCTTTGGTCATGGCCTCTTCGTAGGCCAGGATCACGGTCTTGCGGTTGACGTCGAGCAGGTGCGCCATCTCCCGAGTGCCCGGCAGCAGCGTGCCGGGCGGCAGCCGCCCTTCGAGGATGGCCGCGACGAGGCCTTCGGCAATCTTGCGATAGGAGGCTTGGCTTGAACCATCATCAAGTTTGAGCAAGGGGCGCCACTTACGCATCTGGACCATCTGAAGTATCCAAAACTGGAGGTTTTAATGGGCCTAGTCTAGCGCAACAATCAGGCCTCACTTACTCCGAGGTCTTTATGAACACACGCCATGTAATCGAACTCTCTCCCTCGGGTAAAACCTTTGAAGCCGGTGACGAGCTGTTGCTGGACGCGATGCTCGCCAGCGGTTTGTCAGTGCCGTTCTCGTGCCGACGCGGTGCCTGTGGGTCGTGCAAGGTGGTGGTCACCCAAGGTGAATACCGCGCCAAGCAACTGGCCCCCGGCGCACCCGCGCCGAGCTACCCGCTGGCGGCCAATGAAATGCTGCTGTGCCAAAGCCATGCCTGCGCCGACATGCGCCTGGAAATTCCCGGCTGGTCGCTGGACACGCCCGCGCTGGTCGTCGAGTCGACAGTGCTGAGCAAGCGCGCACTGAGCCCCGACATCATCGAGTTGGTGGTGATGCCGGATATGCCATTGGCCGTGCGGGCAGGCCAGTACCTCAAGGTCCGCCTGGTCGATGGCGATTCGCGGTGCTTCTCGATCGCCAACTTGCCGGCCGACGGCGATGGGCGGCTGGTGTTTCAGATTCGCCAGGTGAGCGGCGGGTTGTTTTCCGAGACCCTGCTGGGCAGCCTTGAGGCCGGCGACCTGTTGCCGCTGGAAGGGCCTTTTGGTGCCTGCACCTGGCAGGACGATGACGCTGCGCCGGTCGTCCTGTTTGCCACCGGCACCGGCTATGCGGGTATCAAGCCGATCTTGCTGACCGCCTTGAAGCGTGATGTGGAGGTGACGTTTTACTGGGGCGGCGCGCAAGCAGCAGATTTTTACGACCGCGCATTCCTGGACCAGGCGGTCATCGACCACCCGCGTTTCCACTGGCACCCAGTATTGGCCTCGCAGGGCAAGGTGCAGGAAGTCGCGCTAGGCCACGGGCACCGTTGGGAAGCCGCTCAGGTGTATGCCTGCGGTAATGGCGGCATGATCAGCCAGACGCGTGCCGAGTGCCTGGAAGCAGGTTTACCGAGCCATCGGTTTATCGCCGAAGCCTTTGTGCCCAGCGGCCAGTCGAGCGCCGACGCGCTGCTCAAGACCCTGGATGACACCTGGGAAAAGGTCGGCCCGAGGTATTCGCTGGACGGCATGCTCGCCGCTCGTGAAAAAACCATCCGCGCCCTGGCAGCGATTGCCAGCCAGCTCAAGGTCGGCATGACCACCGGGGAAGCCCTCGACATGGCCGCCGAGCAGTTGCAGGCCATGGGCGCCTCCCACACCTGGCACCCGACGTACATCCGTTTTGGCGACGACACGGTTCGCCCATCGAGAGAAGGCATTGACCCACTGCGCCCGCTGCGTGCCAGCGATATCGTGGTGGTCGACCTCGGCCCGGTGTGGGACGGCTACGAGGGCGACTATGGTGACACCTTCGTCTTCGGCGAGTCAGCGCTGCATCGCGATTGTTTCAAGGCCGTGCATGAAGTGTTCGATGAAACCCGCGAGGCCTGGAAGCGTGGCATGACCGGCTGTGAACTCTATGACTTTGCCGAAGAACGGGCCGTTTCCAAGGGCTGGCGGCTGTCGCGCAACCTGGCCGGCCACCGTATTGCGGATTTCCCCCACGCATTGTTCGGCACCACGGAATTGGCCGAGCTTGAGATCACACCGAGTGAAATGGTGTGGGTGCTGGAGATCCAGCTCTGCCACCCCACCGAGCCGGTTGGCGGGTTCTTTGAAGATATCCTGATGCTTGAAGCTTGAAGGGCTGAGGCACTCTAGGTGTTAGGTAGGAGGTTTCCCGAGTTTCCCTGAACTATATGGGCGCAGTCGGCTCATACAGACATTGCCAATCACGGCAATTATTTCTGTGCGATAGGGATATCACCTGTGAAATATGCAATCTGCGCCACCTTGCTGCTGTCACTGAGCGGCTGCCTGACCATGTCGGGTGAATACACCGTGACGGCTCAGGACGCCTCCGGCGCCCCGTTAACCAGGCTCGGCACCTTCACCGCCGAGGGCCATAACATTTACCCCATACGCAATGCGTTCTGCCTCAATGCGCCGGGGGCGACGGTCATCATTCGCGATGCCCGGACCGGCGAGGAACTGCGCAGCGAAAGCCCTTATCACTGCCGTTAAGCCTCAAAAAAAGGATTTCCATGAGAGCGTTTCTGATAGCAGGCCTGGCCGTGGCCGTGAGTGGCTGCGGCAATATTTCCAATATCCGTGCTTACAACACGGCCTATGTTGAACCCACATCCGGGGATACCGCACGTTTGCGTGTAATCACCAATGGCATGGCGCGCGGCGTGCCGGGCCGTGATTGCATCGACTGGCGTGTGCCTGGCGCCGGGGTGATGGCCGTGTCCGAATCAGGCTTTGCGGGTCAGAATAATGGCCGCAGCCTGGGCATGCCCGAGAGCAACCGCCGGGTGGAGGCGCAAGGCTCGGCGCGTAGCGAACTGAAGGTGCCGGCGAACAAGCCTTTTGCCATGAACTTCCAGAGTGAGGGCTATGTTTCTGGCGGCAATTCCTACAGCTGCAGGCAGAGCTTTCACTTCACCCCCAAGGCCGGGCAAGATTACGAACTGATCCTGCTGGACGGTGGCCAGTGCCTGATTGCATTGCAGCGCCTGAACCCGACGGGGAAACCGCAGAACGTGCCGGTAGAGAAGGCCAAGCTGTGCAATGCGATGGATATGTTTTAGGCCGCAAGCCAGACCTGTTTAACCACAACGCCGATCAATGTTGATCGGCGTTGTGGTTTTTACCTGCGCTTATCAGAGCTTCGGCAGTTGCCCCACACGGCCGATCATTTCCGTGACGATCTGCAGGTCCAACAGGAACTGCTCGACGGTCTTGAACTCACCGTCGGTGTGCCCGGTGTACTTCACGTCCGGCTTTGCCAGGCCGAATTGCACGCCATTGGGCAGCTCATGCACGGAGGTCGCGCCGGCTGAGGTGCCGAACTTGTGCTCCATGCCGAGGTTTTCGCTGGCCACGGCCAACAGCGCTTTGACCCACTCACCTTCAGGGTTGCGATACATCGGTTCTGCCACCGAGTAAGTGACGTCCATGGCCACTTTGGTGTGTTTGTCCCAGGCGCTGATTTTCTCTTCGATCTCGGCCTTGAGTTTTTCCGGCGACTTGCCCTTGGGAATGCGCAAGTTCACCGCCAGTTTGAAGGCTTTGGCGTCTTGGCCAACAAAGGTCAGCGAAGTGGTCAGCGGCCCCATGAATGCATCGGAGAAGCCCACGCCCAACTTGCCGCCCAGGTAATCCAGGCCCCAGTTGTCGGCGGCATATTTTGCGGCGTCGGTGATGTGGTTGTGCTTAAGGGCGATCTTGCCGTCGACGCTGTGGATCAGCTCCAGCATGCGTGCGACCGGGTTCACGCCGGTTTCCGGCTCGGACGAGTGCGCGGACACACCAGTGACCGTCAGCTTGACCTCTTTGCCCACCACCTTGGCCGCCACGGTGAAGTCAGCGCCGTTATTTTTGGCGTATTCGTCGCCGGCTTTTTGCAGGTTGGTCGCCAGCTCCGCAGGCTTGTCGCTGAGCAGAGTGGCCACCGACACCGAAGGAATCTGATTGGTGGCCGCGCCGCCGGTCATGGCGATGATTTCTGCGCCTTTGCCGTCACCTTTGCGCACCGGGAAGCTTGCCATGACGGTGCCGTAGCCTTTTTCGGCAATCACCACCGGGTAGCCGCCATCCAGCGCCAGGTTGTATTGCGGCGTCGGGTTATGCTCGAAGTAGTAAGGAATGGCGTCTCCGGACGTTTCCTCGGTGGTGTCCACCAGCAGCTTGAAGTTGCGCGCCAGTGGCAGCTTTTCTTCCTTGATGACCTTCATCGCATACATCGTCACCACGATGCCGTTCTTGTCATCCTCGGTGCCACGGCCGTACATGCGGTCGCCGATCAGGGTGACTTTGAACGGGTCAAGCCTGGTGCCGTCCTTGAGCACCCAGTTTTCCGGGGTCACTGGCACCACGTCGGCGTGGGCGTGAATGCCGACCACTTCATCGCCGCTGCCTTCCAGGGAGATTTCATAGACGCGGTTATCGACGTTACGGAAGTTCAGGTTGAAGGCTTTGGCCAGGCCCTGGATCTTGTCGGCGATCTTGAGGAATTCCGGGTTCTTGTACTGCGGCAGGCCGTCGATGTTGAAGGTTGGGATCTCGACCAGCTCGCGCAGGGTTTCCAGCGCGGCCTTGCCGTACTTCACGCGGGTATAAATCCCCAGCAGGCGATTGATTTCGTTCTGCTGGTCGGCGCTCAGGGGGGTGTTGGCGAGGAAGGCTTCGATGGCCGGGCCGACGTCGTCGGTTTTTGCCAGGTCGCCCTTGGCCAGGGTGGCGAGGAAACCACGGAAATCGGTGGTTGGGGTTTCACCAAAGTGCTTGATGATGGCTGTGCTTTGTTCGACGCTGATATTGGCGGACGCAGGCGTGGCGACGGCCGCAAAGCTGGCGGCGAACAGGGTGGCAGCCACCAGTTTCTTGAGTGGAAAGTGCATGGTTAGAGGCATTCCTTTGCAGGCGGTGAGTAAGAGGTTTCTGATCGATCTGTCAGAAACATTTCCACACACTACCATCACCAAGGCCGGGATAGGGAGCCTCGATATGGGAAATGTCCTACTCAAATATCAGGGTTGCCCAGTAACCAAATGTGGGAGCTGGCTTGCCTGCGATAGCGGTGGATCAGCAATGAAGTTGTCGACTGACAGTCCGCCATCGCAGGCAAGCCAGCTCCCACAGGGGGTTACAGTGAAGTTTGAAATGGGTGCTCAAGGCTTACCCGGATGCGGCTCCGGATACGGTGCAATCACGTCCAACGCCTTGGCATACGGCCCCTCCCACAACTGCTCGTGCAACTGCCCGATGCGCTTGGCCATCGCCGCGTCGTGCATCACCACTTCCAGGTTGCGCGAGTTATCCAGATACCCGCCCAACCAGTTGCTGGTGCCAACCCAGGCCACTTGCCCGTCGATCTCCATGGTCTTGCTGTGGATCACCCGCGCATACGGAATAAACCCTTGTTTGGCTTCGGGCAGGGTGACGATCTTGACCTCGACGTTGGGCAGCACGGCCAGGCTTTTGAGGTAGGGCAGTTCCAGCTTGTCGGTGTTCCAGTTGGACACCATCAGCTTGACCGACACCCCACGCGCAGCGGCGGCGCGCACGGCGTTGTCGATCACTGCGTAGTAGGGGCGGGTTTTATCCGGCCCGTAGGACAGCGGTGCATAGTCGAGCAATTGCACGCGCACTTCTTTCTTGGCTTCGCTTAGCAGGCGCGGCAGTTCCAGTTGTGAGTCGCCCACGCCGGGCGGGTTGTAGCGTTGCGGGCTGGCCACCAGGTAGTTGCCGGTGCGCGCAGGCTCCTGGGCCGCAGCGGGCAGTGGCACCGGTTGCTTATCCGCCAAGGCGGCCTGGGCTTGCCAGTCCTGGTTGAAGATCGCCTGCACCTGGCTGACCACGCTGGCATCGCTGATGCGCAAGCCGGTTTCATGGATATGCTCCAGCGAGCGCCAATCGAAATTCTGGCTGCCGACAAACGCCTGCTTGCCGTCCACCACCATGTACTTGGCGTGGATGATCCCACCGCTCAACTGCCCATAGGCCAACACGCGAAAGCTCAGGTTAGGAATTGCGCGCAGGCGTTCCAGCGTAGACGCCTCCGACAGCCGAATACCTTTTTCCTCCAGCAGAAAGCGAATCTTCACACCCCGTTTGCCGGCAGCTTCCAGATGCTCGATCACCTTGTCCATCACCGAACCGGGATGGTCGGCCGCGTAGAACTGGCCGATATCAATGCTGCTTTTTGCGCCGTCAAACAGCTCGATCCACACCGGCCCCGGCTGGCGCAAGTCGGCAGTCCCCAGCGCAGTGTCCACCGGCACGGTGTGTACCAGTTCAAACCCTGGAATTGAAAAGTCCGCCTGGGCAAGCGGACTCAACAGAAGGCCGGTCAGGCCTGCGATACGCAACTTTATCGAGAGGGACATAGGCGTCTCATCGGGGCAAAAAGAAAGGCGGGCGCATCATGCGCCCGCCCTGAAGGTCATGCAGTGCGGGTGTGCAACGGCGTTGGCACCAGATGCGGTACTTCACCCTGTACACGGGCGCCGGTGGCCGCGCGGATCAGCAGGATTTTCAGCTGGTCGTTGATGCGCTCCAGGCTGTCCTGGAAGAAGTTGTGGAACACCACGCAGAACAGCGCGATGGCGATACCCAGGCCGGTGGCGAACAAGGCCGTGCCGATGCCACCGGAGATCTGGCCCGGGTCGGACACGCCGGCGCTGGCCAGCGCCTTGAAGGTGTCGATGATGCCGAGGATGGTGCCCAGCAGGCCCAGCAATGGCGCGGCGGTGGTGATGGTCTCGATGATCCACAGGCTGCGCGACAGCGGCGCACGGGTCTTGAGGTACTGGGTTTCGATTTCGTCGTCCAGGTCCTTGCGCGAGCCGTTGGAGGCCTTCTGCGCGAGGATCGGCAGCACCATGTTCAGCGGCAGGCTGTCGCGGCGGGTGAGGCTTTCTGGCAAGTCACGCTCGCTGTGCACGTTGGCGCCCAGCACGTCGGTCAGGGCGCGGGCCTGGCGGCGCACGTAAGCGAAGTAGATGCCCCGTTCGATGGTGATGAAGATCGCAATCGCCATCGCGGCGTACATCACATAGAAGGTGATTTGGTGCAGCAGGTCCATGTCCATGAGTGTGTTCCTCTCAGGTGATTAATCAGAAATTCGCTTCCAGGGAAACCGTGACGGTACGGTCCAGGCCGACGATGTAAGCCGGGTCGCCATCGCGGAAACCGCTGTAGCTCGCCGCGTTGGTCTTGGTGGTGTACACGCCGTCCAGGTACTTCTTGTCAAACAGGTTGTCGACGTTCAGGCGCAGGGTGGCGTCCTTGACTACCTTCTTATCGACCGGCAGATAGATACCGGCGCCGAGATTGAAAATGGTGCGCGCCGAGATGGCTTCGTCGTTGGTCAGGTCACCGTAGAGCTTGCTGGTGAACTTGCCGCCGAAGGTGCCGTAGAAGCGCCCGTCGTCGTAGCCGATGTTGGCCGCCAGCATGTTGGTCGGCACGTTGGCGAACTGCTTGCCGCTGGTGGGCAATACGATCGGTTTGCCGGCGCTGAAGACGGTCAGGTCATCCTGCTGCTTGGAGCTGGTATAGGTGTAGGAGGTGTAGTAGTTGAAGTTGTGCGGCAGCTTGCCGCTCCACTCCAGTTCCAGGCCTTTGTTGATCACGGTACCGGCGTTGATGTCGGCCGAATCGCCGTTGCTGTCCAGGGACGTGAGTTGGCGGTTCTTGAACTGCATGTAGAACAGGGTGGCGGCGAGGGTCATGTCTTCGCCGGTGTAGCGCCAGCCCAGTTCCTGGTTCCAGCTCAGTTCCGGCTTGGAGTCCAGGGAACCCACGCCTTTGTCGTACAGCACGTAGTTCTGCGGGATACGCATGTTGCGCGAGAGGCTGTAGAACAACTGGTCACGCTCGTCGAGCTGGTATTTCAGACCTGCGTTGGGCAGCAGCTTGTTGTAGGTCTGGTTGGCCTTGCCCGGTTGTTCGGTGAGGCTGCCGTGGTTGGTGCCCTCACGCTCGACATTCATGTAGGCAAGGCCCGCGATCAGGGTCCAGTCCGAGTTGATGTACCAGGTGTCCTGAGCCCAGACTTTTTGCGCTGGCGTCACGGTGTAGCGGTCGCGGCCTTGTACGGTGTTGCCATTGGCGTCGACCACGGAGCTGGCGTCCGGCCAAGTGTCGCTGGGCTTGCCGCTGTTCTTGAGGGCAATGAACGGTTGGGTCTGGCTTTGGCGGGCGCGTTCGTACCAGTAGCCGAATTGCAGGCTGTGGTCGCCTAGGTCCCAGTTCAGCTTGGTGGTGATGCCCGGGCGCCAGGTCTGGGTGCGCGAAGGGCGGTAGTAGACGCCCGTCGTCGCGGAGCCGTCGGCGTTGTATTGGGCCTGCGTCGGCAGGTTGCCGAGGTCGAATACGCCGCCTTTGTTGGAGCCGCTGTTGAGCGCATAGGCGGAGGAGCCCACGCCGCTGCCGTTGCCGTAGTAGTAATACGGGATCACCGAGAGCGACAGGTTGTCGCTCAGCTTGTACTGGGTGTTGAGCACGGCGGTGAAGGTCTGGAACGGGTTCTGTGCCAGGTCGTAATAGCTGCTGATCTTGCCGTTGGAACCCAGCGCCGGCTTGGCCGGGTACGGGTCATACTTGCGGCCGAACTGCTGGAACTGCGCCTTGGTCAATTGGCTGTAACTGTTGTTGTCCTGCTCGTGGTACTTGAGGATCAGGTTGGCGGTGTTGCCGTTGCCGGCGTCGAAAAAGCTGTTCCACTCCACCTTGTCCGCACGCACCGCGCCCGAGCCGCGCCACATCTGGCCTTCGGTGTGGGACGCCGACAGCCAGTTGGAGAGGCCGTTGACTTCGCCGGTGTTGAGGCGCGCAAAGGTCTTGCGGGTGGCGTTGCTGCCCACCACTTGTTTAACGAACGCACCGGTTTCCTTGGTCGGGCGAATCGTCACGATGCCGATGTTGCCGCCACTGGAGCCGATGTGCGGGCCGTCGGCTTCCGACGAGCCCTGGGTGACGAAGATCTGGTCGATGTTTTCCGGATCGCCTAGCAGGTTGGAGTACAGCGCGTAGTTGCCGGAGTCGTTGATCGGCATGCCATCCACCGACATACCGACCTGGTCGGAGTTCATGCCGCGCATGGTGAAGCGAAAGCCCGACAGACCGGTGTTGTCCTCACTGGAGATGTTCAGGCCCGGCGTGTACTTGAGCTTGTCGATGGCGTTGCCGGTGGCGGTTTGTTTGTCCAACGCTTCCTTGGTGATGGTCGAGCGGCCCTTGGCGCTCTCTTCCTGGACCATGTAACCGCCCCCCGCGGTCGCCTTGCCTCCCTGAACTCCGATCGTGCCGACGTCACTGTCGCTGGTAGCTGCCATGACCACTGCGTGGGTCATGCTCGTCGCGGCAACAAGTGCCAGATGAATACGTGTGAACCTCATCACTGTCGTCCTGGTGTCGGTGCTTATTGCACGCTGTAGTTGAAGGTGGCGGTGAAGCGTTGCTCGTTACGTCCACCGAAGGCTTGTTCGGGGAACGGCTTGACCTGCTTGATGCGGCGCAGGCTATTGGTAGCGGCCCGATTGAGCAGCATGCTCGGCGCCGGGGTCTGGATCCCGGCATCAAGGACGCGGCCTTGTCGATCCACCATCAACCACACCACCACCTCGCCGCTGGGGCGCTCGAGGGACGCCTGGCGCCCGGTGGGGTATTGCTTGTAAGTGTCCAGCTCGTTGCGCAGCCCTTTGAGGTAACCGCCTTCCAGTGCCTGGCCATCCACTTTGGGCGGTGCCGGTGGCGCGGGCGGCGCAGGTGTCGGCGCGACGGCGGCCTGTACCGGCTTGGCCGCCACTGGTGCGACTGGCGCTGGCGTGGGAGTCGGTTTGGCGGCCACCACGGGCTTGGGTTTGGGCACCGGCTTGGGCTTGGGTTCAGGTTTTGGCAAGGGTTTGGGCGGTGGTGGCGGCGGGGCCGGTTCGGCTTCTTCGTCCTCGATCACCGGCGGTGGCGGCTCTTGCTCGACCACAGGCTCAGGAACCACTTCGGGCTCGGGTTCGACCAGGGCCAGCTCGACCGCCGACTCGTCGTACTGCGGCTGGATTTTCAACGGTTGGGACTGGATACCCAGTGCAATCAGCACCAGGGCGATCAGGGCCGGGACACTGCCCAGCAGCTGACGCGCACGAAACAATACATACATGATCAAGACTTACGCGTGGCAATGGACACGGAGGTAAAGCCACCCAGGCGCAGGGTGTCCATGACTTCCACCAGGCGCGAAACCTCTACGCCTTTGTCGCTGTTGACGATGATGGTCGACTTGGTATCAGGCTTTTCTGCAGCCTTCAGTGCCGGCACCAACGCATCGACCGTGAGGTCCTTGCCGTCGAGTTGCAATTGGCCTTCCAGGCCCAGGGTCAGGATGAATTTATTCTGCGGCTTGAGTTGCTGCGAGCTGCTGGCGCTGGGCAGTTGGGTCTTCATGCCGAGTGCGGGGATCACGTTCAAACTCACCAGTACGAAAAACACCAGGAGGAACATCATCACGTCGATCATGGGGATCAACTCGATATGTGCCTTGCGTTTCTTGGGTTCATCCCAGGTTCTCATTCTGTTACCCCGTCGTTGAATTAGGGGCGACACGCTAACAACCAAAAATGACCGAATGGTTAACTTTAATTGACGTTTTAAAGGCTCTAGGACGCGTCTTTCAGAGATTTTACCTTGCGGTTTCATGACGTAATGCAATTGACACGAAGGCAGTACATTCTGGGGGAATTTACTTGAAGAGCTGCCGCGTATGCCCACTGCACTGCCTCAATTGTCGACCCCGCGACTACTATTGCGGGCGCTGGAAATGGACCAGGCCGAGGTGCTCTTCATGCTCGCCAACGGGCCGAAAATCGCTGACAACACGGCCAACATTCCGTCGCCCTATACCTTGGAAACTGCACAGAGTTTTATTGCCGGGGCCGCAGACAAATATCGGGCGGGCGAGTTGTTGAACCTGGGCATGCATGTGCGTGAAACCGGTGAGTTGGTTGGCATGGTCAGCCTGCGCCTTAACGCTCGTCATCACGCAGGGCATTTGGGCGGCTGGGTCGCGGCGCATGCGCGTAACCTGGGGTATGCCGCTGAGGCGGCGAGCGCGATGATGAGTTTTGGCTTCACCGAGCTTGGGCTGCAGCGTGTCGGCAGCCAATGCTTTGGCCGCAACAAGGAATCGGCGCGAGTGATGCAGAAAATCGGCCTGCGCTACGAGGGTTGCCTGCGTCAGGCGTTTCTCAAAAATGGCGTGTACGAAGACCTGCTGGGCTTTGCCACCGTGCGTGAGGACTGGGAGCGCGCGTTGTGAATGACGCAGTGGACCACGGCAGGCGGCGAGTCCTTACCGGGCTGGCGGTCGCTACCGCGTTTTCAATCCTCAGCCCGTTTGCGCGCAGTGCCGGGGTGGATTACCCGTTCACCCTTGGCGTGGCTTCGGGCGACCCGCTGCCGGATGGTTTCGTGATATGGACGCGCCTGGCGCCGTTGTTCAACGCAGCGGATGGGCAGGGCGGCTTGAGCCGCGCGGTGCCAGTGCGATGGTGGGTGGCCAGTGATGCGGCGATGACGCGTATCGTGAAGCAGGGTGAGGTCTTGGCGACTGAGCGGTTCGCCCATTCGGTGCATGTTGAAGTGGCCGGGCTTGCGGCGGGCCGGCCGTATTGGTACCAGTTCGAAGGCCTCGGCGCGCAGAGCCCGGTGGGCCAGGCACGTACCACGCCACCTTTGCAGGCGATGGCCTCGGCTCGGCTGGGGTTTGTTTCCTGCTCGCATTGGGAGCGCGGTTACTTCAGCGCCTATCGCCATTTAGCCGCAGAGCAACCTGACCTGGTGTTTTTTCTCGGGGACTACATTTACGACAGCTCTTACGCCGTCGACTCGGGGAAAGTCTTTCGGGCCCACGGCAGCGGCAACGCGGTGAGCTTGAGCGACTACCGCAACCGCTACGCGCTGTACAAAACCGATCCGGACCTGCAAGCCCTGCACGCGGCTGCCCCCAGCGTGGCAACCTGGGATGACCATGAAGTGCAGAATGACTACGCCAACCGCTGGTCCCAGGACCCGAAGATTCCCGTGGCGCAATTTCTCCAGCAGCGGGCGGCGGCGTACCAGGCGTTTTACGAGCACATGCCGCTGCGCGCCAGCAGTGTGCCGAAGGGGCCGGACATGCGCATTTACCGGCGCCTGGATTACGGTCGGCTGGCGCGCTTCCATGTGTTGGATGGGCGCCAGTATCGCTCCGAGCAACCCTGCATCCAGGCCAACGGCAGCCATCAGGGGCATATCGCCGCCAACACTTGCAGCGACCTGCGTGATCTCGGCCGCACCATGCTGGGTTGGCAACAGGAAGCCTGGCTGGACCAGGGCTTTGCCCAGTCGCAGGCACAGTGGAATGTGATCGCCCAGGACTTGCTGGTGGCGCCCTTGCTCCAGCGCGACCTGAGCAACCACAAGGTGGGCCATTGGACCGATGGTTGGGACGGCTACGTGGCCAATCGTTCGCGCATGCTGGCGTCCATCGGGCGTCACAAGGTCAGCAACCCGGTGTTCTGGGGCGGTGATATCCATTCGTTCTGGACCACTGACCTGCACGCCGACGCCAACAACCCGGACTCGCCAGTGATCGCCACTGAGTTTGTCGGCAGCTCGGTGACCTCCGATGGCCCGCCCTTTGAAGCGTTCAGCAAGATCCTGCCGCTTAATCCGCATGTGAAGTTTTTCGACAGCCGCCAGCGAGGGTATGTGTCGGTAGAGCTTACGGCTCAGAAGATGCTGACGAACTTTCGGGTGATAACTGACCCGCGCGATCCCAACGCCACGGTGTCGACCCTCAAGTCGTTTGTGGTGGAGCCGGGGCGGGCGGGGGCGATTGCGGTTTAGCGCACTTGTAGGGTGTAAATACTCAACGTGGCGAGCGCGGGGGGATTTGTGGCGAGCAGGCTGTTGTGGCGAGCGGGCTTGCCCCGCGTTGGGCTGCGAAGCGGCCCCAAAACCAGGCGCTTATGTTTGCCTGAAAAAACGCGGTGACTGTATTAGGGCCGCTTCGCGCCCCAACGCGGGGCAAGCCCGCTCGCCACAACAGCCTGCTCATCACAACAGCCCGGTGACCACAAAAGCCGCGTGGTCTGTCAGTTGATTTCGTAACGCACCGACAGCGCGCCTTTTTTCTCCGACAAGGCCAGGATGGTCACTTGGCCGAGCTCGTTCAGGGCTTGCACATGGGTGCCGCCGCAGGCGTAGGCGGGCAGTTCGCCGAAACCCACTTCGCGGGCGCCGTCTTCCAGGGTCATATGGCGCGGGTAGTCGGCGGCGATCCATTGGTTGACCTGTTGCTGGATCGCCTCGGCGTCGATGGCCTGGGCCATTTCGCCACGGATAAAGGTGATTTTGCACTCGCCCGGCCAATGGTGGGCTTTGATCGGCATCCAACCGAAGCTTTCTCCCGCATTGCCGATCAGGTGCCCGGCCGAATGCAGGCGCGTGTACAGGGCACGGCGTTGTGCGTCGACCCGTGCGCTGATCGGGCCGGGCTGCACAGGCTGGTCCACGTAATGCACCACACGGTCAGCCTCCTGAGTCACGCGCAGCACCTGGCTGTCGCCCAGCCAACCGGTATCAAAGGGTTGCCCGCCGCCTTGGGGATGAAAAATCGTCGACTGCAGGGTGACCGCGAACAGGCCTTCGTGGGGTGTGCAGCTCAGCACTTCAAGCTCGGCGGTCAGGTGGTCGTGGGTGAAAAACAGGCGCTCGGTCATCATTTACATCCGCATCAGGGTTCTACGGGCAGTATAAATAGTGCGTGGATGGGTGATAATCCGTTCAATTATCAATGGACCTGTGCGTCATGAGCATCAATCTTCCTTTGCCACTGCTGGGTGAAATGGCGATTTTCGTCAAAGTCGTGGAGACCGGCAGTTTCTCCGAAGCGGCGCGACAACTGAGCGTTTCGCCCTCGGCCGTGAGCCGCAGTATCTCGCGTCTCGAACAGGCGCTGGCGACACGCTTGCTGCGACGCACCACGCGTAAATTGCGCTTGAGCGAAGGCGGCGAAGAGGTGTTCAAGCGTTGCCAGGAGATGGTCAACGCGGCGCGCTCGGTGATGGAGATCAGTGGCCAGTTCACCCATGAAGCCGAAGGCCTGGTGCGGGTCAGCGTGCCCAAGGCGGTGGGCCGGTTTGTGGTGCACCCGCATATGTCGGAGTTCTTGCGGCGCTATCCCAAGGTGGATGTGCAATTGATCCTGGAAGACCGGCATGTGGACCTGATCGACGACAATGTGGACCTCAGCATCCGCATCACCGACAGCCCGCCGCCGGGCTTGGTCGGCCGCCAACTGTTACCCATCGAGCACTTGCTGTGTGCCACGCCGCAGTACCTGGCCGCGCAGGGTACGCCTGAACATCCCCATGATTTGCTGGAACACAGCTGCATCTACCTGGGCGAAACGCCGGGGGATTCACGCTGGAAGTTTCGTCAGGGTGCCAAGGCGGTGACCGTGGGCGTGCGCGGGCGCTACGCCGCGAACCACACCGGCGTGCGCCTGGATGCGGTGTTGCAGCATGTGGGGATTGGTAGCTTGCCGTACTTCACGGCGCGCCACGCCTTGGCGGCGGGGAGCCTGGTGCAGGTATTGCCCGAGTGGGATTTTATTGCGTCCTACCATGGTGAGGCGTGGTTGCTGCATTCGCCCACGCGGTATCTGCCACCGAAGTTGCGGGTGTTTATTGATTATCTGGTGGAGTGCATGGCGAAGGAGCCGACACTGCGCCGCCGCTGATTGTGGGCGCTGGCGTGTGTGAGAGCTGGCTTATGTGGGAGCTGGCTTGCCTGCGATTGTATCACCTCGGTTTAACTGACAAACCGAGTCGCCTGCATCGCAGGCAAGCCAGCTCCCACAGAAAAGCAATTTACTGCATACGGTCTTAGCTGGACTCAGTGCTTGCTCTGATCCTGCGGCATGGCCAGCAGCTGTTTTTCCTGGTTCCAGTCGAACGGTTCATCGTTCTGTTCGGCTTCAAAGCGACGTTCTTCCAGGGCCTGGTACAGGTCCAGTTCTTCATCGGGCATGAAGTGCAGGCAATCACCGCCGAAGAACCACAGCAGATCGCGAGGCACCAGGTGGGCGATTTGCGGGTAGCGCAGAATGACCTGGCTCATCAGGTCCTGGCCCAGGTACTGGCTCTCGATCGGGTCGATCGGCAGCAGGGCGCGCAATTCGTCGAAGCGCTCCAGGAACAGGGTGTGGCTTTCCTCGGGCACCTGTTCGGCTTCGCCGACGGCAACCAGGATGCTGCGCAAGTGGTCGAGCAAGACGAGATGATCGGCAACGACGTTGGACACGAGATAAGTCCTCTAAAGCAAAAACGGGCGCGAGAGTATATGCCTCTCGCGCCCGTATTTATATGACCTTAGCTTTATAGGGTGTGAGCGGTCAGCGCACTTTACCCTCAGCCTGGGTCAGCTCTTCCTTGCTGAAATCATCCACATCGATCACCTTGCGGCGCGCGGCTTCGGCGTCGCGCAGGGTTTGCGCTTCGGCCGGTTGCAATACGCCCACGTGCAGCGCCGCGTCGATGGCATGCTCGCCGGCGGCCGGTTTGACCTGGCCGCTTTTGAGCGCGGTGTGGAGTTTTTTCTGCAAGGGGTGGCTGGCACCCAGCAGGTCGTAGGCATGTTGCAGGGCACCCACCGGGTCTTCTGCCGATTGCGGGCGATAGCAACCCGCCAGCAACTCTTCCAGGGTCGGGTCGCCTTTGGCACGGCCAATCACCGCAGCCACTTCGGCGTCCAAAGCATCGGACGGCCCGGTGTGACGACGGCCGAACGGGAACACGATCACCCGCAGCAGGCAACCGAGGACCTTGTTCGGGAAGTTGCTCAGCAGCTCATCCAGGGCACGCTCCGACTCACCGAGGCTTTCTTCCATGGCCCAGGCAAACAGCGGCTCCAGGTGATCCGGCGAATCCAGGTCGTGATATCGCTTGAGCGCGGCCGAGGCCAGGTACATATGGCTCAGCACATCACCCAGGCGTGCCGACAGGCGTTCGCGGCGTTTCAGCTCGCCGCCGAGCAACATCATGCTCAAGTCGGCGAGCAGGGCGAATGCTGCGGCCTGACGGTTCAATGCACGGAAATAACCCTGGCTCAAACGGTTGCCCGGGGCTTTTTCAAAGTGCCCGATGCCGAGGTTCAGCACCAACGTGCTGGCGGCGTTACTCACGGCAAATCCGATATGTTGCATCAGCAGGCCGTCAAATTCCTTGAGCGCCTGGTCATGGTCTTCACGACCGGCCAGGGCCATTTCCTTAAGCACGAACGGGTGGCAGCGGATCGCGCCCTGGCCAAAGATCATCAGGTTGCGCGAGAGGATGTTCGCGCCTTCCACTGTGATGAAGATCGGCGCGCCTTGCCAGTTGCGGCCCAGGTAGTTGTTAGGCCCCATGATGATGCCCTTGCCGCCGTGCACATCCATGGCGTGGCTGATGCACTCGCGACCGCGCTCGGTGAGGTGGTACTTGAGAATCGCCGACAACACCGAAGGCTTTTCGCCCAGGTCGACCGCGTTGGCGGTGAGCATGCGCGCGCTGTCCATCAGCCAGGCGTTGCCGCCAATGCGCGCCAGGGCTTCCTGGATACCTTCAAAGGCCGACAGCGGCACGTTGAATTGCTCGCGCACTTGAGCGTATTGGCCGGTCACCAAACTGGTGAACTTGGCCGCGCCGGTACCGACCGCAGGCAGGGAGATCGAACGGCCGACCGACAGGCAGTTCATCAGCATCATCCAGCCCTTGCCGAGCATTTCCTGGCCACCGATAAGGAATTCCAGGGGGATGAACACGTCCTTGCCGGAGTTGGGGCCGTTCATAAAGGCGGCGCCCAACGGCAGGTGGCGACGGCCGATTTCCACGCCGGGCGTGTCGGTGGGGATCAGCGCCAGGCTGATGCCCAGGTCTTCTTCCTCACCCAACAAGTGGTCCGGGTCATGGGCCTTGAAGGCCAGGCCGAGGAGGGTCGCGACCGGGCCGAGGGTGATATAGCGTTTTTCCCAGTTCAGGCGCAGGCCGAGGGTTTCCTTGCCTTCCCATTCACCTTTGCAGATCACGCCGGTGTCGGGCATGGCGCCGGCGTCGGAGCCGGCCAGTGGGCCGGTGAGGGCGAAGCAGGGGATATCGTCGCCACGGGCCAGGCGTGGCAGGTAGTGGTTGCGTTGTTCGTCGGTGCCGTAATGCAGCAGCAGCTCGGCCGGGCCGAGGGAGTTAGGCACCATCACGGTGGAGGCGAGGTCGCCGCTGCGGGTGGCGAGTTTCATCGCGACCTGGGAGTGGGCATAGGCGGAGAAACCCTTGCCGCCATATTCCTTGGGAATGATCAGGGCGAAGAAACCGTGGGTCTTGATGTGCTCCCAGGCAGCGGGCGGCAGGTCCATGGCCTGGCCGATTTCCCAGTCGCTGACCATCGCGCAGAGTTCTTCGGTAGGGCCGTCGATAAACGCTTGTTCTTCTTCAGTCAGTTGCGCCTTGGGGTAGGCCAGCAATTTATCCCAATCGGGGCGACCGCTGAACAGTTCGCCGTCCCACCACACGGTGCCGGCGTCGATGGCGTCGCGCTCGGTCTCGGACATCGGCGGCAGGACTTTCTGGAACCAGCTGAACAGCGGCTTGGTGAAGTATTGGCGGCGCAGGTCGGGCAGCAACAGGGGCACGGCCACGGCGGCGATCAGCACCCAGAGGATGACCAGCAGCCAACCCGGTGCATGGCTCCAGGCGCCCATCGCCAGCAGGTAGACGGCAACCACGCCCAGCGCGGGCAGGGGCGCGGTGCGGCGGTGTGCCAGGTAGGCAATGCCGACCACCAGAACCAGTATCCACAACAACAGCATATTCAATCCTCCGTGAAACCAAGGGCGAAACCACCATGGAGCTTAGTCGGCATCCGAAAAAGCGCGGTGGCGAGGGTGTAACGAGTTGTGCTGGCGCACGCCGACATTTGGCCGAATCGTCGTTATCTCCACGGCAGGCCTGTCGTTAGACTCAAGGCTTCCCTTGGAGATAAAGCTCATGGATACGTACTTGAATCCCAGCCGCTTCATCGATAGTGACCACCCTGCGGTGGTGGAGTTCGCCGAAAAACATCGCGGAACCCGCCCGGATTTAAGTGACCAGGCGGTCAGTCTCTACTACGCCGTGCGTGAGGCGATTCGCTACAACCCGTACACCTTCAGCCGTGATCCAAATACCCTCAGTGCCAGCTTTGCCCTGGCCACCGGCGAGAGCTACTGTGTACCCAAGGCCACCTTATTGGCCGCCTGTGCCCGTCATTGCGGGATCCCGGCGCGCATTGGCCTGGCGGACGTGCGCAATCATTTATCGACACCGCGCCTGCTCGCGCTGCTCAAAAGTGATGTGTTCGCCATGCACGGCTATACCGAGTTGTACCTGCACGGCCGTTGGGTCAAGGCCACGCCGGCGTTCAACAGTCAACTGTGCGAGTTGTTCGACGTGCCACCGCTGGCGTTCGATGGGGTCAACGACAGCGTGTTCCACGCCTTCAACCGCCAGGGCCGGCGCTCGATGGAATATGTGCTGGACCACGGCCAGTTCAGCGACGTGCCCGAAGCGTTTTTTTTCGCGCATATTCAGCAGTGTTACCCGCACCTGTTTGCCGACGACACGCCGATCTCGCTGAAGGACATGCACAGCGATATGCACAGCGATTTAAGCCGCAGGTGAACCGGCGTATGCTGCTGCGTTCATCAAGCCATGTTCATCAACGATAAGGCGCGGTCATGCTGAAAATCTGGGGTCGTAAAAATTCATCAAACGTCAGGAAGGCACTGTGGTGCGCCGAGGAACTCGGCCTGGACTATGAGGCAATTGATGCGGGCGGGGCTTTTGGTGTGGTCGACACGCCGCAATACCGGGCCTTGAACCCCAATGGCCGGGTGCCGATGATCGAAGACGGCGACTTTGTGTTGTGGGAATCCAACACCATCGTGCGTTATCTGTGCGCCAAGAGCGCGTCGGATTTTTACCCGAACGACCTGCAAGCCCGGGCCAGCGCCGAGAAGTGGATGGACTGGACCACGTCGACGCTCGCCGATCCGTTCAAGGCGGTGTTCTGGGGCATCCTGCGTACCCCGGCGGAAAAACAGAACTGGGACAGCATCAATGCCGGGCGCCAAGCCTGTATCGATGCGCTTAACACCGTTGACCAGGCCCTCGCCGAGCAACCCTACCTCAGCGGCGAGCATTTCGGCATGGGCGATATCCCCTTGGGCTGCTTTGCCTACGCCTGGTTCGAGATGCCCATCGAGCGCCCGGCAATGCCCCATCTAGAGGCCTGGTACCAGCGCCTCAAAGATCGCCCGGCCTACCGCAAGGCCGTGATGACCGCGTTGACTTAATACTGACTATTAATACAGGTGACTGTACTTGTGCGGCGCGGGCAAGCACCATGCTTGTCATGCGCCGCCGTTGAACTACATGCGCTGCGCGCTCATCTACTCTTTCTATTCCCTTCTCTGGTGCGTAATCCGATATGAGTTCCGCTCTGTCCATCCGGCAGCTAACCAAAACCTACGGCAACGGTTTCCAGGCCCTGAGTGGTATCGATCTGGACGTTGCCGAAGGTGACTTCTTCGCCTTGCTCGGCCCCAACGGTGCCGGCAAATCCACCACCATCGGCATCCTCTCGACCCTGGTCAACAAAACCAGTGGCTCGGTGAATATCTTTGGCCATGACCTGGACAAATCCCCGGCGGCGCTCAAGCGCTCCATCGGCGTAGTGCCCCAGGAATTCAACTTCAACCAGTTTGAAAAGACCTTCGACATCGTCGTGACCCAGGCCGGCTATTACGGCATCCCGGCGAAAATCGCCAAGGAACGCGCCGAGCAGTACCTGACTCAGTTGGGCCTGTGGGACAAGCGCGACGTGCCTTCGCGTTCGCTGTCCGGCGGTATGAAGCGCCGCCTGATGATCGCTCGCGCGCTGGTGCATGAACCGCGCCTGTTGATCCTCGATGAGCCGACCGCCGGTGTGGATATCGAGCTGCGCCGTTCGATGTGGACCTTCCTCACCGAGCTGAACGAGAAGGGCATCACCATCATCCTCACCACCCATTACCTGGAAGAGGCTGAGCAGCTGTGCCGCAACATCGGCATCATCGACCACGGCACCATTGTCGAGAACACCAGCATGCGCAACCTGCTGGGCCAGTTGCATGTGGAAACCTTCCTGCTGGACCTGAAAAACAACCTGTCGGTGGCGCCGCAACTGCTCGGCTACCCAAGCCGCCTGGTCGATGACCACACCCTGGAAGTGCAGGTGGACAAAGCCATGGGCATCACCGCGTTGTTCACCCAGTTGGCGGCCCAGAGCATCGAAGTGCTGAGCCTGCGTAACAAAACCAATCGCCTTGAGGAGTTGTTCGTGTCCCTGGTGGAGAAAAATCTGGCGAAGGTGGCGGTATGAGTTCCGAACTGCAACCCAACCTCGTCGCACTGCAGACCATCGTTTACCGCGAAGTGAAGCGCTTTACCCGGATCTGGCCGCAGACCCTGCTGCCGCCGGCGATCACCATGGTCTTGTACTTCGTGATCTTCGGTAACCTCATCGGCCGCCAGATCGGCGACATGGGTGGCTTCACCTACATGGAGTACATCGTGCCGGGCCTGATCATGATGTCGGTGATCACCAACTCCTACGGCAACGTGGTCTCGAGCTTTTTCGGCAGCAAGTTCCAGCGCTCCATCGAAGAACTGATGGTCTCGCCGGTGTCGCCGCACACCATCCTGATCGGCTACACCCTGGGTGGCGTGCTGCGCGGCTTGATGGTCGGGGTGATCGTGACCTTGCTGTCGCTGTTCTTCACCCATCTGCAAGTGCATCACCTTGGGGTCACCCTGCTGGTGGTGGTACTGACGGCGACGATCTTCTCGCTGCTGGGGTTCATCAACGCCGTGTTTGCCCGCAACTTCGATGATATTTCGATCATCCCGACGTTCGTGCTGACGCCGCTGACCTACCTGGGCGGGGTGTTCTACTCCATTACCTTGCTGCCGCCGTTCTGGCAGACCGTGTCGCTGGCCAACCCGGTGTTGCATATGGTCAACGCCTTCCGCTACGGCATCCTGGGCGTGTCGGATATCAAGATCAGCGTGGCGATCACCTTTATGCTGGTGGCGACCGTGGTGCTGTATGTCGGCTGTGCGCGGTTGCTGGTGAGTGGGCGCGGGATGCGTACCTAAGCCGTTAGCTGCAATAAAAAACGGCCTCCAAGTGAGGCCGTTTTTTATTGACTGCAGGCAGGGTCAATGTGGGAGCTGGCTTGCCTGCGATAGCGATGGGTCAGGCAGCCATTGTTTAACTGACAGACCGCCATCGCAGGCAAGCCAGCTCCCACCTTTGGTTTTGTGCAGAGGTTTAACCTTTAAGTGCCAGCTCGATCAGTCCGTGCAGCTCTTGCACCGTCAGTGGTTCGGTCGAGAACAAAATGCGAAACACCGTCGGCGCCGCCAGCAGGTTGATTAAATGGTCCACGCTCGGCGGCGTACTCTGTGGGTAGCGATCGATAATCGTCTGAAGCTGCCCACTCAGAATGCTCACGCAATAACCCGGTGTGATCATGCTCTGCAGGTCACGCATCATGTTGCGCCCTGGCTCGGAGCTCATTTCATCCAGGTATTGCTCGGCCCAGGCCCGCAGATCACCGCGCAGGCTGCCGGTATTCGCCGGCTCACAGTCGGGGCGCATGCGGGCCAGGGCCACATCAGCCAACAGCACGGATAAGTCGCCCCAGCGCCGGTAAATGGTCGAGGGCGTGACGCCTGCGCGCGTCGCAATCATCGGTACGGTAACGCTGGAGCGCTCATGGGCTTCCAACAGCTCACGCACTGCCGAATGCACCGATTCTTGGACCCGGGCACTGCGGCCTCCCGGGCGAAGGCCTTCTTTTATCGCCATGCGTAAAACCTTAACACAAAGAATTTGCTTTAAGCGCGCGCCGGTAGCACACTGCGCAAAAGCAAAGTATTAGCTTTAGTGGAGTGTGCCCATGTCTCGCGTTATTTCGCAACGGTCCAGCCTGGCGTTCCTGGTCATCACGGTGTTGACCTTCCTCGCCGCGTCCAGCGCGCCGACGCCGCTGTATCAGGTGTATCAGGAAAACCTGCATTTCTCCGCGACAATGCTCACGGTGATTTTCGGCGTATACGCCGTCAGCCTGTTGGCAGCGTTGCTGACCGTGGGTTCACTGTCGGATCACCTGGGGCGCAAGCCGGTGATTTTTGTCGCATTGCTGCTCAATATTGCGGCGATGCTGCTGTTTATCAACGCCGACAGCACCGCGCATCTGATTGCCGCCCGCGCGCTGCAAGGTTTCGCCACCGGCATGGCCACGGCGGTGCTGAGTGCGACCTTGCTCGACACCGACCGCCAGCGCGGCCCGATGCTCAATAGCCTGGCGCCGCTGTTGGGCATGGCCAGTGGCGGGCTGGGCAGTGGCCTACTGGTGGAGTTCGCGCCGCGTCCTACCCAATTGATTTACTTCACGCTGTTGGGGTTGATGGTGTTGCAGGCTGTGTATGTGTGGCGCCTGGCGGAAACCGTCAGTCGTATTCCGGGGGCCCTGAAGTCGCTGGCGCCGACCCTGCATGTGCCGCAGCAAGCGCGCCGGGCTTTATGGTTGGTGATGCCGCTGAATGTGGCGGTGTGGGCGCTGGGCGGGTTCTTCTCATCCCTGGCGCCGTCGCTGATCAAGGCTGCCACCGGTTCCACTTCGCACCTGATCGGTGGCGGCCTGGTGGCGGTCGTGACCTTGAGTGGCGCGGTGATGATCTACAGCGTGCGCGAGCGCCCGGCCGATAAAATCATGCGGCTGTCGGCGGGGCTGTTGGCCGTGGGCGTCGCGTTGCTGCTGGTGGCCGTCCACATGGGTATTTTGTGGCTGTTCTTTGTCGCCAGTGTGATTGCAGGTTTTGGTTTTGGCGGCGGCTTCATGGGCAGTGTGCGCAGCATTGTCGGACTGGCGTTGCCCCATGAGCGGGCCGGTTTGATGTCGGCGTTCTATGTCTTGAGCTACTTGGCGTTTTGCCTGCCAGCGCTGTTGGCGGGTTACTTGTGCCAGGTTTACGGCCTTATCGTCACGACTGAAGGTTATGGTGCGGCGCTGATACTGCTGGCCCTGAGTGCCTTGGTCGGTTTAATGCTGCAGAACTCGGTGCGGGCCAAGGCGGCAGTAGAGTGATGCTGTATATTGGTAAAGTAGATAACTTATAGAGATATTACCCGTTATATAGATATTCGTTCAGGTTCTATGATGGCTTCAACCTCATACGAGGAAGAGGATTGCCATCATGACCTGCACGACGACTCCCAGTTGCACGCCCTCAGGCTGCAAAACCCCAAGCTATAAGCCCTTGAGCCACCTGACCCGCCCACGGGAAGTGATTCGCCAGTTCACCCCCAACTGGTTCGCCGCGACCATGGGTACCGGCGTGCTGGCCCTGGCCTTGGCTCAACTGCCGTTCAACCTGCCAGGTTTGCACGCCATTGCCGAAGGGCTGTGGCTGTTCACCATTGGCCTGTTTGTGCTGTTCAGCCTGTTGTACGCGGCGCGTTGGGTGATGTTCTTCCACGAAGCGCGACGCATCTTCGGGCACTCCACGGTGTCGATGTTCTTCGGCACCATTCCCATGGGCCTGGCCACCATTCTCAATGGCCTGCTGCTGTTCGGCCTGCCGCGCTGGGGCAGTGAGGTGATCCCGCTGGCTGAAGCCTTATGGTGGCTGGACGTGGCGATGGCCCTGGCCTGTGGTGTGTTGATCCCGTTCATGATGTTCACCCGCCAGGAACACAGCATCGACCAGATGACCGCCGTCTGGCTGTTGCCGGTGGTTGCCGCCGAAGTCGCTGCCGCCAGCGGTGGCTTGCTGGCGCCGCACTTGGCCGACGCCCATGCGCAACTGGTGATGCTGGTGACCAGCTACGTGCTGTGGGCGTTTTCCCTGCCGGTGGCGTTCAGCATCCTGACCATCCTGATGTTGCGCATGGCCCTGCATAAACTGCCGCCTGCCAATATGGCCGCATCGAGCTGGCTGGCCCTTGGCCCCATCGGCACTGGTGCGCTGGGCATGTTGCTGTTGGGCGGTGACGCACCGGCGATTTTCGCCGCCAATGGGTTGCCGGGTGTGGGTGAAATGGCCAATGGCCTGGGCGTGGTGGCCGGCATCACCTTGTGGGGCTTCGGTTTGTGGTGGATGTTGATCGCGGTGCTGATCACCCTGCGTTACCTGCGCGCCGGCATTCCGTTCAACCTCGGCTGGTGGGGGTTTACCTTCCCGCTGGGGGTTTACGCGTTAGCCACGCTGAAGCTGGCGAGTCTGCTGCACCTGAGCTTTTTCAGCATCTTTGGCAGCGTGCTGGTGCTGGCATTGGCGCTGATGTGGCTGATCGTGGCCAAGCGCACCGTGCAGGGCGCCTATAAAGGTGAGCTTTTTGTTTCGCCATGCATTGCAGGACTAGCGAATAAGTAAGCGCGATTAGGTAAAGTCGTGGCCTGAGAAACTACACGCCTTCAGGCCACGCAGGAACACGGACGATGAGCCACCCCTCACAATTCACCTTGCTGCGCACACGGCGCTTTCTGCCGTTTTTCATCACCCAGTTACTGGGCGCATTCAACGACAACATCTTCAAGCAATCGCTGATCCTGGCGATTCTCTACAAGCTCACCATCGAGGGCGACCGCTCCATCTGGGTCAACCTGTGCGCCTTGTTGTTTATCCTGCCGTTCTTCCTGTTCTCGGCGCTGGCCGGGCAGTTTGGCGAGAAATTCAACAAGGACGCGCTGATCCGCGCGATCAAGATCGGCGAGATTGTGATCATGGCCGTGGGCGCCACGGGCTTTCTGTTCAACCACCTGGAACTGATGCTGCTGGCGCTGTTTGCCATGGGTACGCATTCGGCGTTGTTCGGCCCGGTGAAGTACTCGATCATGCCCCAGGCGTTGCACGACGATGAGCTGGTGGGCGGCAACGGACTGGTGGAAATGGGCACGTTTCTGGCCATTCTGGCCGGCACCATTGGCGCCGGGATCATCATGTCTTCAACCCATTACGCGCCACTGGTGGCGGTGACGATTGTCGGCGTGGCAGTGCTCGGCTACCTGGCCAGCCGCAGCATTCCGCGGGCGGCGGCGTCCACGCCCGAGCTGCGCCTGAACTGGAATATCTTCAGCGAATCCTGGGCCACCTTGCGCCTGGGCCTGGGGCAGACGCCGGCAGTGTCGCGCTCGATTGTCGGCAACTCGTGGTTCTGGTTTGTCGGTGCGATCTACCTGACGCAAATCCCGGCCTACGCCAAGGAATGGTTGTACGGCGACGAAACTGTGGTGACGCTGATCCTTACGGTGTTTTCGGTGGGCATCGCCGTTGGCTCGATGCTCTGCGAAAAGCTCTCGGGCCGTAAGGTCGAGATCGGCCTGGTGCCGTTTGGCTCGTTTGGCCTGACGGTCTTCGGCCTGCTGCTGTGGTGGCACTCGGGCGGCTTTCCGCAATCGGCCCAGGAACATAGCTGGCTGGCGGTACTCAGCTACGGTCAGGCGTGGTGGGTGTTGTTCGATATCCTTGGCCTGGGTGTGTTCGGTGGCTTCTATATCGTGCCGCTCTACGCGCTGATCCAGTCGCGCACGGCCGAGAACGAGCGCGCGCGGGTCATTGCGGCCAACAATATTCTCAATGCGTTGTTCATGGTGGTTTCGGCCATCGTTTCGATCCTGCTGCTGAGCGTGGCCAAGCTGTCGATCCCCGAGTTGTTCCTGGTGGTGTCGCTGCTCAACATTGCGGTCAACACTTACATCTTCAAAATCGTCCCCGAGTTCACCATGCGCTTCATGATCTGGCTGCTCAGCCATTCCATGTACCGCGTGGAGCATCGCAACCTTGAGCTGATTCCGGATGAAGGCGCGGCGCTGCTGGTGTGCAACCACGTGTCGTTTGTCGATGCACTGTTGATTGGCGGCGCGGTACGTCGGCCGATTCGCTTTGTGATGTACTACAAGATCTACCGTTTGCCGGTGCTGAATTTTATCTTCCGCACGGCCGGGGCGATTCCGATTGCCGGGCGCCATGAGGATATCCAGATCTACGAAAAGGCCTTCATGCGAATTGCCCAGTACCTGAAGGAAGGGGAGTTGGTGTGCATCTTCCCGGAAGGCAAGCTGACCGCCGATGGCGAGATCAATGAGTTCCGTAGCGGGTTGACGCGGATTCTGGAGCAGACCCCGGTGCCGGTGATTCCGATGGCGTTGCAGGGGTTGTGGGGGAGCTTTTTCAGTCGCGATCCGAACAAGGGCATCTTTCATCGGATCTGGTCGCGGGTGGTGTTGGTGGCGGGTGAGCCGGTTGCGGTGGAGGCCGCGACGCCTGAGCAGTTGCAGGCGCGGGTAAGGGTGTTGCGCGGGAGTGTCAGGTAGTTATTTGCTGGCTGTAAGGGCCTCATCGCAGGCAAGCCAGCTCCCACATTTGAACGCTGAACACCGTCCAATGTGGGAGCTGGCTTGCCTGCGATAGCGGTAGTGGCTCAGGCGCTGATCTTGAGCCCAACCAGCCCGCAAATGATCAACGCCACACTCGCCAACCTGAACATCGCCATGGACTCCCCAAACAGGATAATCCCGGCGATCACCGTGCCTACCGCACCCACACCGGTCCAGATGGCATAGGCGGTGCCCAGCGGCAGCTCCTTCATGGCCAGGCCCAGCAGGCCGAGGCTGATGGCCATGGCGGCGATCGTCAGTGCTGTCGGCAGCGGCTTGCTGAAACCGTCGGTGTACTTCAGGCCGACCGCCCAGCCGACCTCAAACAGCCCGGCAAAAAACAGAATGATCCAGGACATGTTGATCTCCCCTCTATAGCTGGGGTCGTCCCCGGATTAAGCGCTTGAGAGCGTCGCGAGGTCGTCCCCGCGAAGCCCGGTAGCTTGCCGAAAATTGATCAGGTGATCAAGTTTACGGCGCGCTCTCCAGGGCGCGGCGGTCCTCTTTTTCGCTCATTCTGCGAAAGTAAGTCGACAGCAATGCCCCGGAAATATTGTGCCACACGCTGAACAGCGCGCTCGGCACCGCCGCCAAGGGCGAAAAGTGCGCACTGGCCAGCGCGGCGCCCAGCCCGGAGTTCTGCATGCCCACTTCCAGCGCCAGGGATTTACGCTGCGCCAACGGCAGTTTGAACAGGCGGCCGGTGAAGTAACCGAGCAGATAACCGAAGCTGTTGTGCAGCATCACCACGGCCATGATCAACAGGCCGGACTCGGCGATCTTCGCCTGGCTCGCTGCAACGACTGCAGCGACGATGATTACGATGCTTACCACTGAGACCAGCGGCAATACCTCCACGGCATGGCGCACCCGGTCGCCCAGCACGCGTTGCGCCACCACGCCCAGCACGATCGGCAGCAATACCACTTGCAGGATCGACCAGAACAGCTCCATGAATGACACCGGCAGCCAGGCCGAGGCCAGCAGCCAGATCAATGCGGGCGTCAGCAGCGGGGCGAGGAGGGTGGTGACGGCGGCGATGGCTACCGACAGCGCGAGGTCGCCCCGGGCCAGCCAGGTCATGACGTTGGACGACGTGCCGCTTGGGCAGCACCCGACCAGGATCACGCCGACGGCGATTTCCGGCGGCAGGTGGAACGCCTGGCACAGCAGCCAGGCCACGCCCGGCATGATCACAAAATGCGCAACCACGCCGAGGGCCACGCGCCAGGGATGGCGGGCGACTTCGGCGAAGTCTTCCAGTTTCAAGGTCAGCCCCATGCCGAACATCACCAGGCCCAGCAGCGGCACGATGGCGCCTTTGAGGCCAATGAACCAGCCGGGCTCAAGGAAGGCGAGCACCGCGAAAATCAACACCCAGTAGGCGAAGGTATTGCCAACGAAGCGGCTCAAGGCGGCGAGTGCGCGCATGGGGAAGTCCTTGTTATTAGAGTTCGAGGATGTAACTGCAATCAATGTGGGGCTTGTGTGGGAGATGTTTGTGTGAGGACTGGCTTGTGTGGGAGCCGGGCTTGCCCGCGATGCAGGCACCTCGGTCTTCAGCTGGATCGAGTTGATGCTATCGCAGGCAAGCCAGCTCCCACACAAGCCAGCTCCCACATTTTGATCTTCACATGGCTTAGATGCCCTGCGGGGTTTCTTCGCCGCCCAGTGCCTCAACCAACGCCGGCAGGAACTCACCAAACGTCAGCATCATCAGGGTAAAGCTGGCATCCAGCTGGCCCAATGCCTCGTCGCCGCCGTCCTGTTCAGCCTGGTCTTGCAGCAGGTCTTCGAACTTCAGGCGCTTGACGGTCATTTTGTCGTCGAGCATGAAGGACAACTTGTCCTGCCAGGCCAGGGACAATTGCGTCACGACTTTGCCGGTAGTCAGGTGCAGTTGGATCTCTTCGCCGGTCAGGTCCTGGCGCTTGCAGCGCACGATGCCGCCGTCTTCGTGGGTGTCGCGCAGTTCGCATTCGTCGAGGACGAAGAAGTCATCGGCCGGCTTCTGCGTGGTGACCCAGTCGGTCATGATCGCCGTTGGTGCGGTTTTAACCGTCAGCGGGCGTACCGGCAGGGTGCCGATTACTTCGCGCAGGGTCGACAGCAGGTCTTCGGCGCGTTTCGGGCTCGCCGAGTTGACCAGGATCAGGCCCTGTTTCGGCGCAATGGCGGCGAAAGTCGACGAGCGACGGATAAAGGCGCGCGGCAGGAAGGCCTGGATGATTTCATCCTTGATCTGGTCGCGTTCCTTCTTATAGACCTTGCGCATTTGCTCGGCCTCGATCTCTTCGACTTTCTCTTTAAGCGCGTCACGCACCACGCTACCCGGCAGGATGCGTTCTTCCTTGCGTGCAGCGATCAGCAGGAAGTCACCGCTGACATGCACCAGGGGAGCGTCTTCACCTTTACCAAAAGGTGCGACGAAACCGTAAGTGGTCAACTCCTGGCTTGCACACGGGCGCGCCAGTTTGGTGGCCATGGCCGCTTCCAACGCCTCGGCATCAACAGGCAGATCTTGGGTCAGGCGATAGATAAGCAGGTTCTTGAACCACATGGGGTGAGTCTCTCCTTTATACAAAGGGGGGCATTATTCTCTTGATCCGGGCTGAGGCCAACCCTGCCTAAGCCATTGGAAGGGCTGAAAAAAAAGATTTAAGAAAGTGCTTGCCAGACTTAAGGTCGCTCCGTAGAATGCGCGCCACACCGAAGCGAAGGGTGATTAGCTCAGCTGGGAGAGCGTCTGCCTTACAAGCAGAATGTCGGCGGTTCGATCCCGTCATCACCCACCATTCGTTTCAAGTGTTACGCGCAGCGGTAGTTCAGTCGGTTAGAATACCGGCCTGTCACGCCGGGGGTCGCGGGTTCGAGTCCCGTCCGCTGCGCCATATTCGGTAACCTGGAACACTGAACGCCAGGTCACCACAGAAAGCCCGCTCATTGAGCGGGCTTTTTGCTGTCCGGGGTTTGTAAAACCAAAAAAACGCCGCCGATCATTTCCGATGATTGGCGGCGTTTTTTTATGGGCTGATCAGAAATCCCAACGCGTTGTCACCATCACGTTGCGCGGCTCAGGTGTCATTGATAATGGTTTTTAACAGTGCCGCCAAGCAACGTATAAACGCAATAGACTCACATTTGGGGCTTGAGGCCCCGTTTTCAGGGGCGCGGAGGGCACCAGAGAAATTATTTTAAATAAATTGCATTTAAATCAAGACATTGCAGATTTTTGGTGTATTATGCCGCCCACACCGAAGCGAAGGGTGATTAGCTCAGCTGGGAGAGCGTCTGCCTTACAAGCAGAATGTCGGCGGTTCGATCCCGTCATCACCCACCATTCGTTTCAAGTGTTACGCGCAGCGGTAGTTCAGTCGGTTAGAATACCGGCCTGTCACGCCGGGGGTCGCGGGTTCGAGTCCCGTCCGCTGCGCCATATTCGGTAACCTGGAACACTGAACGCCAGGTCACCACAAGAAGCCCGCTCATTGAGCGGGCTTTTTTTTGCCTGCGATTCAGCTTTGCGCTTCGGCGGCGAGCGCCACAGGCGCGGGTGCAATCTCACGTCGGCTCAGAAACACAAACACCACCACCGCCGTAAACAGGGTGAGCCCGGCCAGCCATTGCAGCAACGTATTGAAGCCCGCGAGGTAGGCCGTGCGCAGCAATTCCAGCGGGAGGTTTGCACGGGTGTCGCCCATGACCAACTGCTGGGCAACCCCAGCAATGTCCTGCGAACTGTCTGCGGGCAGATGATGGGCAACCAGCGCACTCAACACAGCCACGGTGATGGCCAGCGCCACACCTTCACTGGCAACCCGGGTCGTATTGAAAATGCCCGCGGCCATGCCCGCACGCTCTGTGGGCACCACGCTGATCGCCAGGCCATCCATCAAACCCCACGGCAAGCCCGTACCTATCCCGATCACCAACATTGCCACGACAGTCGGCAATGGCTGGCCGGGCTGGGCCAGGCTCAGCCCATACAACCCCGACGCCGCGATCAACAGGCCAAGGCCACACAACAGCCCCGCCGACAGCCAGCGTGTCAGCGTTGCGGCCAGTAACGGCACCACCAGCATCGGCGCAGACAGCGCCAGCATCATCAAGCCCGCCTCTGACGCGCTGGCGCCTTCGACCCCAATAAACCGCAGCGGCAGCAACACCACCAGCACGATGTAGCAGTAGCAGGTGCCAATCGGCAACAATTGCACGCCGATAAAACGCGCAAAGCGAAACAGGCGCAGATCCAGCATCGGTTGGCTCGCACGCTGTTCAACCAGGATAAACACCAGCAAGAAAGCCGCAGCCGCCGCAAGCAGGCAACCGGTCGTCACCGAAGCCCAACCCAACTGCGGCGCGAGAATGATCGCCGTGGTCAAGCTCACCAGCATTGCCGAAAACGTCAGTACGCCAGGCAGGTCCAACTGCAGCGCTTGCGGGTCGCGGCTCTCTCGCATTGTGGGTGCGGCGAACAGCAACGACAGGCCCGCCAGCAATGCGGTGGTGAAGAAAATCGCACGCCAGCCCCACAGTTCAATCAGCCACCCAGACAGCAGCGGCCCGAAAGCCAGGCCCGCGCCAAAGGTGGTGCCCAGCAAGCTGAAGGCGCGTGTCCTGGCATGGCCATCGAACTCCTGCGCCAACGCTGCGCAGCCGCTGGCCAATGCGGTAGCTGCCGCAACACCTTGAACACCGCGCAGTACATCCAGCCAGAGCATGCCCGGTGCCACGGTCAGCAGCAGCGAGACACCTGTAAACAGCGCCATGCCCCACAGGAACAAACGCTTGCGACCATACCGATCGGCAAGGGTGCCGGCGGCCATCAGCAGGCTGCCGAAACTAAGCATGAACGCGTTGGTGATCCACGCCAACTGTGTGGGGTGCGCAGCAAATGCGTGGCCGATAAAGGGCGTCGCTACGGCGCCACCGGTAAAGCTCATGGGCAACACCAGAGCCGCCAGGCAGATCGCGGCAAGAATGGCATAGCGGCCATGGGCGGAGTCGGCTGTGTTCATCGGGAGATTCCTGTGGACCTGTAAAGATAAAGACTCTAATCAGATGTAATGGCGGATAAATGGGCCTACATTCCACACATAACGGACAAATTGGATGTATTGGTATGAGCGACAATCTCAGCGGTGTGATCGCCTTCGTGAAAACCGCTGAAGCGCTCAGCTTCACGGGCGCGGCGCGGGCGATGGGCATTTCCGCCTCGGCGGTGGGCAAAAATGTGGTCAAGCTGGAAGCGTCGTTGAATGTGCGGTTGTTGCACCGCAGCACGCGCAAAGTCAGCCTGACTGCTGAAGGCCAGTTGTTCTACGAGCGCTGTCGGAAAATTCTCGATGACCTGCAGGACGCCCGCGCCATGCTCTCCCATGCCATGCAGGCCCCCCGCGGCAAGTTGCGGGTCAGCCTGCCCACCATCGGTTACAGGTTTCTATTTGCGCATATGGTCGCCTTCAGGCGGGCCTACCCGGAAATTGAGTTGGAGCTGGATTTCAACGACCACCTGGTGGATCTGATCGAGGAAGGCTTCGACGTGGTGATCCGCAGCGGCGGTCTGGCCGATTCGACCTTGATGGCGCGCCGACTCGGGCCATTTCGCTTTGTGTTGTGTGCATCGCCTGAGTACCTGCGTGCGAACGGTCGGCCAGCAACCCTCAGTGACCTTGAGCGCCACCAATGCCTGCGTTATCGCTTCGCCACCACCGGCAAAATCATGGAGTGGACCTTATCCGCCAACCCGGCGATCACCCAATTACGGCTGCCCACGGCGCTGACGTTGAACAATATGGAAGCGATGCTTCGGGCCGCAATCGATGGCCATGGCATCGCTTACGTGCCGGACTTTCTGGCCCGTGAGGCGCTGGCCCAGGCACAGTTGGAAACCGTGTTGGACGGGCACTCTGATGATCAAGGCCAATTCTGGGCGCTGTGGCCTTCCAGTCGGCACCTGTCGCCAAAGATCCGGGTGTTTGTGGACTTTGTTGCTGAACGCCTGTTCACAGTCCCATCAACCGATACCCCACCTGCAACTCGGTAATAAAATGCTGCGGCTGCGCCGGATCCGCCTCCAGTTTTTGCCGCAAGTGCGCCATGTGTACACGCAGATAGTGCGGGCGGTCGATGTAGTCCAGCCCCCACACTTCGAGCAATAACTGCCGATGTGTCAGCACCCGGCTCTGGCCGCGAATCATTGCGCAGAGCAGGCGGTACTCGATGGGTGTGAGGTGCACCGGCTGGCTCTGGCGCCACACTTCGTGGGTCGACAGGTCGACTTCAATTTCGCCAAACGCCACCTTGCTGGTCGCCGCCACGGCGCCGGTCTGCCCATGCCGGCGCAGTTGTGCGCGGATGCGAGCGAGCAATTCGGGCACGCCGAACGGCTTGGTCAGGTAATCATCGGCCCCTGCGTCCAAAGCGGCGACTTTCTCTTCTTCGCGATCACGCGCCGACAACACCAGAATCGGCACCGCCAGCCAACCACGCAACTCACTGATCAGTTGCTTGCCATCGCCATCGGGTAAGCCAAGGTCGACGATCACCAGGTCCGGTTGACGGCTGGCGGCATGAATCAGCGCACGTTTGACGCTGTCGGCTTCGAACACCTGAAAGCCTTCATCTTGCAGGGCGATCCCGACAAAGCGGCGGATATTGGCTTCGTCTTCAACAATCAAAATGCGTGCAGTGCTCATAGGTTTTCCATGGCCGGCGGGGTGCCGGCCGGTAAGGTGATGATGAAGTGCATGCCGCACGTCTCAAGCGGGTGGGTGTGGATATGCCCGCCATGGGCTTCAACGATGCGTTTGGCCAGCGCCAGGCCCAGGCCGATGCCCGTGACGGAAGATTCCTGCTGGCCACGTGCGAAAGGTTCGAACAGGTTGGCGGGAGCCTTGCCCGGGCCGTTGTCGCTGACTTCCAGCACGATGCTGTCCGAAACTTTGCTGCCAGTGACGGTAATGAGGGTGCCCGCCGGCGTGTATTTGGCGGCGTTATCCAGCAGGTTGACCAGCACCCGCTCGATCAGCAGGGCGTCGATATCCACCAGCGGCAACTGTGAGTCCAACAGGGTTTGCACGCGGTGGTGTGCCAACGGCTCACGCAACTGGCGCAGGGCGCTGCCGACGATTTCTTCCAGCGAATGCCACTGCCGGTTCAGGCGCACGCCGCGCTCTTGCATGCGCGCCATGTCCAGCAGGTTTTCGATCAGCCGCTGCATCGATGTAGCTTGTTCATGGATGCCGTGCAGCAATTCGGTCAGCGGACCTGGCGGGGCATGGGGCAGGGCGGTGTCGGCGGCGCCGATCAGGGTGGTCAGGGGCGTGCGCAAGTCGTGGGAAATAGCGGCGAGCAGGGTGTTGCGCATCTTCTCGCCTTCCATCTGCACCAGCGTGCTTTGCGCCACTTCGACGAAATGCACGCGCTCCAGTGCAATCGCCAATTGGCTCATGCAGGCTTCCAGCAGACGGCGCTCCTGCGGGTCGTTCAAGCGCTCGCTCTGGGCCAGTTCCAGTACCAGCACGCCGCGCACGCGCATCGGCGCTTTGAGCGGTAAGTAACAACCTTTGGCTGCTGACAAGGTGTCGGTGCCATGGCCTGCGGCTTGGCCATGGTCGTAAGTCCATTGGGCGATGCTTTCGTCAATCGGCAAGCCGCTGGCACTCACGCTGTGCACGCCATCGGCGGCGTCCGGCAGCGCCAGGCCGACGCGTGCTTCGAACACGCCACTGAAGGTGCGCAGCGCGACTTCGCTGATGTGCTCTACGGTCAGTGCCGCCGACAAGTCGCGAGCCAGCCGCGCCAAAGAGGTAGCGCGCCGTTCGCGCGCGGCCGCCGTGCGTGCTTCATGGCGCAGGCGGGCGGTGAGTTGCCCGGTGATCAAGGCAATGCCGAGCATCAGCGCAAAGGTGAAGAAATACTGAGTGTCGTTGACGGTGAACGAGTAGCGCGGCTGTACGAAAAAGAAGTCGAAACACAGCACCGCCAGCATCGCCGCCCACACACCGGGGCCGCGCCCATAACGCAAGGCCACCAGCACCACGGTGAGCAAAAACAGCATGACCACGTTGGCCAGGTCGAACACTTGCAGCAGCAATGCAGCGACGGCGCTGGCGCTGAAGCAGGCGAGTGTGGCCCACAGGTAGGCCAAGGCGCGGCCGGGGGGCAGCGAGGGTTTTTCGAGGGTCGGCGCAGGCCCGGGCAAGACGCTGTGAGCGATCACGATCTGATCGATCTGCGGGTGATGTCGGCTGATCCGGTCGCTGACCGACTGATGCCAGAAGCGCCAGGCCCGACGCGGATGATGGCCGAGCACCAGGCGATTGGCGTTGTGTTCGCGGGCGCAGGCGGCCAGGGCTTCAGCCACGTCCATGCCCGGCAGCGTCGCGGTATCGGCGCCGAATTCGCTGGCCAGGCTCAGGGTTTTCATCGCCGTGAGGTAACGCTTGGCGCCGCTGCCTTGGGCCGTTGCGACATGCACGACGATCCAGTCAGCTTCGAGCTTTTGCGCCAATCGTGCAGCTTCGCGCACCAGGCGTTCATCACCGGCGTCGCCCGCCACACCCACCAGCAAGCGTTCGCGGGCTGGCCACAGGGCTTTGATCGACTGTTCGCGACGGTACACGCGCATTTGCGCGTCGACCCGATCCGCCGTGCGCCGCAGCGCCAGTTCGCGCAGGGCCAACAGGTTGCCCTTGCGAAAAAAATGCTGTGCGGCGCGCTCCGCTTGCGGGCCGAGATAGACCTTGCCGTCCTTCAAGCGTTGCAGCAAGTCGTCGGGCGGCAGGTCGATCACCACCACGTCATGGGCGTTATCAAACACATGGTCCGGCACGGTTTCGCGCACGCGAATGCCGATGATGCCGCTGACCAGATCATTCAGGCTTTCCAGGTGCTGGACGTTGAGCGTGGTCCACACGTCGATGCCGGCGCTGAGCAGTTCTTCAACGTCTTGCCAGCGTTTGGGATGCCGCGAGCCAGGCGCGTTGCTGTGGGCCAACTCGTCCACCAGCAATACGGCGGGCTGCCTGCGCAACGCGGCGTCTAGGTCGAATTCGCTGAGCGAAAAATCGTGGTGCAGCAAGGCAGCGCGGGGCAGTTGCTCCAGGCCGTCGAGCCGCTCGGCAGTCTCCGTGCGGCCGTGGGTTTCTACTACGCCGGCAAGCACATCACGGCCCAGGGCGACTTCGCGTTGCGCCGCCGCGAGCATGGCGCAGGTCTTGCCCACCCCGGCATTTGAGCCGAAGTAAATACGCAATTTGCCGCGCAAGGCGGCCTGTTCTTCGAGCTGTACCCGCGCGAGCAAGGCGTCGGGGTCGGGGCGTTCGTGGTTGAGTGCGGGCATGTTCTTCCTGTTGAATACAACACGATTAACTGTGGGAGCTGGCTTGTTGTGGCGAGCAAGCTTGCTTGCGCTGGGGTGCGAAGCACCCCCAAAAAGCCAGCTCCCACATTGGGTTTGTGGTGTTACACCAAGCCCAATCCACTCAGCAGCATGTCGATCACCTTGATCCCGGCAAACGGCACCAGCACGCCGCCCAGGCCGTAGACCAACAGGTTGCGGTTAAGCAACGCCGCTGCGCCGATGGCCCGGTACTTCACGCCGCGCAAGGCCAGCGGAATCAACGCGACAATGATCAGCGCGTTAAAAATCACCGCGCTCAAAATTGCCGAATTGGGGCTGCTCAGGTGCATCACGTTCAAGGCGCCCAGCTGTGGGTAGGTGGCGACAAACGCCGCCGGGATGATTGCGAAGTACTTCGCCACGTCATTGGCCACGCTGAACGTGGTGAGCGCGCCACGGGTCATGAGCATCTGTTTGCCGACCTCGACCACTTCGATCAGCTTGGTCGGGTTGCTGTCGAGGTCGACCATGTTGCCGGCCTCTTTGGCCGCCTGGGTGCCGCTGTTCATCGCCACGGCCACGTCGGCCTGCGCCAGCGCAGGTGCGTCGTTGGTGCCGTCGCCGGTCATGGCTACCAGCTTGCCCTGGGCCTGGTAGTCGCGGATCAGTTGCAGCTTGTCTTCCGGGCGGGCTTCGGCGAGGAAGTCATCGACACCGGCTTCCACCGCAATCGCAGCGGCGGTCAGGCGGTTGTCGCCGGTGATCATCACGGTCTTGATGCCCATGCGCCGCAACTCGGCGAAGCGTTCCTTGATGCCGCCTTTCACCATGTCCTTAAGCTCAACCACGCCCAAGGCCTTGGCACCGTCGCTGACCACCAGCGGTGTGCTGCCGCGCCGCGAGACTTCATCGACCTTGGCCTGCAATGCCGCCGGGAAACTCCCGCCCAGGGTTTCGATATGGTTGCGAATCGCATCCGCCGCGCCTTTGCGAATCGCCCGGCCTTCGGCCAGGTCGACGCCGCTCATGCGGGTTTGCGCGGTGAAGTGCACAAAGCGTGCGCCCAGGGCGTTGATGTCCCGCGCACGGATGTCGAATTTTTGCTTGGCCAGTACCACAATGCTGCGGCCTTCCGGGGTTTCGTCTGCCAGTGAGGCGAGTTGCGCGGCGTCAGCCAGTTCAGCTTCCTTCACGCCGGGTGCCGGCAAAAAGCTGCTTGCCTGGCGATTGCCCAAGGTGATGGTGCCGGTCTTGTCCAGCAGCAACACGTCGACATCACCCGCCGCCTCGACGGCACGGCCGGAGGTGGCAATCACATTGGCCGACATCATGCGGCTCATGCCCGCCACGCCGATGGCCGAGAGCAGGCCGCCGATGGTGGTGGGGATCAGGCACACCAGCAACGCCACCAACACCGTGGCGCTGATCACGCTGCCATTGCCGCTCATGGCCACGGCGAAGATCGAGTAGGGGCTCAGCGTGGCGATCACCAGCAGGAACAACAGGGTCAGGCCCACCAGCAGAATCGTCAGCGCGACTTCATTCGGCGTCTTCTGGCGCTTGGCCGATTCGACCATCGAGATCATGCGGTCCAGGAACGATTCGCCGGGGTTGACGCTGATGCGCACCACCAGCCAGTCCGACAGCACCCGCGTGCCGCCGGTGACCGACGAAAAGTCGCCACCGGCCTCGCGGATCACCGGCGCCGATTCGCCGGTAATTGCGCTTTCATCCACCGACGCCACGCCTTCAATCACCACGCCGTCGAGCGGCACCAGATCACCGGCTTCGATCAACACTACGTTGTCCTTGCGCAGCAGGCTCGCCTCCAGCGGCAGCCACGCTGCACCGTGGCGCGGTTGCTGCAGCAATTTGGCCAGGGTCTGGCGTTTCATGCCGCGCAGGCTCGCGGCCTGGGCACGGCTGCGCCCTTCGGCCAGGGCTTCGGCGAAGTTGGCGAACAGCACGGTAAACCACAGCCACAAGGTGATGCTGAGGATAAAACCGCTGGGCGCTTCACCCTTGCCGCCCAGGGACTGGAACCACAGCAAGGTGGTGAGAATGCTGCCCAGGTACACCACGAACATCACCGGGTTTTTCCACTGTGCCTGGGGCAGCAATTTCTTCAGTGCATCGACGCCGGCAGTCAGCACGATGCGCCGGTCAAACAGAGGTAAACGAGCATTTTTCATGGAGGAATCTCTTACTCACTGAGCGCAATAGAGGGCTGACGCGCATCCAGCGCCACGTTGAGTTGCAGCACATTCACCCGGGGCTCGCCGAGCAGGCCGAAGGTGCGTGCAGCGGTGTGGTCGTTGAGCAGTTGCAGCAGCTCGGGTTCGGGGATGTGCCGCAAGCGCGCCACCCGTGCCAACTGCAGCCGGGCGTTGGCCACCGAGATATGCGGGTCGAGGCCAGAGGCTGAGGCGGTGACTGCGTCCACCGGCACCGGGGCGTCAGCGGCCAGGCCGTTATCCTGGCGATAGGTTTTGGCGCGTGCGGCCACCTGGTCGAGCAGTTTTTGACTGGTGGGACCGAGGTTGCTGGCGCCGCTTGCGCCTGCGTTGTAGGGCTGCGGCACGCTTTTGCTCGGGTCTTGCGGATCAGCGCCGAGGGTCATGCTGGGGCGGCCCTGGAAGTACTCGGGCTTGGTGAAATTCTGGCCGATCAGCACCGAGCCGATCACCCGCCCATCGCGTTCAATCAGCGAGCCTTGAGCCTGAAACGGGAACAGCCATTGCGCGGCCACGGTGGTGAACGCCGGGTAAGCCAGCCCGGTCAGCAGCATGAAAAACACCGCCGACACCAGCACCGGGCGCAGCAGCCCTTTGAAGATCGATTGAGTGGTCATCAACATGTCCTTAGTTGTAGGTCTGGCCGGACAGCAACTGCAGTTGCTCCACCAGCGGGCCAAGCGCGAGCGCGGGCAAGAAGGTCAGGCCACCGACCACCAGCACCACGAACACCACCAGCAACATGAACAGCGGGGTCGCGGTAGGAATGGTGCCTGCGCCGGCCGGCACGGTTTTTTTCATCGCCAGGGAACCGGCCACGGCGAGCATCGGCAGCATCGTGAAGAAGCGCCCGATCAGCATCGCAAGGCCAATGGTGGTGTTAAAAAACGGTGTATTGGCATTCAGCCCGGCGAACGCCGAACCGTTGTTGGCGGTGCCGGAGGTGTAGGCGTACAGCACCTCGCTGAAACCGTGCGGGCCAAGGTTGTTGAGACTGGCCAGGGTGTCTGGCCACAGGGCGGCGAGGGCGGTGAAACCCAGGATACTGACCGGGTGCGCGAGCACCGAGAGCATCACCAGTTTCATCTCGCGGGCCTCGATTTTCTTGCCAAGAAATTCCGGGCTGCGGCCGATCATCATGCCCACCAGAAACACCGTGAGCAGCGCGTACTGGATCAGGTTGATAAAGCCCACGCCGTCACCGCCGAACACGCAGTTGAGCATCATCTGCGCCAGGGGCACGAAGCCGCCCATGGGCGTCAGCGAGTCGTGCATGGTATTGACCGAGCCGGTGGTGGCTGCCGTGGTGGTGGCGATAAACAAGCTGCTGTCGGCAATGCCGAAACGCAGTTCCTTGCCTTCCATGTTGCCGCCGCTTTGCTCGATCGACAGCACCTGGTTGGCGCCGGCCTGGGTCAGCAACGGGTTGCCGGTTTGCTCGGCGCCATACACAAGCGCAAGAAAGCCGATAAACATCACCAGGAAGGTGCCGAAAAACACCCAGCCCTGACGACGTTGCAACAGCATGCTGCCAAAGGTGTAGGTCAGCGCCGAGGGGATCAACAGCATGCTGAGGATGTGCAGGATGTTGGTCAGCGGCGTCGGGTTTTCGAACGGGTGCGCGGCGTTCATGCTGAAGAAACCGCCGCCGTTGGTGCCGATGTGCTTGATCGATTCAAAGCTGGCAACCGCGCCGACGATCAGCTGTTGTTGCGCGCCTTCCAATGTTGTCGCCAGGGCTTGGGAGGCTAAGGTTTGCGGCATGCCCTGCCACACATACACCAGCGCCATGCCCACGCACAGCGGCAGCATCACGCGGTAGAGGGTGCGGGTGAAGTCGACCCAGAAGTTGCCGATATCGGCCGCGCTTGAGCGGCTCAAGCCACGTATAAAACCGGCGGCCGCCACCACGCCGGAGGTGGCACCGACAAACATCAAAAAGGTAATGACCGCCATCTGGCTGAAGTTCGACAGGCTGGTTTCGCCCGAATACGCCTGCCAGTTGGTGTTGGTGATAAAGGACACGGCGGTGTTGAACGCCAGGTCCGGGGTTTGCGCAGCCAACCCCAGGGGGTTGATCGGCGTTACCGCCTGCAGGCGCAGGATGCTGTAGCCCAGCAGCATCATCGCCGCGTTCGACAGCAACAGCGCTGAACCGTAGCGGCCCCAACTCATGGTTTCCAATGGGTTGATGCCCAGCAGGCGGTAGGTAAAACGTTCCGGCAAGGCGTGGCGGTTCCCGGTGAATACTCGGGTCAGCCACTTGCCCATGAGCACGGCAAGCGCGGTCATCAACCCCAGGACCAGCGAAAATTCCAGCAAAGTGCTTAGCATGTCGTGGCTCCGTTCAAAGCTTGCCCATGGCGACAATGGCCATGGCAGTCGCAACAAAAAACACCAGGGAGAGGCCCATAAACATCACGTCGTACATGGCGGGCTCCCTAGAACTTTTCGGCGCGAATGAGGGCATAGCCCAAGTAAGCGAACAGCCCCACGGCGCAAACGCCGCTGGCCACATAAATGAACGTTAGTGTCAGCACGGTGTAACTCCCCTTGTTGAGTAAGCCGGGGAGGTTAGGCGCTCTTGTATCAAGCTCGGGCACTGATTACGGCGGGCGGTATTAAGACGGTATATAGAAGGTTTAAAACAGGGCACACGAAAACAAGGGATAGCCCGCGGGTGGCTGATCCCTTGAAAGTCTGGGGTTCTGCTGATTTCGTTGACCAGCTTATTTGGCTTTCTTTTTCTTCTCGCTGCGGGTGGCGAGGTGTTCGAAGCAAAACGCGGCGGTGCCGAAGAGCGCAATCATTGACAGGACGACCATGCCTAAAGTTGAACTTTCCACGATGACTTCCTACGGGTTTTGGAGGTAGGAAGTGACGGTAAAGTTTAGGGCTTAGTTGTTCAATAGAGGCGACGTAATCGTTATGGGGAACTTCGGATTTATACGGATTCTTTACAGTGATTGGCTTTTCTGTTCGATCGTTCCCACGCTTTGCGTGGGAATGCATCCTGTGACGCTCCGCGTCACGCCCCTTAACTGCGGACGCAGAGCGTCCAAGACGGCATTCCCACGCGGAGCGTGGGAACGATCATAACCTCACAAATTCCGACTATGCCGATAGTCGCTCACCGCCTCATACACCGCCTTGCGCAACCGGTTAATCCCACCAATCGGCCGATGCGCCTCCAGCCCGAACCACGGGTTGAACGACTGGTTATCACAGGCAAGATTCAACGCGGGCGTATCAAAGTCCTGCGCAGGAATCCGCACCTTGGCCACTGTCTCATAGGGCGCATCACTTTCCTTCCATTCGATGCTGGTGTCTTCGATCGGCATGAATTTCTGCGGATTTTGCCGCTGAATCTGCAACACAAAACACGCCGGTACACGGTCGGTGGACAGTTGCTGGTTCAGTGCGCTGCGCAGAAAGTTCGGCAGGTCCTGATTCTGCTTGGGCAACACATATTCCGGGCAACTCTGCGGGTCGGGTGCTACACGAAACTTGGCATTTGCCGCGCCAAATTTGTAGGGGGAAACCGAAAAGTACGTCGTCTGCGTCGGGCTCGCCGGAGCGGGCGCCAGGGTGGCCAGGGCGATAAACAGGTGGCGCACTTGCCAACTGCGCGGGTCGGCTTTAGGGAAGAACGCCAACACCTTTTTGCCGTCAGCCTGGGCACCGATGTTCTGCGCGTATTCGGCCACATCGCTGACAAAAAAGTTCGGGTGGCTGAACATCACAAAGTCTTGTTCGGTGCGCGTCTGTTGGTCGGCCATCAATTGTTTGCCTGGCACATCCAGCAGCTTGATCGCCATGCCCCGCGCATCGCGGATGCTGTCGAACTGCGGGTAGGCGTTGCCGTTGGACAGGCGCATCTGCGCCTGCCAGGTCTTGCCAGGTTCAGCGAATACGCCTTGGCGCAGCGCCGGGTCGAGGTCCGTCAGCACGCTGACTTCGGACTTAACGCAGCCGTGGGCCTTGGCATGCGCGTCACGCAGGTAGCGCGTGCCTTCGCGATGCTGATCGACGATGCGCACTGCCGTCTGGATGATGCCTTGGGTCATGGCTGTTTCGCCGGGCGGGATCTGTTCATCCGGCGACACCGGGCCGCTGTGTTGCCAGGCGAACCAGGCCGTGGCGAACAGCCAGCCCAGCAGCCCCAAACCCAACAGCCACAGCAGGGTTTTACCGAGAAAGGCGCCCAGGCGTAGCCAGAGGCGTGCGAGCAGCGAACGTTGGTTGTATTGAGATCGGATAATCATGGCAGTGGTTGCTCCAGCGGGCCGCCCAGCACTTTGAGGTATTCCAGCAGCGCCCAGCGTTCCTGCGGCAGCAAGCCACGGCCGATCACGCCATTGCCACGTTTGCCATCACGGAATTCGTGACCGCTGTTGTGGTTGCCGGTTATTTTGGTATCGAACAAAAAGGCGTTTTTGAACGCACCCGTTTCAAAGCCCAGGTGACGCGGGTCGTAATTGAACGTGCCTTTGTAGAAGGTGGTGCTGCGCTCGTCCTGGGGCGAGAGCAATTGATAGATCGTCGGCACCGAGCCGTTGTGCAGGAATGGTGGTGTGGCCCATACGCCGGCCAGCGGTCGGGCCTTATAGGCGCGCAATTCACGCACACCGATGGGCAGGCCAAAACCATCCAGGCCTGGGCGTTCGGCCGGGGTTACACCGGCGGCGCGGTAGGCGTGTGCTTCGACGAAGGCAGTGACGTAGGCCAGGCCTTGGGCCACCGACAGGTTGTGCAGGTCCAGCGGTGCGGTGGGCGTGGGGTGCAGCTCGACATTGAGCCTGGCCAGTTCCTCCGGGTCCCACTGCAGGGCGCTGAGGTCATAGCGCTGGTCGGCGATGTTATTGGCCGTGCCTGGGTCGGTACCGATGTAGTCCACGGGCAACATCTTCAGTTGCTGCACCGGGCGGCCGTTTTCCTGCGTGACTGCAGGCACATGGCAACCGGCGCAGTTCTCGGCGAACAGCGCGCGGCCTTGGGCGGCGAGGGGCTTGTCGATGGCGCCGAACAGGTCTTGCGGCCAGGTCGGCGGCTTGAGGCGTTGCAGGGTTTCTTCGATCCGGTTGAGGTCGCGCACGCGCACGCTGGAAGGGTAACGGGCATCGCCCTGGAGGGGTTGGCCGGCCGCGTCGAAAAAGGCCAGGGTCGCACCCACGCCCAAGGCCTCGCCGATGTTACGTGCCATGGGCTGCTGGGCCGAACCGTTCCATTGCACCCAGTCGAAGGTCCAGATATCCCACAGGTGCGGGTAGTCCACCGGCGCATTGGCGACCCGGTAGTTAGCCGGCGAGATAGCGTCGCCGAAGCTGGCATTGGCGATGCGGCCAAATGCGTCAGTGCGGCCCGGGCCTTCTTCGGTGGGGTAGAGGCCACGGTGCGTGTCGTTCCAGGCAACTTTAAGGAACTGGTTCAGCGACTGCTTGAAGTCCTGACGCAGTTGTTGCTTGTTGTGATCGTCATAGTCGTGGCCGAGCACGTTGTGGGCGAAGCGATCGAACTTCCAGGGCAGGTAATAGGTGGCGGCGAGGCTGGCCACCAGCGCCTGGCCGAAGCTGCCTCCGCGCAGGGTCGGTACGCTGGACGGCAGCACATGCTGGGCCGAACCGCCGTCGATGCGCAGCGCCTGGTTTTTGAAGTGCAGCTCGCCGGTGTGGCAGGCGGCGCAGGTGATGTCCAGGTACTGCACCTGGCTGCCGGCGTTCTGGTGCCGGGCGAAACCCACCGGCAGGTTGCCGGGGTTTTGTGCGCTGGGCACCTGCTTGGGATCGACCAGAAAGCCGAAGCGCGCGAGGTAGTCGGGTGTGGCAAAACGCCGGTCCGAAAAGGGCAGTTCGAGGGCGGTGAACCAGTCGTAATGCAGGCCTTTTACCTGGGTGCCCTGGGGCGTGAAGTAGTAGGTCTGGCGATCGGCTTCGCTCCATTGTTGCTGATAGTGCACCTGCTCCACGGGCACGTAGTCCGGCAGCTTGGGGTTGAGGGTGTAATAGAGGACCACGCCCAGCAGCAAACCCAGGGCGAGCAATATCAGAAGTAAAACACGGGAAAAAATGCGCAAGATGGCTATCCTTGTCTCGGCCTTGTCGAGTTGTAGCGTTCTTATGCCATTGCGTCACAGGTGCGGCAAGTGGCCAGCAGCCTGGTTGCGAATGGTCCCGCGATCCTTCGCGGGCCTCCATAATGAATGAAAATGCTTTTAAACACGTGAACTTATCAGAAGTTTCCTGCTCACATGCCGGTAGCCATTGGTCGTGGCCGCCTGATAAGCTCGCGACTTTACTCGAATGCCCTTTTGGCGCACGAACAAGGAAATAGCATGAAACAGCATCGGTTGGCGGCGGCGGTGGCCCTGGTTAGCCTGGTACTTGCGGGTTGTGATTCGCAGACCAGCGTAGAGCTGAAAACCCCGGCGCAGAAAGCTTCCTACGGCATCGGCCTGAACATGGGCAAAAGCCTTGCTCAAGAAGGCATGGATGACCTGGACTCCAAAGCGGTAGCCCAAGGCATCGAAGATGCCGTCGGCAAGAAAGAACAGAAGCTGAAGGACGACGAACTGGTTGAAGCGTTTGCCGCACTGCAAAAGCGTGCTGAAGAACGCATGACCAAAATGAGCGAAGAGTCGGCAGCCGCCGGCAAGAAATTCCTCGAAGACAACGCCAAGAAAGACGGCGTAGTCACTACCGCTTCCGGTCTGCAATACAAGATCGTGAAGAAGGCCGACGGCGCTCAGCCTAAGCCGACCGACGTAGTGACTGTTCACTACACCGGCAAGCTCACCAACGGCACCACCTTTGACAGCTCCGTAGATCGCGGCAGCCCGATTGACCTGCCGGTCAGCGGCGTGATCCCGGGTTGGGTCGAAGGCCTGCAACTGATGCACGTGGGCGAGAAGGTCGAGTTGTACATCCCGTCCGACCTGGCCTACGGCGCACAGAGCCCGAGCCCGGCGATTCCAGCCAACTCCGTGCTGGTATTCGACCTGGAACTGCTGGCCATCAAGGACCCAGCCAAGGCTGAAGCCCCTGACGCACCTGCGGCGCCAGCTGCCAAGAAGTAATCGGCACCTGAACACACAACGCCCCGTTTTTACGGGGCGTTGTTGTTTCTGGCGTTTGCATGATTGTTCCCACGCTCTGCGTGGGAACACATCCGGTGACGCTCTGCGTCACATGTGCCTTGGGGCGGCATTCCCACCCAGAGCGTGGTAAGGATCGCAAATCCGACCGAACCCCTGGAAACTGTCACAGTCTGATATAAGACTCGAGCACGGGTAGCCGCACATCAATGCCAAGTCAATGAATTCTTGGGTTTTTTTTATGTGCGCAAAAAACGCCCGATCTGACTGCAAGCCTTGTAAATCGCGGCTTTCAGCCGATAAAACAGGCTCTGTTCACAAGGTTATCCACAATTTGTGTGGATAACCTTTTATGTCGCCTGGAACTGGAGTGACCGATGAAACCACCCTTCAATTTCACCCGTTTCCTGCCCATGGCCGCACGCTTGCTTGGTCGTGGCCGGTTGCCGACCCTGCTGTTCGCCGTGGCCGCCAAAGGCTCAAGCCAGGGCAATCGGCTGGGTAAACTCAAGGATGATCTCAAATTGCTCCAGGCCTTGTGCCTGGCTTACTGGCGCGGTGAGTATCGCGCCATAAGCCCCAAGGCGCTGATCTCGGTAGTGGCGGGGCTGATGTACTTCCTCAGCCCGATTGACGCGATCCCGGACTTTATCCCGGTGTTCGGCATGCTCGATGACATTGCCGTGCTGGCATGGGTCATGAAGACCCTGGACGGCGAACTGAGCGCGTTTCGCGCCTGGCGCGACGCCCAGCGCCCGGAAAAACTCGCGGTGGTTGAGCGGCTGCCTGCGACGCCTGCGCTGTTGGCCCAGGAAAACCCGCAAAAAACTGAACACGCTTATATCCCCCTGCGACCTTTGTGGCTGTTAGGATTACACTTCTAAGGAAAGAACTTACTTAGTAAGTGTTGTTATCCTACGGGGCAGTCATGGATATTCAGATAATTTCACGCGATGGCGCACCCGAGTATGCGGTGCTGCCATGGGACCAGTACCAGGCGCTACTAAAAGCAGCCGGTCAGCAACAGCCTGTCGCCACTCCTTCTTCTACCGCTCAGGTCGCGCCCGATCAGGCTTTACGCCCGCTCGCGGACCTGCGCGGCCTGCGTGAGGCCAAGGGATTGGCTATTGAAAGCCTGGCCCGCACCGTGGGCATCAGCCCTTCGTACCTCGGATTGATTGAAAGTGGTGAACGCCAGCCGGATGCCGCCATCCGCCGCAGCCTGGCCTGGGAATTGGGCGTTGCAGGTTGGAGGGATGAATCTTGAGTCTACGAATCAGTCGTCAACACTGGGATGGGTTACTCAACGAACTGGACCAGGCGCGCCGCCAGCGCCATTTGCTCACCTACCGCGCGCTGCTGGAGCGCCTGCAATTTCCCACGCCGGCAATGCAAACCCTGGCCGCTGCCCTTGAGCACCTGGCCGCGTTGGACGCCAAGGCCGAGCAGCCGTTGCGCAGCTCCCTGGTGATCAGCCAGGGCGCCAGCCGCTTGCCGCGTACCGGTTTCTTTGAGTGTGTGGAGCGCCTGGGGCGTTTCAGCGGGCCGTCCGATGGTGTGGCTGCTGCGTCCTGGCATGCTTCGGAAGTGGTGCGGGTGTTCGAGTACGAGTATCCGGAGTCCGCCGAGGCCTAAGCGGGCAGGTTGTCCATGCTGTCGATCACATGGATGCTGTAGCCGGCGATGTCTTTGGCGTGGTGCTTGGCTTGCGAGGCCAGCTCCGCTAACTGGCTGGCATCCAGTTGTGCACAGGCCTGTGGATATAAATGCACCACGCCGATCGACAACGACAGCAAAGCGAATTCCTGACGCACGCCCTGACGGTTCAAGGCCACGAAGCAACCGGCGTCCAAGTGCTCGGCACGATAGAAGCGTCGGCATTGGGTGTGGAAGTCATCCAGTAACTGGTTGAGCCGCTTGCGCCAATCCTGCGGGCCGAGCACCAGCAAAAAATCATCACCGCCGATATGCCCGACAAAATCGCGGCTAGGGTCAACCCGATCGTTCAGGCACTGCGCCAGGCACAACAACACCTCATCCCCACGCCCGTAGCCGTAGATATCGTTGAACGGCTTGAAGCTGTCGATATCCACGTAGCAGATCACCGACTCGCGCTGTTGCTGCAGCAACCGCGTCAGGCATTGCTGGATCGGCACATTGCCCGGCAGCAGCGTCAGTGGGTTGGCATAGCGTGCCTGCTGGATCTTCAGCTCAGTGATCAACTTGAGCACATCGATCACCCTACCCAGGCCCAGGTAGTCACCGTTGAGGGTGATGATGAAGTCTTCCTCGATCCGTTGCCGCGCGCGGCTGGTGAGCAGGCGGCTGACCTGTTGCAGGGACTGGCTCAACTCCACCGCCAGGAAGTCATCGCTCATCAAGCGGCTGATGGGTTTGCGCGCGAACAGGTCGGTGGCGAACGGTTTGAGCAGCGCATCCGACAACGAATGCCGGTGCACGATGCCGACCGGGTGACCGCGCCCATCCAGCACGGCCAGCGAGTTGAGGTTGGCCTGACGGCGGAAGGATTCGAGCACCTGGGCGGTGGCGGTGTCCTGATCCACCGCCGGTTGCTCGTTGAGCAAGGCGCTGAGGTCGCTGCCTTCTTCGTTGAGGGTGATGTTGGTGTGGTCCTGCTTGGGCAACATCAGCCGCGCTTCCTGGGGCGGTTGTTCCTGGGGGCGGCAAAGCAGGTAGCCCTGGACCAGGTCAACGCCCATTTCCGTCAACACCGCCAACTCCTCCGGCAGCTCGATACCTTCGGCAATCACCTGGGCGCGGGATGCCTTGGCGATTTGCAGGATGGAGCCGACGAACTCGCGCTTGAGCGCATCCTGATGGATACCGTCGATAAAGTGCCGGTCGATTTTCACGTAGTCCGGGCGTAGCTCAGACCATAAACGCAGGCTGGAATACCCGGCGCCCAAGTCATCCAGAGCGATGGCAAAACCCATGTCGCGGTAATGATGCAGCGCGGTTTGCAGCAGGTCGAAGTCGTCGGTGGGCGTTTGCTCGGTGAGTTCGATCACCACCTGGCTTGGCGGGATGCCGAAGTCGCGCAACAACTGTAAGGTGCGGCCCGGTTGATGCGCCGTCTCCATCAAGGACTCCGGCGAGATGTTCAGGAACAGCTTGCCCGGCAACTTTTGCTCGCTGAAGCGTCGGCAGGCACTTTCGCGGCAGGCCATTTCCAGTTCGCTGAGGCGCCCGGCATGGCTGGCCACGCTGAACAGGGCGACGGGGGAGTGCAAGGGGCTATTGGACGGGCCACGGCTGAGCGCTTCGTAGCCGAGGATTCGTCGCTCGGACAGGCAAATGATCGGTTGGAACAGGCTGTGTAAACTGCCTTGAGCCAGGATTGAGCCCAATGCATTCAGCTGTTCGGTCATGGTCATGGCGATCTCGATCGAAAAAAAAGGACCGCAGGCTTAACGCCTGCGGTCCCTTTATTTCACGACAGAATGATGTCTATATGATGACACTCCGTGGAGCGCTCGCATTAAATTGCCATCATTTACTGCTTGGCCACCTGCTTGCTGATTTTCAGGTAGTCCAGCAGAACCCGGCCTGTCTCGGACAGATAGGCGTCGTCTTCCGGCTTGGTTTTTTCCGGCTCGGCCGGCAGCGCATCTTCATCTTCTTTCTTCAGCTCTTTGAGCGGGTCTTCGCCTTTGGCCTTGCGGCGAGCGTTTTCCAGTACAAGCTGCTGATTTTCGATGCTGGTGTGCTGCGCACGACGATCGACTTCGTTGAGGCTGACGGTTTTTTCTTCCATCAGCTTCTTGGCCAGGGCCAGTTTGTCGCGGATAAACACGAACTCGGCATCCTTGGCGGAGCGCGTCTCGTGGTCAGCCTTCAACTGCGTCAGGTACGGCTTGAACGGGTCCGAAGCCGGCTTGATCGCAGGGCGGATGGTGTCCCATGGCATTGCCTCAGGCAGCGCGCTCTCGCCGATTTCCTTGGTGTCGATGATCGACGGGAAGTCCACATCCGGCAATACGCCCTGGTGCTGGGTGCTCTGCCCGGAAACCCGGTAGAACTTGGCAATGGTCAGCTTCAGTTCGCCATGGTTCAGCGGCTGAATGGTCTGCACGGTGCCTTTACCGAAGGTCTGGCCGCCAACGATCAACGCGCGGTGGTAGTCCTGCATGGCGCCGGCGAAAATCTCCGAAGCCGAGGCCGAGAGGCGGTTGACCAGCAGCGCCATCGGGCCTTTGTAGAACGCGCCCGGGTTCTCGTCTTCGAGCACGTCGACACGGCCGTCCGCGTTGCGGACCAACACGGTTGGGCCTTTGTCGATAAACAGGCTGGTCAGCTCGGTGGCTTCCTGCAGGGAACCGCCGCCGTTGTTGCGCAGGTCAATGACCACGCCGTCGACTTTCTCTTTCTGCAGTTCTGTCAGGATTTTCTTAACGTCACGGGTGGTGGACTTATAGTCCGGGTCACCGGCACGGAACGCTTTGAAGTCCAGGTAGAACGCAGGAATCACCACCACGCCCAGTTTGTAGTCCTTGCCATCCTGCTTGAGGTTGAGGACTTGTTTCTGAACGGCCTGGTCTTCGAGTTTCACCGCTTCACGGGTGATGGACACGATCTTGCTGGTCTGGTCGTTCGGCGCATTGGTGTGCGGAATCACTTCCAGGCGCACCACGCTGCCTTTCGGCCCACGGATCAGCTTGACCACTTCGTCCAGGCGCCAGCCGACCACGTCGACCATCTCTTTGTCACCCTGGGCGACGCCGATGATCTTGTCGGCCGGTGCGACCTGCTTGGTCTTGTCGGCCGGACCTGCCGGCACCAGACGCACGATCTTGACCTGGTCATTGTCGCTTTGCAGGACGGCACCGATGCCTTCCAGCGACAGACTCATGTTGATATCAAAGTTCTCGGCGTTATCAGGCGACAGATAATTGGTGTGCGGGTCGTAGGACATCGCGAAGGTGTTGATGTAGGCCTGGAAGATATCTTCGGCGCGGGTCTGATCCAGACGTGCCAACTGATTCTTGTAGCGCTTGGTCAACAGCTCTTGAATGGCCTTGGGCTCTTTGCCGGCGATCTTCAGGCGCAGCACTTCGTCCTTGACGCGTTTGCGCCACAGGTCGTCGAGGGCGGCGGTACTGGTCAGCCAGGGCGCGTCCTTGCGATCCACCAGAAGGGTTTCCTTCTGGGTGAAGTCGAGCTTGTCGACGCCTTTGTTCAGCTCACCCAAGGCGAAGTCCAGACGCGCTTTGACTCGATCCAGGTAGCGCTTGTAGATGGTGAACGCAGGCTGCAGGTCGCCGCTCTTGAGGAAGTCGTCGAACTGGGTCTTCCACTTGTCGAACTCAGCGATATCGCTGGCCATGAAGTAGCTGCGCGACGGGTCCAGCAGCTTGAGATAGCTGTCGTAGATGATCACCGAGCGCGCGTCGTCCAGCGGCGGCTTGCTGTAGTGATGGCGCTTGAGCAACTCGACGACGTTAAGGCTGGCAATCACCTCATCGCGATCAGGCTGAAGATTGTCCCAGCTATTGGCTGCGAACGTATTGGTCGACATCGACGCAAAGCCGAGACCAATGAAAAAAGCGAGGGCGGTACTGGGGAACAAATGCTTCATGCTGATTCGACGCGGGGGCAATTGATAACGCATATTAGGCCGTCTTTGAGGGAGCCGGTTCCATATGATCCGGTCGCATAATGCAAAAAGCCCGGCGCTACAGCTACGGGCTCAGTCCAGACTCACTATGGAGGCACTGTGAAAGCATTGCAAGGCGTTGAAGGTCATGTGGAGTGGATGGAAGAACCCAGTCCTACTTGCGATGTAGGCCAAGTTCGCATTCGGGTGGCGGCAGCGGGCCTTAATCGCGCCGATTTATTACAACGTGCGGGGCTCTATCCGCCACCTCCTGGCGCCAGCCAAGTGCTGGGCCTTGAGTGTTCCGGGGTGATCAGCGAGGTAGGCGCGGGTTCTTCCTGGCAAGTCGGCGACCGCGTCTGTGCGCTGCTGGCCGGGGGCGGCATGGCCGAAGAAGTGGTGGTGGATGCCCGCCATGTGCTGCCGGTACCGGAAGGTTTGACGTTGACCGAAGCGGCGGCGTTGCCCGAGGTGTACAGCACTGCGTGGCTGAATCTGTTCCAGTTGGCGGGCCTCAAGCCCGGCGAAAAGGTCTTGCTGCATGCCGGCGCCAGCGGCGTGGGTTCGGCAGCGATCCAGTTGTGCAAGGCGTTTGGCAGCCCGTGCTGGGTCAGCGTCGGCTCGGCAGAACGCCTGGCTTACTGCGAAGCACTCGGCGCCCAGGGCGGCGTGGTGCGTACCGACGGCATTGAAGGGCTGCGCGATTTCGGGCCGTTCGACGTGATCCTCGACCCGGTCGGCGGCAGTTATGCGGCGATGGATCTGAAGCTGTTGGCCCTCGATGGGCGTTGGGTATTGATCGGCTTGATGGGCGGCCGTGATGCGCAACTGGACCTGGCGCAGGTGCTGGGCAAGCGCATCCAGCTGCTGGGCTCGACCCTGCGCAGCCGCAGCGATCAGTTCAAGGCAGACCTGTTCAGCGACTTGAGCCAGCATGTGTGGCCGCTGTTTGTTGAAGGGCGCTTGAGCCCGCAACTGGCCAGGACGTTTGCGATCAAGGATGCCGAGGCAGCATTTGCGGAGCTGGCGACTAACCAGATTTCCGGCAAGTTGGTGTTGGTGATAGACGAGACCCTGGTCTGATCTCAAGTTGAAATACAGCCACTGTGGGAGCTGGCTTGCCTGCGATAGCGGTGCATCAATGAAGAATGTTTCATCTGATACACCGCTATCGCAGGCAAGCCAGCTCCCACCGTTGATTGGGTTTCAATTCAAACTGTCAGACCCAATGATGAACCGGCCAGCCAGCCTTTTCAGCATGCTCACGCAAAACCGGATCCGGGTTCACCACCTGCGGATGATCCACCTTCAGCAACAGCGGCAAATCATTGCGCGAATCCGAGTAGAAATACGCGCCCTCCAGGCTTTCACCTTCCTGCTTCAACCATTCCAGCAACCGGGTGATCTTGCCTTCACGGTAAGTCAGTACCCCCACGGTCTTGCCGCTGTACACACCATGGCTGAGGTCCAGGTCAATGCCCAGCACTTCATCAATCCCGATACGTGCCGCAATCGGCGTGACCAGGTGCGTGCCCGAGGCAGAGATCACCAGGATCCGGTCACCCTTCGCGCGGTGGCGGGCGATGGTCTTGGTGGCGTCGCTGTAGATCAGCGGCTCGATGATGTCTTCTACCCACGGTTCGACCAGATGCGCGATCTCTTCCGGCGTGCGCCCGATCATCGGCTCCAGGCTGAAGTCCATGAAGTCTTCCATGGCCAGCTCGCCGCGGCTGTAGGCGGCCATGAGTTCGTCGTTCTGGCGCATGAACGACTCTGGGTCAACCCAGCCCAGGCGGCCCATCTGTTCGCTCCACAAGGTGGCGCAGTCGCCGTGGATCAGGGTGTCGTCCAGATCAAAAATTACCAATGCCATCTGTCACGCTCTCTCAAATCAATCGTTGCGTCAGGCTACTTCACACAACGCACTGGGGTCGATGGAAAGTGCCAGGCGCTGACCATCCGGGTGCAGATCGTCGGCCGAGCGGTTGAGCACGTCCACCACCAATTCCACGCCACGCGCTTCGATGCGATAGCGGATCACGTTGCCCAACAAACTGTGGCTGCGTACCAGCGCGTCGAGTTCGCCGCTGCGACTCAGTTCGATGGCTTCCGGGCGAATCGCGATGCGCCCGCTGATAGGCCGTTGCAGCAACTGGCTGGCCTTGTCGGCGTCAAGCAGGTTGTAGTTGCCGATAAAGCCGGCGGCAAATACATCCACGGGCGCAGTGTAAAGGGTCTCGGCATCACCGCTTTGTACGATCTTGCCCTGGTTCATGAGGAAAATGCGGTCTGACATGGTCAGCGCTTCTTCCTGGTCATGGGTCACGAAAATCGTGGTCAGGCCCAGTTCGCGCTGGATCTGGCGGATCTGCTCGCGCAGGTGCTTGCGAATCCGTGCATCCAGCGCCGACAGCGGCTCATCCAGCAACAGCAGGCGCGGACGCGTCACCAGCGAGCGGGCGAGGGCCACACGCTGGCACTGGCCGCCGGACATCTGGTGCGGGTAGCGGCCGGCGAGTTCTTTGAGCTCCACCAGTTGCAGCACTTCCTGCACGCGCTTGTGGCTGTCGTCGGCGTTGACCTTTTGCATGCGCAGGCCGAAGGCGACGTTCTGTTCCACGGTCATGTTGGGGAACAGGGCGTAGCTCTGGAACACCATGCCGATGTGCCGTTTCTGCGGGCTCAAGGGCACGATGTCCTGGCCATCCAGCAGGATCTTGCCGCTGTCCACCGAGGTCAGCCCGGCGATGCAACGCAGCAGGGTCGACTTGCCGCAACCGGACGGGCCGAGCAGGGTGACGAATTCACCCTTGGCGATTTCGCAGTTGATGTCACTGAATACCGGCGTGCCGGCGTAGCCTTTTTGCAGGTGTTGGACGCTGACGAAGCTCATTGGCTTTTGTCCTTGTTCAAGATATTGGCGGCCCAGGTCAGCACCAGCACAAAGAAGAAATAGGAAATGACGATGGCACTGGTGAAGTGGCCGCTCGTGTTGCGCATGTTGTTCAGGTACACCTGCAGGGTTTCGTAGCGGGTGCCCACCAGGATGTTGGCGAACACGAACTCACCGAACAGGAACGAGAACGACAGCAGCAGCGCCACCATCAGGCCTTTGCGCAGGTTTGGCAGCACGACAAAAATTGCGGCCTGCCAGGTGCTGGCGCCCAGCAGCTGCGAGGCGTCCATCAGGTCACGCAGGTTGATCGCTTGCAGGTTGTTGGTGATCGCGCGGTACATGAACGGCAAGGCCACGGTGAAGTAGCAGCCGATCAGGATCCACGGCGTGCCCACCATCGCAAATGGCCCGGAGCCGTAGAGTTGCAACAAGCCCACCGATGACACCACCGGCGGCACCGCGAAGGGCAGCAGGATCAGGATGTTCATCAGCGCGTCGAGCTTGGGAAAGTGGTAATGCACCACGAACAGCAGCGGCAGAATCAGCACCACCGACAGGATCAGCGCACCCACGCACACCAGCAATGACTGACCGAAGGCGGCCAGAAAGCGCGGGTCACTCCACAGCTGCACGTACCACTTCAGGGTAAAACCGGCGGGCAGGATGGTGGCAGACCAACTGCTGGCAATGGAGTAGACAAAGGTGCCCACCAGCGGCAATACCAGGATCGCAAACAACAGGTACACCACTACCCGATGGTAGAGGGAGGCCGAGCCAGCTTCAGCGCGAGACATGGTAGCTCCTCTTGAGCAGCAGTTGATGGACGACAGTGACCACGGTCATCAGTGCCACCAGCACCACGGCAAGGGCGCTGGCCATGTTCGGGTCCAGCGAGATGTCGCCGGAAACCATTGCCGCGATACGAATGGGCAGCACGTTGAAGTTGCCGGTGGTCAGTGCATACACCGTGGCATAGGCACCGAGGGCGTTGGCCAGCAGGATCACGAAAGTGCCAAGCAGCGCCGGAGTGAGCACCGGCAGGCCGATGTGCCGCCAGAACTGCCAGCTGCTGGCGCCGAGCAACGAGGCCGATTCGCGCCAGTCTTCGCGCAAGGCGTCGAAGGCCGGGTAGAGCAGCAGCACACCCAGCGGAATCTGGAAGTAGGTGTACAGAATGATCAGGCCAGTCTTGGAGTACAGGTTGAAGTCCTGAATGATCCCCGCCTGCTTGAGCATGATGGTGATGCTGCCGTTAAAGCCCAGCAAGATGATGAACGCGAAGGCCAGGGGCACGCCGGCAAAGTTGCTGGTCATGTTGGCGAAAGCCGTCACGAAGTTACGCAGTGGCCCATCCACACGGCGCAATGAGTAGCTGCCGAGCACCGAGATGATGATCCCGAACACGCTGGAGTAGAAGCTGATCTCCAGGCTGTACTGGATGGCTTGCAGGTAGAACTTCGAACTGAAGATTTTGGTGAAGTTGGCCAGGCCCCAGCCGAACTCCTCCGACTGCAGGCTGTTGATCATTACCCACAGCAGCGGGGCGATTTCAAACACGATAAAGAACAGCGCAAACGGCACCAGGCACAGGATCGCCAGCCATTTGCCACGGGTTATGGCGTTCACTTCAGCAGCTCCCGGCATACAGGTTTGTCGTGGGGCACGCCGAGCAGTTCGCAGACGGTGCCGCACAGCTCGGTTTGCTTCGGGATGGCGCCTGGGTCAAAGGTGAAGGCCGAGCCCATTACGAACAACGGCACTTCGCGCTCTTCCGGCAGCACACCGTTATGCGAGCGGTCGTTATTCATGCCGTGATCGGCAGTCACCAACACCTGGTAGCCGGCGTCGAGCCAGGTTTGCAGGTAGTCGGCGAGGATGATGTCGGCCGAGCGCGCGCTGTTGCGGTATTGCGCGGTATCCAGGCCATGCTTGTGGCCGGCGTCATCAATGTTCATCGGGTGTACCACCAGGAAATTCGGCGCGTGTTTGCGGCGCAGGCTTTCGGCGTCGGCGAACAGATGGGAATCCGGGTAGTGGTCATTCCAGTAGAAATGCCCGTGCTGGATCGCCAGCGCCTGGTCGTCGGTATGACGATCACGCACGGCATCAAAGGGCGTGCGGTTATACAACTCGCTGACCCAGTGGTAAGCCGCCGCCGCGGTGGTGAGACCCGCATCGGTGGCGTAATGGAAAATGCTGCGCTGGTTGGACAGGCGCGAGACATGGTTGTGGACAATGCCGCTGTCGATCGGGGGCACGCCGGTGAGGATGCATTCATACAACGGCCGGGACAGGGCCGGCAGTTCGCATTCCAGTTTGTAAAGCGCTGCGCGTCCTGCGCCGATATAGGCCTGGAGATGCCCCATGGCATGTCGGGCAACCTCGTAGTTCAGGCCGTCGAGCACCACAAGGATGACGTTGTGCTTCATAGGGGGAGACGCTCCGCGACGATAGGCTTGACTCAATTTCACTTGGGGAACGGGGTCAAAACTGTGGGAGCGGGATTGTGTGGGAGCTGGCTTGCCTGCGATAGCATCACCTCGGTTCACATCACAAACCGAGTCGTCTGCATCGCAGGCAAGCCAGCTCCCACACAAGCCAGCTCCCACACTGACCGCTTTCACAGCTCTGGGTCTAAATAAGACCCGGGAGCCTTACTGCATATTGATGATGACTTCTTCCTGCCACTTCTGCGGCAGTGCCTTGGAGGTTTTCTCCCACGCGTCGGCATCTTTGATCGGCGTGACCTTCTTGTACTGCTCGTTCGGCAGCAGTTTGGCCTGTACATCAGCTGGCAGGGTCAGGTGCTCGGCACGGATCGGACGTGCATTGCCGCGTGCCAGGTTGGTCTGGCCGGCGTCGCTGAAGATGTATTCGCGGGTCAGCTTGGCGGCGTTCGGGTGCTTGGCGTATTTGTTGATGATGGTGGTGTAGCCGGAAATCACCGAGCCGTCCGACGGGATCAGCACCACGTAGTCATCCGGGTTAGCCATCTTGGCTTTGTAGCTCAGGCCGTTGAAGTCCCAGACCACGCCCACTTCGACTTCGCCTTTTTCCATGGTGGCGATGGTCGGGTTGGCCAGTGACAGGCGGCCTTGCTTGGCGATCTCGGCGAACATCAGCAGTGCTGGCTGGATGTTCTTCTCGTCGCCACCGTTGGCCAGGGCGGCAGCCAGCACGCCATTGGCGGCTTGGGCGGCGGTGCTCACATCACCAATAGAGACTTTGTATTTGCCGGTTTTAAGATCAGCCCAGCTTTTTGGCGCTTCAGAACCGTGCAGCAGTTTTTTGTTGACGATAAAGGCGATGGTGCCGGTGTAGGCCAGCGCCCAGTTGCCGTCTTTATCTTTGGCCCAATCCGGAACTTGTGCCCAAGTGGTCGGTTTGTACGGCTGTGCCACGCCCTGTTTCACCGCAATCGGGCCGAAGGCAGCGCCGACGTCACCGATATCGGCGCTGGCGTTGTCTTTTTCGGCGGCGAACTTGGCGATTTCCTGGGCCGAGCTCATGTCGGTATCGATGTGCTTGAGGCCGTAGGTCTTGGCCAGGTCGTCCCAGGTGCCTTTCCAGTTAGCCCAGTCATCGGGCATGCCGACGCTGTTGACGGCGCCTTCCGCTTTCGCGGCGGCTTCCAGAGTTTTTAGATCGGTATCAGCAGCCATGGCGGCGGTGCACATGGCAATGGTCGAGCCTAACAGTGATGCCAGGAAAAGCTGTTTCATCCGAAGCTCCTTTGGGCGTTTTCAACGCTGCGTTTTTATCGACGTTTGCGGTGGTGTTGGTCTAGGTCAGCAATACCTGAGCCAATTTAGGCTCGGTGGATGACAGTTTCATGTCGATGTCGTTTTTAAATCGTTTATGTCGCTGACTTCAGACTCAGCGTAGACCATGCCCAAGCGCCCGCAGGCCCTGGACTTGGCCGATGTATTGCAGGGTGTGGAGTGGGGCGGCGGCACGGGCTGTCATCTGTCGGTCATCTGTAATGCCTAGGCTGGCAGGTAACGGCAGACGCCCGAATACAGCGCGGTTTGTGCACCTGAACGGTGCTGGTCTAGTCCAGATAGGTAACGTTGATGCGTGATGAGGCAATCAAGGCGGTGACATCCATCGGCCTGGCACTGCAAGAGCAGATCGGCCACGGGCTGTTGCCACCCGCGAGCAAACTGCCCGCCGAGCGCAAGCTCAGCGAGTTGTTTGGTACCACGCGTATTACGGTGCGGGAAGCCTTGTTACAACTGGAGGCCCAGGGCCAGATCTATCGCGAGGAGCGGCGTGGCTGGTTCGTCTCGCCGCCGCGCCTGGCTTATAACCTGATGCAACGCAGCCATTTTCACGCGATGGTCAGTGAGCAAGGGCGCGTAGCCTCGACCGAAGTGATTTCGGCGCGGCTGCAGCCGGCATCGGCAGCGGTGTGTGCATGGTTGCAGTTGCCGGCGTTGTCGAGTGTGATCCAGATCTGCCGGGGCCGGCGGATCGATGGGCGGTTGGTGCTGTATGTGGAGCATTACCTGAACCCGCAATATTTTCCGGGGATTCTGGCGTGCGACCTTAACCAGTCGATGACCGAGTTGTATGCACGCAAGTACGACCTGCACTACGGCCGCGTGCGTTTCGAGATTGTGCCGACTTCACTGCCGGTGGAGGCTGCTGGCGCATTACGTGTGTCGGTGGGCAGCCCCGGCTTGCGGATCGCCCGGGTCAACTATGACCAGCATGAGCGCTTGATCGACTGCGACCTGGAATTCTGGCGCCATGATGCGATTCACGTGGGTGTGGATGTGGTTTGACCGCCGGACATTCAACGGATGCACCACACCTGAATGTGGGAGCTGGCTTGCCTGCGATAGCATCACCGCGATCTGACAGTGATACCGAGTTGCCCGCATCGCAGGCAAGCCAGCTCCCACATTCAGGGCGTCAGTGCCTTGATCACCTGATCCACATTGCCTTCCAGCTCCGCCACCGGGTCAGCTCCGTCGACATTTAATACCAGCAATTGCGCACCGCCTGCCGTCACCGCCGTTTTAACGGCCTCACTCGGTTGGCGGTGATGCAGCACCACGGCCACGTCGTTGCTTTTCAAGTCGGCACTGAGGGTGTGCAAGGCCTCAGGCGTCCACTGCGCATCCGGCCGGGCATCGGTGCTGAGCACTTCCAGGTTCAAGCTGCTGACCAGATAAGCAAAGTGATCACTCAAGCTGACCACACTCAGGTTGTCCGCCTTGGCCAGTCTTGCTTCGCTGTCGGCGCTGAGCTTGAGCAGGCGCTGTTTGAGCGCCGCGAGGTTGGCGTCGATCCTGGGTTTGGCTGCGGGCGCCAGGCGGCTCAGGTCGGCCGCCATCACATCGGCCATGCGCCCCATATTGTTGCTCGACTGCCACGGCTGGCTGTTCAGGCCATCGGCACCGCCTGGTTGCACAGCAATACCCGGCAAGCCGCCGTCCACCGGGCGCGCGGCGTCCACTTCGACGATACGGATATTGCTGCGCCGCGCCACGGGGTAGAGCGGGTCATCCGCCCACAGCGAGCGCAGGCCGATAGCCGCGTCGGCGTCCTGGGCCAAACTGCCCAAGGCCGGCGCACCCCGGCCGGTGAAGTAGGACACCTGCCGCGAACCGGGCAGGTTGGCCGGTGCTGCGCGCTCAAGCTGTACATCGGTGCCTTTGAGCAGCACCTCGGCCAGGCCGTAGGTGATGGGCAGCGAGGCCAGCACTTTCACCGGTTTGGCGGCGTGAACCGCAGGTTTTGCGGCTTCAGCGGCCATCAACGGCGCAGTGAATAAACAGGCAATGGCCAGGGCCAGCGGATGAAAAACAGAGCGCATTATCCAAGATTCCCTTTGAGGCTGGGCACGGTGCCGCGCGCGATGGCGGCAACGGCAAAGGCGATACCGGCCACCAGAATGATCGCGGCACCGGACGGGATGGGCAGGTCGAAGATGATCGGCAGCAGAATGCCGCACAGCGTGCTGAGCGTGGCGATCACCACCGAGACCCAGAAAAACCCCTTGAGCGACTGGCTCAACAGGCGCGCTGCCGCCGCCGGAATCACCAGCAGGGCGCCGACCAAAATGGCGCCGATCACCTTGACCGCCGCCACGGTGATCAAGGTCACCAGGATCACGAACAGGTAATCCAGGGTCTTCACTGCCACGCCACGCACAGCGGCCAATTGCGGGTTGAAGCTGGCCAGCATGATGCGGTTGTACAGCGGCAGCGCCAGGGCCATCACCAGTGAGCCGACGACCGCCAACACCAGCAGGTCATTGCCGTTCACCGTCAGCACCGAGCCGAACAATACGTTTTCCAGAATGTGCACATTGATCTTGCCCGCCAGAATCAACAGCAGGCTCGCACCCAGCGCCAGGGACACCGAGAGGAACACGCCGATCAGGGTGTCTGGCGCCAAACCCGTGCGGTTGCGCAGGTAATTGAGCAGGATGCCGAACAACAGGCAGTAGCCGAACAGGCTGCCGTAAGGCCCGGTATAGGGCTCGCCGAGCAGAATGCCCACGGCCACGCCGGTCAACGCGGCGTGCCCGACGGCTTCAGAGAAGAACGCAAAGCGCTTGACCACCACCAGTGTACCCAGGCCGCCCAGCACCGGGCCGATCAGCAAGCCGGCGAGCAAGGCGTTGACCACAAACCCATAGGCCAGTGCTTCCGGCAGGTACCCGGATGAAGCCCAGCCCTGGACCATCAAACGAAAGGCTTCATAACTCATTACGCCGCGCTCCGAGGATGGGTGGAAAACAGGCTCAGCAGGCGGTCCGGGGTCAGCGCTTCTTTCGGTGTGGCGTCGAACAGCACGCGACGGTTCAGGCCGGTAACGCGATCGGCCAGGCGGCCCACAGCTTCCAGGTCATGCTCGATCCACAGCACGGTGATCCCGGCCAGGCGCCAGTCATTGAGCAGCCGTTCGAACACCTGGATACCGGCCTCATCAAGCGCTGACATTGGCTCATCCAGCACCAGCAGTTGCGGCGCCGGAATCAGGCCTTGGGCCAACAGCACGCGCTGACGCTCACCGCCGGACAACGCGCCCATGCGGCGCTTGCGTTTGTCCTGCATGCCGACCCGTTCCAGCGCTTCGCCAATCGAGGCGGCGTAATGCCGGGACAGGCCCAGAAATGCCGGGCGCCGCTGGCACATGGCGGCCATGAAATCGTCGACGGTCATCGGCAGGCCCCGATCGAATTCCAGCGCCTGTGGCACATAGCCGACCGTGCCTGGCGTGTTCGGCCAGTGCAGGCGCAATTGGCCCTGGTGCGGGGTCTGCCCCAGCAAGGTCTTGATCAGCGAGCTTTTGCCGCCGCCGTTCGGGCCGACCAGGGCGTGGATGCTGCCCGGTTCGACCTCAAAACTCACCGCGTCGAGAATCACTGTGCGGCCCAAGGTCAGGGAGACCGTGTCGAACTCAAGGGTCGGGCCAATGCTGGCCACCTTCAATTGCTGCGCTGCCGTCATGCCCCCGACTCCTGAATCGCCCGTACCACGGTGTTGAGGTTGCCGGTCATTTCCACTTCGTATTTCTCGGGCGTGTATTCGCCGTAGGAAATATGCGACAGCGGGTACAGCTTGACCCCGGATTCACGCTGGATGGTCTCGACGTAGGTAGACGGGAAATCCATCTCCGAGAAGATCACCTTCACATCCAGTGCGCGCAGTTCATCGATGGTCTTTTTCAACTGGCTGGGGCTGGGCTCGATGCCATGGGCGGGCTCGACCACGGCGGTGACTTCCAGGCCGAATTCGCGCAGCAGGTAGTCGTAGGCCGCGTGCACGGTCGCAACGCGCAGGTCCGGGTTCGGCGCGCTGGTCAGCTTGGCGAGGGCATCGGCACGCATCTGGCGCAGGCGCTTGCCGTAGGCGCGGGCGTTTTGGGTGTAAGTCTTGGCGTTGTCCGGGTCGAGCTTGCCCAGTTCGCGGGCGATGTTGTTGACCTGGGCAATCGACGCACTGATCGACAGGAAGGTGTGCGGATTGACCACCTTGCCCGCACCGCGCGCGGCGTTACCGGTGGCGGCCAGCAGCGGTACGTTGGCGTTGGCTTCGATCACCGGGATGTCCGGGCGCTCGCTGGTGGCGATCATGCGGTCGGCAAAATCATCATGGCCGACGCCATTGAGTACGATCACGTCCAGGGTGCCGATGCGCTTGATGTCTTCGGCGCGCGGTTCGTAGGCGTGGGGGTTGAAACCGGCGGGAATCAGCGGCACCACCTCGGCCTTGTCGCCGACGATATTGGCCACGTAGCTGTAATACGGGTGCAGGGTGATGCCGATGCGCAGGCGCTTGACCGCTTCGGCATTCGCGAGCGGGGCGAGCATCAGGCTGAACAGGCCAACCAGCAACAGGCGTAACAGGGGCGATGAAATAGACATGGGCACTCGGTCTTCTGGTTCAGTGACGGTGCTGGCGGGTCACGCCGGCATCGAATTGCGTGACCACCTGGCGCCAGCCGGCGGCGATCAGCGCCGCGTCGGTGAGGTCGGCAGGGGCGGCGAGGTTGGCCTGGCGGTTGAGCCACACATCCGGCTCGTCACCTTGCACGCGCATCAGCACCGAGCCGCTGGTGCTTGGCGCTTGGCTCAAACCCAGGTAGGCCGCAGGCTCGAGCAGCTGCCAGCGATGGTCGCCACGGCTCACCGAACTGGCGTCCTGGGCAAACGGTGCGAAGCCTTCTTCGGCCAGTTGCGTGGGCGTCGGCAGGGCGTTTTGCTCCTGCTGCAACAGCTGGATTTCATCCAGGGTCACGCGCAGGTCGGCGTAGATGCCTTGCTCGGCAGCGCTCAGGTCACGGCGTGCGTCCAGTTGGTGGCTGGGCACGGCGGCGACCTCCTGGGTTTCACCGTGCAGCGCCACCACCGTGCCAGCCACCGCGAGGATGATCAGGCACAGCAGCAACACGTAAAGGGTTTCATGGCCGGCCCCGGCAGGGCGTACAACCTGTGTGGTGCTCATTGGGGCTGGATATCCGCTTGGTCGATTTCCACCACATGGCCGGGGCCTGCATCAAACAGTACGTAAAACTCGGCCGAGGGCTTTTTGAACGTCAGGGTCGAGTCCTGACCGAGCTTGCCCGGCAGCAGGATGGTTTCGTCGTAGCCGATCACATCCAGGGTCACGCCCGGCGCGCCGCTGCCGTCGGAAAAACCGCCGGTGCACTGGATCTGTTCGCCGGGGATTTCCTTGCATTCGCACATCGGGTTATGGGCCAGGGCAACGGTACTGAAGCCGGCGCAGAGCAATAAAACGACGCGAGTCAGGCGCATTAAAATCATGGTTTAACTCCTTGCTTGTTCAGCCAGGCAATGGTGGCAGGCGAGGCCTGGCTCAGCGGAATGGAACCCTGGTGCATGGAGCCGTCCCAGCCTTCCATGGTCACCCACACTTCGGCATCCACGGGTGTGCGTTCCGGCACCGGCAACACCGCACCCATGCGGTACGGCGTGCCGAAGAAAATCACCCCGGCCGCGCGCAGGCTGCGCGGTTTGCCGATACGCAGGTAAGTGGCCTTGACCTGCTCGGCGCAGGTGTCGCACAGGGCGGCGTTGAAAAATTTCATCGGGCCGGCCGGGTCCGGGCGCGGGCCTTCGTTGCGAAACTCTGCGAGGGTCAGGCTCCACGGCCCCACCTGCACTTCGCCGGCCACGCGCTCGCCAATGCCGCTGTCACCGCGAAACAGTGCAGCGTCGGCAAAGTACTTGGGCATGAACCCCAGGGGCACCAGCAACAGCAGGACATTGATGTGGAAGCGCCACTTGAGCCAAAAGGCCCGCAGCGGCGAAGGTGGTGTGGTGGTCGCACGTTTGCTCATCAATTGGCCTCCGAGGTTTCAGCCTGCCTGGCCGTGGCGGGGGCCGGCGCGCGTTGCGTCTTGGCCTCGCGCTTGAAGGCGTTGAGGGTGGCCAGCGCGGTGCGTTTGGTCCAGATCAGCAGACCGCTCAACACCATCATGCTCATGATCAGGCCGAAGAATGCCCAGATCAGTTTGACCCACAGGCCGCCAAAGTCGCCGGTGTGCAGCGGACGCATGGATTCGGTGACGAACTCCAGTGTCGAGCGGTCGGACAGCAGGTGCGACACGGCAATTTCACCGTCGTACGGGTTGAGCTGCGCCGTCTGGAACATCAACGGGTACCAGCCGCGCCCGCCGATCTGCAGGTGGCTATAGGCGTTGCTGGGCAGGAACACAAAACTGGCCTCCAGCCCGGGAATGCGCTGCGTGGCGATCTCGATGGCCCGATCGATCGGGATCATTGGAGCCGGTACGCCCGGTGCTGACACAGGCACCTTCTCCCGGGCAATTACCGGCACGATGGGCTCACTGGAGATGGAAATCTGGTTGTCGCCCAGAATTGCCCGGATCAGGAACCAGATGCCGGTGATGGAAATTACCGCGATAAACCAGATCGACCAGATACCGCTCAAACGATGGAAGTCACCCCAGAAGATCCGCGCGCCATGGCGGATTCGCAGGGTCGGGCGCAGAAACCCTTTCCAGAAACGCTTGTACACCACCAGCCCGGTGACCAGGGATGCCAGCAGCGGTATGCCAAGCGCCGACACCAGGTACCAACCCCAGCTGTAGCCATTGGTAAACGGCACCAGCCACCAACCGTGCAAGGCACGGGTAAATTGCTGGAAGTTGAACGCTGGGCTGATGCCCTGGATCACGCCGGTATACGGGTTGACGTAGACCTCCACCGAGTGCCCGTCGGGGTAACTGAGGTCGACACTCAGCGCGAAGTGCGACTCGTCCGGGCGGGTGATCGACTGCACGATTGCCTGGGGTTCGTTGCGCTTGATGGCGCCGATGACCTGGTCGTAACTCAGCCGTTCGGCATCGTCCGACGGCTTGCTGGCGCGGATGTCCGGGTTGGCCAGCCAGACGATTTCCTGGCTGACCACCGCCAGGGTGCCGGTGACGCAGACGATCAGTACAAAAAACCAGATGGGCAACGCCAACCAGCTATGAACCAGAAACCAGAGTTTTGAGCGTGACTTCTTCGACATGTGAATGCGGGTCTTGATCGGAGGAGGGCGAAGGAGGCCCGGAAAAGGCCAGTCGTAGCTTTTGCTGACGCGACGGGCTGTATCTAAGTTAAGACGGATGAGAATGAGAAATCCCTAAGCGGGATATGAAAGAAAATGTTTCAGCGCTGCCGGATTGAACACGAAACATGTTCCAAGCCATCACCCAGGTGCCATTGATGGGGCCGGGGGGCTGCGTAGGATGGGGTCATACCGTTGAGCGAGCGCTTATAAAAGTGAGTCCACAAACATGACTGCCAGAACCCTCTACGACAAACACATCGACTCCCACACGGTGTGCGCCCTGGATGACCAGGGCCATGTGCTGCTGTATATAGACCGCCAGGTGATCAACGAATACACCAGCCCCCAGGCGTTCAGCGGCCTGCGCGAGGCCAAGCGTGGCGTATGGCGCCCCGGCACCGCGCTGGCGGTGGTCGACCACGTAAACCCCACCACGCCCACGCGCATTGCCGCGATGCCTGACGCAGGCGGCGCGCGGCAAGTCTCGTACCTGGCGGAAAACTGCCAGGACTTCGGTATCGAGCTGCTGGACATCCTCGACAAACGCCAAGGCATCGAACACGTGATTGCCCCGGAGCAGGGCTTTATCCTGCCGGGCATGGTGATCGCCGCCGGCGACAGCCACACCACCACCTACGGTGCCCTCGGCGCCTTCGGCTTTGGCATCGGCACCTCGGAAATCGAGCACCTGCTGGCCTCGCAGACCCTGGTGTACAAACGCCTGAAAAGCATGCGCGTGACGGTTGAGGGCACCCTGGGCAACGGCCTGACCTCCAAGGACGTGATCATGGCGCTGATCGGCAAGATCGGCGCGTCCGGGGCCACCGGTTACGCCATCGAGTTTCGCGGCGCCACCATTGATGCGCTGAGTGTTGAAGCGCGCATGACCATCTGCAACATGGCGGTGGAAGCTGGCGCGCGGGGCGCGTTTATGGCACCCGACGAAAAAGTCTTCGCCTACCTCAAAGGCAAGCCGCGTGCGCCCAAGGGCGAGTTGTGGGAACAAGCCCTGGTGCAATGGCGCACGTTGCACACCGACGCCGACGCGGTGTTCGACCAGGAAGTGCAGCTGGACGCCAGCACCCTGGAGCCTATGGTTACCTGGGGCACCAGCCCCGACCAGGCCGCGCCCATCGGCGCCCGCGTGCCGGACCCGCAAGACGTCAGCGACCTGATCCTGCGCCAGGACATGCGCCGCGCCCTCAACTACATGGGCCTGGAAGCCGGCATGCCGCTCAGCGACATTGTGATCAGCCACGCGTTTATCGGCTCTTGCACCAACGCGCGCATCGAAGACCTGCGCGACGCCGCCAGTGTGGTGCGCGGCAGGCAGGTGGCCGAGCATGTGCGGGCGATGATCGTGCCGGGCTCCACCGAGGTACGCGACCAGGCCGAAGCCGAAGGGCTGGCGGCGATCTTTATCGACGCCGGCTTCGAATGGCGCCAGTCAGGCTGCTCGATGTGCCTGGCGATGAACGATGACGTGCTGGCGCCCGGTGATCGCTGCGCGTCCAGCACCAACCGCAACTTCGAAGGCCGCCAGGGCGCCGGGGCGCGCACTCACTTGATGAGCCCGGCGATGGTCGCCGCCGCGGCCATCACCGGCCGCCTCACTGATATCCGTCATTTTGGAGACCGCCCATGAGCCTGCAACCGTTTACCCAGGTCACCGGCCAGGCCGCGCCGATGCTGGCGGCGAATATCGACACTGACGTGATCATGCCCAAGCAATTTCTCAAAGGCATCGACCGCGCCGGCCTCGATCGCGGGCTGTTCTTCGACCTGCGCTTTTTGCCCAATGGCGCACCCAACCCCGAATTCGTATTGAACCAGCCGGCCTGGCTGGGCGCACGTTTCATGGTGGTGGGGCCGAACTTCGGCTGTGGTTCGAGCCGCGAACACGCGGTGTGGGGCTTGAAGCAGATGGGCATTCGCGCGCTGATCGGCAGCAGCTTTGCCGGGATCTTTTATGACAACTGCCAGCGCAACGGAGTGTTGCTGATTGCCTTGGACGAGGCGGTGCTGCACACACTCGGGCAGACGGTCAGCCAGCCTGCGCAGGCGCAGATCAGCGTGGACCTTGAGGCGCAACAGATTCGCTTGGCCGATGGCCAGGTGATCTCGTTCCAGATCGACACCTTGCGCAAGACCGCGTTGTTGCTCGGCCTGGATGCAATTGGCAGCACGTTGCAGCGCAGTGAGCAGATCAAAACGTTCGAGCGCCAGCATTTGGCGGCCAACCCCTGGCTTGGTTGAAAACCTTAATGGGGTAACTACGTAGTTATATAAGTAGAGCAAACGCCCTCCAGTTATTGGGGGGGCGTTTTTTTGGGGGGCTATTTACTTTTCAAATAACGCCGGTTGCACCGCGTAACCTCAGTGATTGCAAGGGCGGTGTAGCGTTAGTGGATGAAGCCCTGAAAAAATACAAGGGTATTTGTTGACACCTTGTAGGTCATCGGCTTAAGTGGATGCTGACTTGGAAAGTCGCACATTATAAGAAAAGGAAGTTGATGCCATGCCCCGTGAATTAGTGGTCATTTATATCTCTCTGGTGCCGGTGATCGAGTGGGTAACTTGATCGACTTCTGCCACCTGTCAATCAGTTGTCGTTGTTGCGGATATTACGGTCTTTTCCAGTGTGAAAAGGCACGTATGCCGATGCCTTAACATTCGTTCAGAACACAGAGAGTTCAAACTCATGTCGATTTTTGATCAAGCGATCCACCGTTCGGTACAGTGGCAGGATTGGCGTTGGCAGCAGAAGAATGCCATCCGCGATGAACCGGCACTGCGGGCTGCCTGCGGTGGCTGGAGCGAGGAAACCAGCGCGCATATCGAACACAACTTGCAAGACCGCAAGCTGCAGATAACCCCTTATTACATTGACTTGATCAAGCGCTCTCTCACCGATGGCGAGGTGATGGACCATCCGCTGTGGCGCCAAGTAGTGCCCTACTGGAGCGAACAGGTCGCTGGCGATTACGACGGCACCTCGGAGAACTGGGAACTTGGCCACGAAATGAAAACGCCGATTTGCCAGCACAAGTACGACAACCGCGTGATCCTGCGCATGACCAACACCTGCAACGCCTATTGCCAGTTCTGCTTCGAAGCGCTGCGCACCCTGCAAGTGGGCACCGAGAAGGCCAATGCCAGCGCCGACTCGTTCAAGGATTCGCTCGAGTACATCCGCAACAACCCGGCCATCGAAGAGGTGATTCTCAGCGGCGGTGACCCGTTGATGCTCGCCGACCGCAAGCTCGAAGAGAACCTCGCCGCCCTGCGTGGCATCCGCGACGACCTGCTGATTCGCCTGCACACACGGGCCTTGAGCTTTAACCCGTTTCGCGTCACCGATGAGTTATTGGCCATGCTGGAAAAGTACAAGGTCAATGCGTTTGGCGTGCATGTATGCCACCCGCTGGAACTGAGTGCGGACTTTGCCGTGGCGGTTAAACGTATCCAAAGTGTGGTGCCGATTGTGTTCTCCAACATGCCGCTGTTGCGCGGTGTGAATGACGATGAAGCCACCTTGCATAAACTGTTTATTGATCTTTATCGGTTGGGCGTAAAGCCATATTACTTGTACCACTTCATGCCGTTTTCTCCGGGGGCGTCGGAATATAAAGCATCGATCAGCCACGCCATCGCTATTATGGATCGCCTCAAGCGGCGCGTGTCCAATATAGCCATGCCGGAATATGTGCTGCCGCATGCACAGGGCAAGTTTACCGTGCCGCTGCTGGACTTTGAAAAGCCACACGACTTGCCGCACTTTGAAGTGCGCGATGGGCAACGTCATTACCGCTTCCGTAATTGGGAAGGGCAGTGGTGCAGTTGGCAGGATGCCTGAAGTGACTGACGCATGAGGCGGTATTAATGATGAAACAAGATGCCATTCTTTTTATTGATGTTGATGACAGTGCCTCTGTTCGCTATTGCTACCGCGAGCCGCACTTCGCGGTGGCCCGTGCCCAAGGCCTGGCCTGCTTGACGGCGGGTGTGGCCGGACGCGAGCATCTGCAACGGCTGCGTGACGACAGTGATGCAGTGTTCCTGCTCGACGCGTTGAATGAACAGTCGATTTTGGCGTTGGTGGGGCGGCTGGATGGGCAGTACCAGATCCGCGCAATCTTCTGCCAGGCTGGCCACCCGTCTGCGCAGGGCGAAGTCGGCTGCATCGTGGCGCAGGCCTGTCGGCGGCTGGGCCTGGTGCATAGCGACCCACTTGCCATTGCTGCGTGTAACAACAAGTTCCTGATGCGCCGCGCGCTGAAAAAACTCGGCGTGCGTTCGGTGCCGTTTGCGCTGTGCAACAACGAACAGCAACTGCGCGAAGGTGCCGAGCAAGTCGGTTACCCGCTGATCGCCAAGCCACCCTTTGGTGGCGCGTCGGCATTTATCAAGAAATGCTCTGACTGGGCGCAGTTGCGCAGCCACTACGCGCATTTCCTGGCAGATCATGCCAGCGCAGCCTATGCGGATTTCTACGGCTGCGCCCACACGTTGCCGGAGGACGATGGGCAGCGACGAGAATACCTGCCGGGGCGTAGCCTTTTGCTTGAAGGGTTCATCCCAGGTATTGAAGGCAGTGTGGAGTGTGTGGTGGCGGGCGAGCAGGTGCATGCGCTGCTGATCAATGAAAAACTGATGTTGACCGAGCGCAGTGGCACCGTCCTGGAGAACCTGCTGATTTCGCCGCCGACGTCCTTTACCGACGCCCAGTGTGAGCAGATCCGCCAGTACGCCGTGGAGTGCCTGCGCGCGGTGGGCCTGACCAATGCCGTGGTGCATTTCGAGTTCCGCATGACGGACGCGGGGCCGGTGGTGATCGAAATCAACCCACGCGTCGGCGGGCTGTACGTTAATGCCGCGTTCCGTGACTTGGCGGGTATTGACCCGTACCAGCTGTATCTGTCGCTGCTGCTGGGTGAGCCAGGTGTGAATGCGCGGTTGGACGCCGGCGCACGCCAGGTCGCGCAGGCCTCGCAACACTACTCGATGCTGGCGATCTATCCGGAGCACAGTGGCCACTTCAAGGGTATTGAAGGCCTTGAATGGCTCGCTCAACAGCCGGCGGTGCTGGAATATGCCCAACAGGAGTCCGGTCACTCTATTGATGCCGATATCGAAGAGCATTACTTGCTCAAGTGCTGGGCCAAGGTCGACGATGCTGCCCACGCCCATGCGGTGCATGATGCAATACGGCACAATCTGCACGTGATTATCGACAATAAGGGTTAGCGATATGGATATCCCACAGATTGGCGCGTACTTGCGCGAGCACCACTATTGTCACCGTCGGGACTTTGGCCAGTTGCTCAAGGTTGAGCCCGGCGAGGAGCAAAGCTTTCGCGCCTACTGGGCGAACCTGGTGCGCGATGAGGCGTTCAAGGCATACACGCATCGCGAACGGCGGATCCTGCGCTATCGTTTATCCCCGACGCGGCAGTTGCAGATCGACCGCAATAGCGCGTTCAAGTCGCCGGTCACCTATGCGGTCAACTATCGCCAGGGCGTGAACCACTTGAGCTACAGCGAGGAGGGCTTTATCGAGCACCCACTGATGCAGAAATTGCTCGCCACGGACCTGGCGGTGCTCGAACCGCACCTTGGCCCGCATGCCTACACCATTGATATCCACCAGTTTCGCGTGCGTGCAGAGGGGCCATCGGCCAGCCCGACTACCTCGGGTATTCATCAGGATGGCCTGGACTGGGTGTTCATGCACTTCATTGGCCAGAGCAACACGGTGCCGGTGGTGTCCGAGGTGTTTACCGGTGAGGCGGAGCATAGCCGCGTGCTGGACCTGGCGATGGAGCAGTTCCTGGAAACCATCGTGATCAACGACCGTGGGCTGTATCACCGCGCCGGCGCCGTGCGGGCGCAGGCCGATTCGGCACCGGCCTGGCGCGATGTACTGCTGGTGAGCCTGCGCGGCGTGACGGCTGATGACGTACGGGTAGAAGACGAGGTACAACCGGCATGAGTGACGTTCAGCCATTGGGCCTGTCGACCCGCAACGCACGCTTGATCATCTTTGCGCGGGGCGTGTCGGACTTCGGCGCATTCCTCAACATGGTGGCGCTCTCGACCTACGTTTACTGGCTCAGCCAAAGCGTGGTGTTTGTCAGTGTGTTCCTGGCGTGCCGGGTCACGGGCGGGATTGTCGCCAGCCTGTTCGGCATCCCGTTTTTCCGGCGCTTCCCGGGGCGCAGTACCTTGGCCGGGCTGGACCTGGCCCGCGCGCTGTTACTGGTGCCGCTGCTGGTGCTGATCCCGGCGCATCAACTTAACGTGCTGCCGTTTATCGCGTTCGGCATCGGCCTGTGCAATTCGCTGTTTGCCATTGGCCTGAACAGCCAGTTGCCGACCTGGGTGGCGCTTGAACAGCGGGTGGGCACCAATGCCTGGATCACCTCGGCGGCGGCTACCGGTGCGGTGTTTGGCAGCTTGCTTTCCGGTTTGCTGATCGCCACGGGCGGATTCGAGGCGGTGTTTGCCGTCAACATCGGCACTTACGTGGTGGCGGCTTGCCTGATCCTGCCGTTGCGCGCCTTGTATTCAGTCGCCGTTGCCGCGCATCGTGGGCTTGCGGCCGAATGGCATGAGTTGACCAAAGGCCTGCGCGGTGCACCGGTGTTGGCGGCGATGTTGTTGATCAGCATGCTCGACACCCTCGGCAGCGCGGCACATAACGTCGGCTGGCCGGTGTTGTCGCAGTACATTTCGCCGGACACCGCGAAAACCGTCATGGGCTACCTGCTGGCGGTGTGGGCCTGCGGCAAGTTCATCGGCGCGCGCCTGGCCAGTGCGTTGCTCAAGGGCCGTGGCACCCAAGGCATGGAGCGCTGGTTCATGGCGGGTGTGGCGCTGATGTCCAGCGGCTTTATCCTGACCTTCCAGCAAACCGAACTGTGGCTGGCGCTGCTGCTGGTGGTGTGGGCCGGGCTGGGCGATGGCATCTCCGAGGTGGCGCTGGTTTCCCGTGCGCAAAGTGAACCCGATAGCTTGCGCCTGCCGCTGTTCAGCTTGTTGACGCTGATCCAGATGGCCGGCTTTGGCGTGGGCATGCTGGTGGTGGGGCCGTTCTACCTGACGTGGACGCCGGCCCAGGTGATCGTGCTGTTCCACGGGTTGCCATTGACCGCCCTGGTGATCATGACGGTATGGCTGGGTGTCAGCGCCACGCGGGGCGTCAGATCGACAACCCCTTGAAGTGCTCCTGCAAAAACTCCACGCAGGCGCGCAATTTACCGGAGTAGGCCAAACGTGTCGGGTACACCGCCCACACGTTGGCACTCTGTGTGTAGGTGTGCAGCACCTGCACCAGCTTGCCCTGTTCCAGCAGCGGTTTTGCGTCCCACATCGAGCGCAATAACACACCGCGCCCGTCCAAAGCCCACTGCAACACGATCTCGCCATTGTTCGATGACAGCGGCCCGCGCACGCGCACGCTTTCGGGCGCGCCGTCACGCTCCAGGTTCCAGATGCCGAACGCATTGTCGCGCTCCTTGAGCACCAGGCAGTCGTGCTGCTCCAGGTCACTCAACTGTTGCGGCGTGCCTTTGCGTTGCAGGTATTCCGGTGCCGCGCACAGCACGCGGCGATTGCTCACCAGCCGCCTGCCGATGTGCTGGCCGGGAATGTCATCGCCGACGCGAATCTCCAGGTCAAACCCTTCACTGACGATATCCACCACGCGGTCGAACAGGTCCAGGCGGATTTCCAGGTCCGGGTACTGCTCGGCCAGCAACGACAGGGCCGGCGCCACATGATTGCGGCCGAAACCGAAGCTGCTGCACAGGTGCAGATGCCCGCGCGGGCTGTCGTGGGCATCGCTGAGTTCATCGGACAGTTGCTGGAAATCTTCGAGGATACGCACAGCCCAGCGTTGTACTCGCTCGCCGTCTTCGGTCAGGGCGATGCGGCGGCTGGTGCGGTGCAGCAGGCGCGTGGCCAGGGTGGTTTCGAGGATCTGAATGCGCTTGCTCACATACGCAGGCGACAGCCCCAGTTCATCGGCGGCGGCTGCGAAGCCGGCCTTGCGGATCACGGTGAGGAACACCCGCAGGTCTTCGGGTAGGGGCACGGTATCTTTCTTATGAGTCATCGGAAACAGGCGTGGCGGCATGAGCCGCCAGAATAGCACCGGTGTGGCGAGGGAGCTTGCTGCCGCTGGACCTGGTGGGTGTGCCCAGGATTCTGGGGCTGCTGCGCAGCCCAGCGGGAGCAAGCTCCCTCGCCACAAGGTGATTGTCTTTAAGGCTTACTCGGCGGCGACCTTCGCCTGCGCGGCAGCCCGCGCATGGCGGCCATGCTTGAGGGCGATAGGGGCCATTTTTTCGCGGTCCAGTTCACCCTCCCAGGCGGCTACCACCAATGCCGCCACGGCATTGCCGATGATATTGGTCAGCGAGCGGCATTCAGCCATGAAGCGGTCGACACCCAGAATCAGCACCATCGCTGCCACCGGCACGGTCGGCACCACGGCCAGGCTTGCGGCCAGTGCCACAAAACCTGCACCCACCACCGCACCGGCGCCCTTGGAGGTCAGCATGGCCACCGCCAGCAAGGTCAATTGTTGCTCCAGCGGCAAGTGGATATTGGTGGCCTGCGCCAGGAACAACACCGCCAGGGTCATGTAGATGTTGGTGCCGTCGAGGTTGAAGGTGTAGCCGGTCGGCACCACGATGCCCACCACGCCTTTGGACGCACCCAGGCTTTCGAGTTTCTGGATCAGTTGCGGCAGCGCCGACTCCGACGAACTGGTGCCGAGCACAATCAACAGCTCCGATTTGATATAGCCCATCAGCTTGAAAATGCTGAAGCCGGCGTAGCGCGCGATGCTGCCCAGCACCACGGCCACAAAGAAAAACGCGGTGAGGTAGAACGTACCCACCAGCTTCAGCAACGGCAGCAACGAGCCCACGCCGTATTTGCCGATGGTGAAGGCAATCGCCCCAAACGCGCCGATGGGCGCCACGCGGCTGATGATGCCGACGATGCGAAAGAACACTTCGCTGGCCTGGTTGATCACGCCCACCAATGGCCGGCCTTTTTCCCCGACCATCACCAGGCCGACACCGAACAGTACCGAGACAAACAGGACCGGCAGGATTTCGCCCTTGGAGAACGCATCAAAAAACGTGGTGGGTATCACGTGCAGCAGGAACCCGGTGATGCCTTCGCCATGTTCGGCCTGGCCGACAAAACCGGCGATGGCCGAGCTGTCGAGAGTCTTCACATCTATGTTGAAACCCACGCCCGGTTGCAGCAGGTGCGCGGCGATGAGGCCGATCAGCAGCGCGATGGTGGAAACGATCTCGAAGTACAGCAGCGCCTTGCCGCCGACTCGGCCCACCTGTTTCACATCGTGCATGCTGGTGATGCCGGACACCACCGTGCAGAAGATGATCGGGCCGATGATCATCTTGATCAGCTTGATAAACCCGTCGCCCAGCGGCTTGAGGTCGATACCGATTGGCGGCCAGACATGGCCGATCAACACACCCAGCGCGATGGCGATGAGCACCTGGATATACAGGGTTCCCAGCAGTTTTCGGATTGTCATTGTTATTATCTCGGGATGTTTTTTGGGCAAAGCGAACCCGTCGCAGGTCATTGGCAGCCTGCGAGGCGGGTGTTTCAGATCACGGTGTCAGTGCACTCAGCGAAGGAAGGCCAGGACTTCGCCCAGCAACAACTCAGGGGCTTCTTCGGCAATGTAGTGCCCGGCCGGCAGCGCCTTGCCACGCACGTCGGTGGCGACTTTCTGCCATTCCTTGAGTGGCTCGAAGCAGCGGCCGACGGTACCTTCGGCGCCCCACATCACCAGCAACGGCAGGTTCAGATGGTTGCCGGCGTCGATGTCGGCCTGGTCGTGCTCAAGGTCTATACCGGCGGCAGCGCGATAGTCCTCGCAGATACCGCGAGCGGTGCCGGGCAGTTGCAGGCAGCGCAGGTATTCGGCGAAGGCTTCATCGGTGAATGGCTTGAGCCCGGCGCTGCGGCTGCCCATGACGCTGCGCAGGTACAGCTCGGGGTTGCTCTCGATCAGCGCTTCGGGCAACGGCGCCGGGCGGATCAGGAAGAACCAGTGCCAGTAGGCGCGGGCGAAAGCTTCGTCGGTCTGGGCGTACATCGACAAGGTGGGCGCGATATCCAGCAGCACCATGCGCTGAACGGCGGCGGGGTGGTCCAGGGCCAGGCGGTGGGCCACACGAGCGCCACGGTCGTGGGCCAGTACCGAGAAGGTGTCAAAGCCCAGGGCTTGCATCAGCTTGACGCCGTCGCGGGCCATTTCGCGTTTGGAATAGTTGGTGTGGTGGTCGTTGACGGGTGGTTTGCTGCTGTCGCCATAGCCGCGCAGGTCGGCGGCGACCACGGTGAATTGTTCGGCTAACTGTTCGGCGACTTTGTGCCAGATGACGTGGGTTTGCGGGTGCCCGTGCAGCAGGAGCAGACCGGGACCTGTACCGCCTTTGCGGTAACTGATGTCCACGCCGTTGACGTGGCACTGGTCTTTTTGGAATCCGGCGAACATGGAATGACTCCTCTTTGTAAGTGCTTGCATCGTGGAATCACGTGGGATTCGGGGCAAGGGGGAAAGCGTGGAGGGGTTGTTCATGAAGTGTGTAGGAGCGGGGTACATATCCGTTGCTGCGGTAACGGCTACTTAGGGTTCCGCCCTTACGGCGGGTCACGGATTCAAGCCTGCGTTCGGCCATCGTGGTTAACGGGGCGCCTCAGATCAAAAGCAGAGCACGGCGGCCTAGTAGCCGACCTGAGTGGTTAGGTCAAAAGCTAAAGCGGATCCGCATACACCGAAGATCTGCTTTTCTGTGGGAGCTGGCTTGCCTGCGATGCAGACACCTCGGTACATCAGGTACAACCGGTTGATGCTATCGCAGGCAAGCCAGCTCCCACATTGGATGTGCAGGGTTATTGAGACTTCAGCCTTGCTTGAACATTTCCGTGGCTCGCTCGCGAATCTGCGCTTCAGTCAGGTCCTCCTTGCGCGTAGCCAAAAACCACAGATGACCAAAGGGGTCTTTCACACTAGCCGAGCGGTCGCCGTAAAACTGATCTTTTGGCTCAGACACCGAAAGGGCGCCTGCATCAATGGCCTGTTGGTACTGCGCATCCACGTCTTTCACATACAGGTGCAAACCGACGCTGGTGTGTTCGTCAGGGTTGCGCAAGGCCATTTCGGGGCAAGGCGAGCCGAGCATGATCGCCGAGTCACCGATGCGCAGCTCGGCGTGGCCGACCTTGCCATCGGGCATGTCCAGGCGCATGACCTGGGTAGCGCCGAAGGCTTTCTGGTAAAACTCAATGGCCTCGGCGGCGTTATCGATGCCCATATACGGCGTGACGCTGTGATAACCCTCAGGGATTGGCTTAACGCTCATATCGTTCTCCTCAGGTGGGGTTGTGAAGGTCCGGCCTTTTCACTATAGGCCACGCCCGCCGTGGCTTGCAGGTAACCGACGAGGTGTTGGCAACTCGGTTTAACTGACAGGCCGGGTTGTCTGCATCGCAGGCAAGCCAGCGCCCACATTGATTGGGTTTTCAGGTCAGGTTTCGGGGCTGGGCTCAAGTAATTGCGCGCCGGGCCCACATTCCCCCAGCTTGTCATCCTGATTACGCAGGGGACACGCCTCCAGCGATAAACACCCGCAACCAATACAACCACTGAGTTTGTCGCGCAGCAGCATCAGCTTGTTAATGCGTTCATCCAGATCCTCGCGCCACAGCGCCGACAAGCGTTCCCAGTCCTGTGCAGTGGGCGTGCGCCCGTCCGGCAAGGTCTGCAACGCCTCGCCAATGGTCGCCAATGGAATCCCCAAACGTTGTGCGATTTTGATCACCACCACGCGCCGCAACACATCCCGTGGGTAGCGCCGTTGGTTACCGGCGTTGCGGTTGCTCTTGATCAACCCCTTGGACTCATAAAAGTGCAGCGCCGTAACCGCCACGCCACTGCGAGCGGCGAGTTGGCCAACGGTGAGTTCCTTGGTAAGCATAAAAAACTCCAGATAAGCGCTTGACCTTGACTTAACTAGAGGTTTTACCCTGCGTGGCATCGAATCGCAAGATTCTGCCTACAGAGAGAGGGGAGTGTTCATGCAGGTATCAGAGAAAAATCGCAGCTTCACTCAGTTGATCGAGTTTCAGATCGAGCCCCGGCAGCAATTTGCCCTGGTAGCCGCCTTGTCCACCCAGAGCGAACGCCTGGCCCAGGGCCATGGCGGCTTTATCAATGCCAGTGTTCAAGTCAGCGACGACGGGCGACGGGTGCTCAATTACCTGCAATGGCGCTCGCGTGAGGACGGCGAGGCGGCGTTCAAGTGTTTTGAGCACGGCGAGGAAGACTTCTGGATGCTGATTCGCGCCCACCAGGCCACGGCGGTGACCTTCGGTTCGTTCCAGGTGCTGCGCAGCTTCGAGCGCAGCCATGACAACGCGTTGCACTGCCGCCTAAATGGATAAATGCAGCATGCGCTCGCCCTGCACGTTTTCGCCGGGGCGGCGTTTGTTTACCGCCAACTCGCCGATCTTGATCAGGCGCGTGCGCGTGACGTTGCGGCTCAAACCCAGCAGGTTCGCGGTGTGCACCTGGTTGTAATGGCTGAAACGGTAAGCGGCGCGCAATAGCGCGTCTTCGACCTTTTCATGCAGGGCGCCGGCCTGTTCTTCGAAGAGCTTTTGAAAGGCGCGGGCCAGCAAGGCGTCGGCGCTGTTGTCGGTGCCATGCTGGCTGTCGTCCTGGCGCTCGATGCGCATGTTCGACAGGCGCAGATCATCACGCTCGATCACGCCATTACGGCAGATCAGCAAGGTGTGGTGAATCACGTTTTCCAGCTCGCGGATATTGCCCGGCCAGCTGTAGCTTTTGAGCTTGTGCTCGGCCTCGCGGCTGATGGTGATCGGGCCGTAGCCCAGGCGCTGGCTATAGGCTTCGATAAAATGCCGGGTCAGCGGCAGGATATCGCCGGGGCGCTCGCGCAATGGGCTGAGTTCGAGGCTGACCACATCCAGGCGGTAGTAGAGGTCTTCGCGAAAGTGCCCCGCGTTGATGGCTTTTTCCAGCTGCACGTTGGTGGCCGCCAGCACGCGCACATCAATCGCAATGCTCTTGCGCGAACCCAGGCGCACCACTTCGCGCTCCTGTAGTACGCGCAACAGTTTGACCTGGATCGCCATCGGCAAATCGCCGATCTCATCGAGGAACAAGGTGCCGCCGTCGGCCTCTTCGAACCAGCCGGCCTTGGCGCTGAGGGCGCCGGTAAACGCACCTTTTTCATGCCCGAACAATTCGGCTTCCACCAGGGATTCGGAGAACGCGCCGCAGTTCACCGCCACAAAGGGCCGGTTGCGCCGCGCACTGAGGTTATGAATATGGCGTGCCACCAGCTCTTTGCCGGTGCCGGTCTCGCCGATGATCAGCACACTCGCTTCGCTGGGCGCCACTTGCTGGATATGGTCGAGCAGCGCCTGGGATTTGGGGTCTTCGAAGACCTGGGCCGTAGCGCGAATCGAGGTCGCGAGGGCGGGCGAGGGCGGTAAGGTTAACAGCTGCATGGGCACCTCTCTCAGGAGTAGAACGTCGGGATCGGCAGGGACTGGTTCAACGCCCAGTCCCCCAGTTCGTGGAGTTTGTAATCCACCGGGTCGTGCAGGGTTTGCGTGCGCAAGTTGCGCCAGTGGCGATCCAGGCGCAGTGAGGCATGGGTCGAGCGCGCGCCGGTGACTTCAAACAGGCGGCTGCACAGGTCCAGGCCTTGGCGGGTGGCGGCGACTTTGGCGGTGGCGATGGCAATGGCCAGTTCGCCACGTTGCTGTTCGCTTAAGCTGGCACCTTTGGCCCAGGCCTGGTCGAGCAGTTCGCCTGCGCGTTCGACCAGCAGGCGCACGCCTTCCAGGGCCACCCAGAATTCGCCGTAGTGGTGCAGCACGTAAGGGTCCTGGCGCACATCGCCCGCCGAGGATTTGTGCCACGCACGGGTTTCGGTGCGGGTGTAGTTGCGCGCTTCTTCAAAGGCGCCTTCGGCAATCCCGAGAAACATATACGTGAACGTCAACTGCGCGATCAGCGGGCGCAGGCAGGCGAAGGGCGTGCTCAACGGGCCGGGATCGAGCAGCAACTCGGACTCTTCGACGCGCACCCGTTCAAAGCTGGCGCTGCCGCTGTCGGTTTGGCGCTGGCCGATGTTGTTCCAGTCGTTGTGCAACGTAATGCCGCTGCGCCCGCTGGGAATCGCGGCGATCAGCAGTTTGCCGCCGGCGCTTTCGTCCACGGCCGAGGCGATGAGCATTTCCGAATCGCTGGCGCCGGAGCAGAAGCTCTTCTTGCCGGAAAATTCTCGCCAGCCGCCGAAATCCTTGACCACCGTGCGCGTGTCCAGCGGGTTGAGGGCGTTGCCCCAGAACCAGTTTTTACGCGCAGTTTGTTCGAACCACGGCTGCCATTGGTCCGGGCGCGCAAACAGGCGCACGGTGGCGAGCATCAGGTGGTGAAAGCCGAAGACATGGGCGATGGAGCTGTCGACCTTGGCGAACTCGCGCACGATGCCCAGGGTTTCACTCCAGCGCGCGCCGAGGCCGCCGTATTGCGTGGGGATGCTCAGGGCCAGCAGGCCGCTTTGGCGCAGCGCGTCCCGTTCGGCCTTGGGCGTGCCGCCGCGCTCATCGCGTTCAACGGCGGTGAGGGCAAATTCGGCGGCCAGCAGCTTGGCGGTCTGCAAGGGTGAAGGCAGGACGCTGTGGGGGTTGGCTGTCACACGGGGTTCCTCAATGTCTGTCTGGCAATCACGTTCAAATGTGGGAGCTGGCTTGCCTGCGATAGCATCGCTGCGGAGCAACTGAAGCACCGCGTCGTTTGCATCGCGGGCAAGCCCGGCTCCCACAGGAGAGCAGTGTCCACATAGGGGGGATTTCAGCGCGCTCAGGCTTTGGTGTTCGGCAACACATCATTGGCAATCATTTCGCCAAACGGCCCCGTGAGGTTGGTGATGCCGCGCCCGGCGAGGCTGGCGTAAGGTTCCGGCAACAGCGGGAACACCAGCTCGGCAAAGCGATAGGCTTCTTCCAGGTGCGGGTAGCCGGAGAAGATGAAGCTCTCGATGCCAAGGTCGGCGTATTCCTGGATGCGTTCGGCCACCTGCTGCGGGTTGCCCACCAACGCGGTGCCGGCACCGCCGCGTACCAGGCCGACACCGGCCCACAGGTTGGGGGCGATTTCCAGGTTGTCGCGGCGCCCGTCATGCAGCGCCGCCATGCGCCGCTGGCCTTCGGAATCAAAGCGCGAGAAGGATTTTTGCGCCGCGGCGATGGTTTCATCGCTGATGTGTTCGATCAGTTTGGCGGCGGCTTTCCAGGCGTCTTCTTCGGTTTCGCGCACGATTACATGCAGGCGAATGCCGAACTTGACGGTGCGCCCATGGCGCGCTGCGCGTTCACGCACGTCGGCAAGTTTTTGCGCAACGGCGGCGGGCGGCTCGCCCCAGGTCAGGTACACGTCGACCTGCTCGGCGGCCAGGTCGTGGGCAGCATCCGACGAACCGCCGAAGTACAGCGGCGGATACGGCTTCTGCACCGGCGGGTAAAGCGCTTTGGCGTTCTGCACACGCAGGTGCTTGCCTTCAAAATCCACCGACTCGCCCTGCAACACACGGCGCCAGATCTGCAGGAATTCGTCGGAGACTTCGTAGCGTTCACTGTGGTCGAGGAAGCTGCCGTCGCCACGGTTTTCGTCGGGGTCGCCACCGGTGACCACGTTGATCAGCAATCGGCCGTTGGACAAGCGGTCCAGGGTCGCGGCCATGCGCGCCGACACCGTGGGCGAGATGATCCCCGGGCGAATCGCCACCAGATAACGCAGGCGTTCCGTCAGCGGTACCAGCGCCGAGGCGATTACCCAGGAATCTTCACACGAGCGCCCGGTAGGAATCAGCACGCCGAAGTAACCGAGGCTGTCAGCCGCTTGCGCCACCTGCTTCAGATAATTGAGGGTGACCGGGCGCGCACCTTGGGTGGTGCCGAGGAAATGGCCGTCGCCATGTGTGGGCAGAAACCAGAAAACATCCATGACAAATCCTTAAGCGATTTTCAGCAGAGAGGGGGAGTGCGCGGCAAACAACGGCGCTGCGCGTTCTGCAGCCAGTTGAATGCGGGCTTTTAATAACTCGCTGGTTATTTGGTAGTCGGTGAAGTCAGCTTCGGTGGCGTACACACCGATCGGCAGGGTCAAGGCCTGGAAGAAGCTGAACAGCGGACGTAACTGGTGATCGAGGACCAGTGCATGGCGCTCGCTGCCGCCGGTGGCCGCGAGCAACACCGGAGTGTTGATCAAGGCGTTGAGGCCTACCAGGTCAAACAGGTGCTTGAGCAGGCCAGGATAGGAGCCGCGATACACCGGCGCGGCAACGATCAGCAGGTCGGCCTGTTCGATGGCCAACAGTTGCGTTTCGACCTCGGCCGGCAGTTCATCGCGTGAGAGTGCGCCGCCCAAGGGGCGGGCAATGTCACCCAACTCGATCAGGGTGGTCTGGATCGGCAGCAACGTGGCCAGTTCGGCCAGCACGGCCTGGGTCAATACCAAGGTGCGCGATGGGCGCCAGGTTCCGCCAGAGAGGGCAACGACATTCAGGGGGCGGCACATAGAACAGTTCCTTTTTCAACAGGGGTGGGTAGCAGGTGAAGTGGAGCGTGTTGAGCAAGAGCTGTACCAATGGCTGCAAGCCTTGATTGGCGAGGGCTGCAGATGAACTGTTGAAAAAGGAGCTGTTGCCTGGTTGCGGTTTTGTTGAATGACTGTTGCCTGGGCAACAGTTGCGTGGCGAACAGTGTCGGTTGCGCGCAGGGCCATTTATAGAAGGTTATGGTTATGCCGTAAACGAACGTATTTCCATATTTATAGATCTTAAATGAATATGAATGGGCGGCTATCAAGCATGCCGGAACGGTTGATAGCGACTATCACGGCGGATGATTTTTCACTGCGCGAGGGCGGGAGTAGCCTGTGTTCATTGACTACAAACCTCCTTCGCAGGGCCTTCACCATGAACCACTTTCTGGCTGTTTCCTTAATAGTTGTCAGCGCTGTCCTTGCCGGATGTGCGACCCATCCTTCGCCTGAGTCGCGTCCTTATACCGCCGAAGAAACCAAGCAATTGGCCCTTGAAGCCTTGAGCCGTCGTGGCCTGTCGTTTGATGAATATCAACAGCAGCGCGCCGCGTTGACCGGGCAGCCACAGAAGCCGTTCGGCTTCGACCACCAGGGCGAAATGAACGCCGAACGCAGTGTGGTGATGCACGGTCGCCCCAGTTGAGCCGGCGCCAAGTGGCAAAAAGCCCGAGGATTCCCTTAAGGAACCTCGGGCTTTTTGTTTGCCATTGGGATACTTCAGCCTGTTAAGCTGAATTTCAGGAGCGTTCCTACGCACATTTGCATAAAGTGGTCCTTCTTTTATGGCATCCGACGGGTTAAATCTGACGACCTCTGTTCCGGTCGATGCCCTCCCGAGGCGCTGTCCTGGGGAATACGCTCTGCGAGTCTTAACGTCATGAATAAACGTCCGTTGTATTTCGACTACGCCGCCACCACGCCGGTGGATGAGCGGGTCATTCAAGTGATGGTCGAGTGTCTGGGTTTTAATGCCAACTTCGGCAACCCTGCGTCCAGCTCCCATGCGTTTGGCCAGGCGGCCCGGCACACGGTCGAGCAGGCGCGGCGCCAAGTGGCCGAACTGGTCGGCGCCCAACCTGAACAAATCGTCTGGACCTCCGGTGCCACAGAATCCAACAACCTGGCGATCAAGGGGGTGGCCCAGGCGCGAGGTGTGGCAGGTGGGCATATCATCACCAGCCAGATCGAACACAAGGCCACATTGGATACCGCGCGGCAGTTGCAGGACGCCGGCGTGGCCGTGACCTACCTGGTGCCGGACGCTGAAGGCTTGATCAGCGCCGAGGCAGTCAGTGGAGCCTTGCGCGAAGACACCTTCCTGGTGTCGCTGATGCTGGTAAACAACGAGTTGGGCACCCTCAATGACATCCCCGCCATTGGTGCGCGCGTACGTGAGCACGGCGCGCTGCTGCATGTGGATGCGGCGCAAGGCGCGGGCAAGGTCGCGATCGACCTGGCTGAATGGCCGGTGGACCTGATGTCGTTTTCTGCGCACAAGCTGTACGGCCCCAAGGGCATTGGCGCGCTGTATGTTGGCCCGCGCGCGCAGCAGAAGGTACTGGCGCAGATTCACGGTGGCGGCCACGAAGGCGGATTGCGCTCCGGTACCCTGGCGACTCACCAGATTGCCGGTATGGGCACTGCCTTCGCCTTGGCGGCGCAGTCCTTTGCTGAAGAAAAAGCCGCTATCGTCGCGTTGCGTCAGCGCCTGCTCAATCAGTTGGACACGATTGCCGGCGTGCGCCTCAATGGCAGCGCCACCCAGCGCATTCCCCATACACTGAGCCTCACGTTCACCGAGGGTGAATTTAATTCCCAGGCCCTGAGCGCAGGTATCGCGTTTTCGGCCACCTCGGCGTGCAATTCGGCGAGTAATGCGCCGTCACACGTGCTTCTGGCTTTGGGCCATGACGCACGCAGCGCCGGTCGAACTATTCGCTTGAGCCTGGGCCGGTTTACCACCGAGCAGGATATCGACGCGGCCGTGCAGTTGATCAAGGCCGCACTGGTCAATGCGCCGGCGTTCTGGGCGGTCTGATTTTTCAGTCACAACACATAACAATTATGAGTGGTTAGCAGGAGACATGATGAGCACGCAGCCTTTGACCCATGGAACGGTTCCCCAGCGCCTGGCGCATACCCGCGAACTGATGCGCCGCGAGGGCATCCATGCCCTGCTGGTGCCGTCGGCCGACCCGCATCTGTCCGAGTACTTGCCGGGTTACTGGCAGGGGCGGCAATGGCTGTCGGGGTTTTATGGCTCGGTAGGCACGTTGATTGTCACCGCGGATTTTGCCGGCGTGTGGGCCGACAGCCGTTACTGGGAACAGGCGACCAAGGAGCTCAAGGGCAGCGGCATCGAATTGGTGAAGCTGCAACCGGGCCAACCCGGCCCGCTGGAATGGCTGGCCGAGCAAACCCCGGAAGGCGGCGTGGTCGCAGTGGACGGCGCGGTGATGGCCGTGGCCTCGGCACGTACCTTGGGCGACAAGCTGGCCGAGCGCGGCGCTCGCCTGCGTACCGATATCGACCTGTTGAATGAAGTCTGGCAAGACCGCCCGGCCTTGCCGAACCAGCCGATCTACCCACACCTGCCGCCGCAGGCGACGGTCAGCCGTGGCGACAAACTCGCCGCCCTGCGTGCCAGCTTGAAAGAGAAGGGCGCCGATTGGCACTTCATCGCGACCCTGGATGACATCGCCTGGCTGTTCAACCTGCGCGGCGGTGATGTGTCGTTCAACCCGGTGTTTGTGTCCTTTGCCTTGATCAATCAACAGCAGGCCACGCTGTTTGTGGCGCTGAGCAAGGTCGATGCCGAGCTGCGCGCGGTACTGGAGCGGGACGGCGTGACCTTGCGCGACTACAGCGAAGTGACGGATGCGCTGCGTGCAGTTCCGGCGGGTGTCAGCCTGCAAGTTGATCCGGCACGCGTCACCACCGGTTTGCTGGAAAACCTCGATGCCGGCGTGAAGCTGGTCGAGGGCTTGAACCCGACCACGCTGGCCAAGTCGCGCAAAAGCCTGGCGGACGCCGAACATATCCGCCAAGCCATGGAGCAAGACGGCGCGGCGCTGTGTGAATTCTTCGCCTGGCTGGACAGTGCGTTGGGCCGTGAGCGCATCACCGAGCTGACCATCGACGAGCACTTGACCGCCGCGCGTACCCGTCGCCCCGATTATGTGTCGCTGAGTTTCAACACCATCGCAGCGTTCAACGCCAACGGTGCGATGCCGCATTACCACGCCACCGAAGAAGAGCATGCGTTGATCGAAGGCGATGGCCTGTTGCTGATCGACTCCGGCGGCCAGTACCTGGGCGGCACCACGGATATTACGCGCATGGTGCCCATCGGCACGCCAAGCGACGAGCAGAAACGCGACTGCACGCGCGTGCTCAAGGGCGTGATTGCCCTGTCCAGGGCACATTTCCCCAAGGGCATTCTCTCGCCATTGCTGGATGCCATTGCCCGTGCGCCGATCTGGGCCGAAGGCGTGGACTACGGCCACGGTACAGGTCATGGCGTAGGCTATTTCCTGAATGTGCACGAAGGTCCGCAGGTGATCGCCTACCAGGCCGCCACCGCACCGCAAACCGCAATGCAGCCGGGGATGATTACTTCGATTGAACCAGGTACCTATCGCCCGGGTCGTTGGGGCGTGCGCATCGAGAACCTGGTGTTGAACCGTGAAGCAGGCAAGACCGAGTTCGGTGAGTTCCTCAGGTTTGAAACCCTGACCCTGTGCCCGATCGACACCCGTTGCCTGCAGCCGTCGTTGCTGACGGCGGATGAGCGCGAATGGTTCAACGCTTACCACGCCGAGGTGCGTGAACGCCTGAGCCCGCTGCTCAGTGGTGCAGCCTTGGAATGGCTGCAGGTGCGTACCGCCGCTATCTGATCGGTTGCCGTTCAGGGGCCTTGCCCCTGGCCGGCTGGCGTCGATTGGGGGCCGACACCACCTAATTCGCCGATACGCAACGTGACATGGATCCGCACCGCTTCGACCGGCATACGGTAAACGCCGCTTGCGATTTGCTCGCAAGCGGCGCTCAGGGGCGCCTGGCGATCGAGTTTTAGCGGAGCGCTTCGCGCACAAATTCCAGACGGTCCTGACCGAAGAACAGGTCATTGCCTACAAACATACTGGGTGCACCGAATACCCCGCGCTGAACAGCCTGTTCGGTTTTGTCCTTGAGGGCGGCTTTTACCTTTTCATCGTTGGCCAGGTTCAGGACTTCCTCTGGGTCGAAACCGGCCTCACTCAGCACGGCGGCCACGACGGCGGGGTCGCCCAGATGTCGACCTTCGACCCAAATGGCGCGAAACAGGCAGTCGATGAAGGCCTGGAAGCGCTCGGGCTGGCGCATCTGGATACCCATGACGGCACGCATCAGCACCAGGGTATTGATCGGGAAGTGCGGGTTGAACTTGAGCGCCACGTTGTAGCGTTTGGCGTATCGCGCCAAGTCATCAAACATGTAACGACCTTTGGCCGGCACGCTGATGGGGGAGGCGTTGCCGGTGGCTTTGAACACGCCACCCAGCAGCATGGGTTGATACACCAGTTGTGCACCGGTCTCGGCGCAAAGCGCAGGCAATTGTGTATAGGCCAGGTAAGTGGCCGGGCTGCCGAGGTCGAAAAAAAATTCCAGGGTTTTACTCATCGTCGATTCTCGCTGCTTATTGTTGTTCTTGATCGGAGGCGGCGTGCCTACCAGGGTTCATTCCAGGGGCGCAGGTCCAGTTCGAAGGTCCAGGCGTCGCGTGGTTGGCTATGCAGGTACCAATAGTTGTCGGCGATGTGTTCGGGGTTGAGGATGCCGTCCTGATCTTTCTGCGCGTATTTTTGCGGGAAATTGTCGCGAATAAAATCTGTGTCGATAGCGCCGTCGACCACCACGTGGGCCACATGGATGTTCCTGGGCCCCAATTCCCGCGCCATGCTTTGCGCGAGCGCACGGATACCGTGTTTGGCGCCGGCAAATGCGGCAAACCCTGCACCGCCACGCAGCCCGGCAGTGGCGCCGGTGAACACAATAGTGCCGCGTTCGCGGGTGACCATGCGTTTGGCGACTTCGCGGGCATTCAGGAACCCGGAGAAGCAGGCCATCTCCCAGATTTTGAAATATTTGCGCGCGGTTTCTTCGAGGATGCTGCACGGCACGTTGGCGCCGATATTGAAGACGAAAGCTTCGATGGGGCCAAGCTCGGTTTCTATCTGCTCAACCAGCGCGATCACCTCATCTTCTTTGCGCGCATCACAGGCAAAACCGTGGGCTTCTCCGCCCGCCGCCTGAATGCTCTCGACCAAGGGCTGTAGTTTATCGGCACTGCGACGGGTGACGCAGGCTACATAGCCTTCACGGGCAAAGCGTCGGGCAATGGCGCCACCGGTTGCATCACCGGCACCAACCACCAATACGATTTTTTTGTTGGGTGTCATGGGAACTCCGTTGCTCGAGTGTCGGGCAGGAGTGTAGCCGCAGCAGAGCGAAGGGCGTGTAAAGAGAAAGGAGCAGCCGGAAGAGGACTGCTCGGGCGGTCATTTACAGATGACGATCATACTGCGGCTGGTGTAGCCGGCAGGGTTGATACCGAAAGGATAGTCGCCTGGCTCTTCGGAATTGTCACCGGACTTGGCGATAACCCGGTAGCCCTTGGCGCCGCAGGAGTTGGCTGCACTGGTGTAGCACTGGTCCCAGGAGGAGGACAGGCCGGAACAGTTGATGTGCATGCCTTTTTTGCCCCGTTTCACTTCTGTCTTGGTGGTCGCAGCACAGCCAGCAATGCCCACGACCAGTAACAGTATCAAAATTCGTTTCATTACTATCCTTATAGCCGCGTCGCAAAAAGGCTCGATGCAGGCTTAACTCGCTCTCGATTGTAGCGTTCAGCTGTCCCTGTCGAAATTCTCCATGAAAGACATTCGTTTACGGCTTAAACATGGCCTAAATGAGCGGCAAATGCCAGAGCTGCCTGCGATGAGAATCAATCGGCTGGCACCAACGGTTTGGATTCGTTGCGCATCGTCAGTGTGGCACCGACGGAGGCGAAGATAATGCAGGTGATTGCCAGCCATTGCGCGAGGGACAAGTGCTCCTGCAGGAAGAACAGACCGGAGAGCGCGCCGAATGCGGGCTCAATGCTCATCAAGGTGCCGAAGGTGCGAGCGGGCAGGCGAGTAAGCGCGACCATTTCCAGGGTATAGGGCAAAGCGGTGGACAGGATGGCTACACCGATAGCAACGGGAATCAGCGAGGGCGTCAGCAGTGCGGCGCCGGCATGGACGATGCCGATCGGCGCCACGAACAAAGCGGCGATCATCACGCCGAGGGCGGCGGTTTGCACGCCGTTGTCGTTGCCGGCTTTTTGCCCAAACAGGATATAGAGTGCCCAGCAAACGCCAGCGCCCAGTGCATAAGCGGCGCCGATCAAGTCGATGCCGGTGCTGGTTTCTCCGGTGGGGATCAACAACAGCAGGCCCGCGACCGCGAGACCGATCCATACAAAGTCCACCGCCCTGCGCGAGGCATAGATAGCCACGGCAAGCGGGCCGGTGAATTCCAGCGCTACTGCGATGCCCAGGGGGACTGTACGCAAGGACATATAGAAGAGGAAGTTCATGCCGCCCAATGCCATGCCGTAGACGATGACAGTGCGCAGGGACTTGGCCGTGAGCTTGGCGCGCCATGGGCGTAACAGCAGCAGCATGATCACACTGGCGAAAATCAGCCGCAGAGTAGTAGTGCCCTGTGCGCCGACGATGGGGAACATGCTCTTGGCCAGCGAGGCACCCGACTGGATGGAGGCCATGGCGATCAACAGCAGGCCGACCGGGAACAATGCCGAGGCCAGGCTGCGAGGTGGAGTGGTCATTGGGGCGGGTGTCCGAAGTCGTGGTAAAGAAGCAGAGCGACTATGATGCTTAACTGGCGGCTTTTGAGCAATATATTGCTCAGCTCTGGTTGCTGTCCTCTTTATATAGAAGGGGATAGGGCTTTTTGGGGTTTTTGATAGAGAATCTAAATTAAGTGTTGACGGCGTTTTATATCTGTCTATAATTCGCCCCACTTCCGGCGCAGTCGAAACGGAAAACTCCTTGGTAAACAATGAGTTACGAAGTTTTCGGCAGCAAGTTGCTTCAGTTCATCGAAGCCAAAAGGAAGTTGAAAAAGAGGTGTTGACAGCAGCGTGTAACGCTGTAGAATTCGCCTCCCGCTAACGAGAGATCGTAAGCGCAAGTGGTTGAAGTTGTTGAAGAATTCTTCGAAAGCTTCTGAAAATAATCACTTGACAGCAAATGAGGCTGCTGTAGAATGCGCGCCTCGGTTGAGACGAAAGATCTTAACCAACCGCTCTTTAACAACTGAATCAAGCAATTCGTGTGGGTGCTTGTGGAGTCAGACTGATAGTCAACAAGATTATCAGCATCACAAGTTACTCCGCGAGAAATCAAAGATGTAACCAACGATTGCTGAGCCAAGTTTAGGG